>JAPOYT010000264.1:8128-11339 GCA_026706445.1 Chloroflexota bacterium
TGGATGATGGGCGATGCCTTTGCGGCCCATCATTTGCACGGATTTACCGCCGCGGGGCATGACGCCCTGGAGCAAGGGCGTATCCGGCTGCAAAGCCTGTTGGACTTGCATGTGCTGCAGGACGACATTGCGAGCATTTATCACGGTCTCGCGGTCGATCAGCCGGCGAAGAAGAAGATAGCCGTCTTCATTGAGGCGCTGCCACAGGGCGCCCACGTCGTCAAGCAGATCCTGGCTCTCGCGGAGCTCGCCTAGATGGGCGCTGGGAAATTCTACATCTCGGAAGCCAAATCGGATTCGCATAAGAGGACCTGTGAGTAGTACGAGAATTTGATGATATTATATTGGTTGCCGCTGATAGTCAAATGGCGCCGGTGTGGAAAAGATAGACTGAAAAAGCAGTGCAGGAGTGGGCGAGCCACCGACTCGCCCGTGTACACAAGGATCTGCGACACAGACCGCCGACACAGCAGGTCGCTCGCCGGTACAGCTTTAAGATTATTTGGAAATTTCCTTCGTAGGTCCGTTATGCTCATTGATTTGTTGCAAGGTCTGAGATAAGACGCGGAATGAGGACGAACACATGAATTTGGAAGCGCAATTGACAATCAGTCCGACGGCGATGATTGTGCCGAATCGGCGGATTACCGGTATCTCGGCGATATTGCTGCCGTTCAGGGATAACCGTGAAATTGATTGGCCGGGCTTTGCGAATCATGTGCGGCGGACGGCGGAAGCTGGTTTGACGCCGGCGGTGAATATGGACACCGGCTTCGCCAATCTGATCAGCGAGGAGGAGCGGCAGAAAGTTTTGCGGGCGACGCGCTGCGCTCTCGACGGTGGCGAGTTTGTGGCGGGCGCTTTCGTCGCGGATAGCCCGGGAGAGCCCTTCAATGCCGAGGCTTATTTCGGCCAAGTTGAAAGCATTCAAAGCCATGGCGGGACGCCGATCGTGTTTCAGTCCTACGGGCTTACGCAGCAGAGCGGGGACGATATCGTCAGATCGTACGAAACGATTGGAGAGAAGACGGACAAATTCATCGCGTTTGAATTGGGCGCGATGTTCGCACCCTTCGGCGCGATATACGATCTGGAAACGTATGGCGGCTTGCTGGGTGTTGGCAAGTGCATCGGGGCGAAGCATTCGTCGCTCAACCGGCAGTTGGAATGGGAACGGATCGCGCTTCGTGATGCGGCGCGTCCCGATTTCAAGGTCTTCACGGGCAATGACTTGGCTATCGACATGGTGATTTATGGCAGCGATTACCTGCTGGGCTTGAGCACCTTCGCGCCTGATCTATTTGCGAAGCGAGACGCGATGTGGCTGGCGGGGGATCCCGAATTCTTTGAGCTGAACGATCTAATTCAGTATCTTGGTTTTCTGGCGTTCCGCCCGCCGGTGCCGGCTTATAAGCACTCGGCGGCCCAATTCCTGAAGCTTCGCGGCTGGATCGGCTCGGACCGGACGCATGCCAATTCGCCGGAGCGCCCGTCCAGCGATGTCGCGATCTTGCGAGACATTGCCGCGCGGATGGGCGTATTGAAGGAGCGCTAGCCGATGGCCTGGAGGCGGGTGGCGCAGTTGCGCGCTTATGAGCAATTCACAAACTACTGTGATGCCGTCGGGGCGGAATTGCCCGTGGCTGAGACCGCGACAGTTGGAGCGGAGCCCGCGCTTGCGCAGCCCTATCTGTATCGGGGTCGGCGCCTTTCGAATCGTTTTGCGGTGCTGCCGATGGAAGGCTGGGATGGCGGCGCCGATGGGGGACCGACGGATTTGACGCGGCGGCGTTGGCGCCGTTTTGGCCGGAGCGGCGCCAAGCTGATTTGGGGCGGCGAGGCGGTGGCGGTGCGCCACGATGGACGGGCGAACGCGCGGCAGTTGGTGATCAATGAATCGACCGTCGGCGGGATTGCTGCGCTGCGCCAGGAATTGGCGGATGCGCACAGTGAAAGTTTTGGCTTTGCTGACGACCTCTTGATTGGCTTGCAATTGACGCATTCAGGGCGCTTCTGCCGCCCGAACAGCGCCAAGCTGGAACCGGTTGTGCTGTATCGCCATCCTTTGCTTGATGAGAAGTTTGGAGTTCGCGACGATTCTATGGTCATGACCGATGCTGAAGTCGAGTTGCTCATAGAGGACTTCGGGAAGGCGGCGGAATTGGCGCAAAAGGCGGGCTACGATTTTGTCGATATCAAGCACTGTCACGGTTATTTAGGACATGAGTTTCTGAGCGCAGTGGATCGCGGCGGCCGGTATGGCGGGAGCTTTGAGAATCGCAGTCGCTTTCTGCGGGATGCGGTCGCGCTCATCCGCGCGGCGGCGCCGGGGCTGGATATCGGCGTGCGCCTCAGCGCGGTGGATTGGGCGCCGTTTCGAGCGGGCAAAGATCAGATTGGCGAACCGACGCCGTATGATGGGGAGCGCTATCCCTATGCCTTTGGGGGCGATGGCAGCGGCAAGGGTTATGACCTGAGCGAGCCTCGCCAGTTCTTGGCGCTGCTGCAAGAATTGGATATTCAGCTGGTATGCATCACGGCGGGCAGCCCGTATTACAATTTTCACATTCAGCGTCCCGCCCTGTTTCCGCCATCTGACGGCTATTTGCTGCCGGAGGATCCGCTTGTGGGGGTGGCGCGTCAGATCAAGATCACGGCGGAATTGAAAGCGATGTTCCCTGCATTGACGATTGTGGGGTCCGGCTATTCGTATTTGCAGGATTGGCTGCCCAATGTGGCGCAGGCGACGGTTGGCGCCGGCATGACAGACTTTGTGGGCTTGGGGCGGATGGCTTTGAGTTATCCGGAATTGCCGGCGGATTTGTTGGCGGGAAAGCCGCTGCAGCGAAAGCGAATTTGCCGGACATTCAGCGATTGTACGACGGCGCCGCGGAATGGCATGGTTTCGGGATGTTATCCGCTGGACGAGTTTTACAAGTCTAGCGAGGGCTATGCGCGGCTGATGGCGATAAAGAAGGAGGCGGCGCTTCGGTAATGGGGGGGGCACAAGGCGGACCCATAATTTGGTATTGGCTGGAGGGCGACCCAATGGGTCGCGTAGACACTGACCGCCGGTTGCCCCTACAAGGCTTGTCCGCTACTGGTCGATTGACACATAATTCTACCCCCATCCCCCGGCCCCTTCCCCCACAAGGACTGAGGACAGGACAGGTTTAGCATAGTCGCTGATCTGGGACAATTCGCGGCGACG
>JAPOYT010000169.1 GCA_026706445.1 Chloroflexota bacterium
TACTTCCCTCACCCAAAATAACGATGAATTGTAGGGGCGAGCCGGTGGCTCGCCCCTACAGCTTCCGCATGCTAGCCGTATAGTCCAATGGAGAAGACCGGCAATTTCCAGCGCGCTATTTTGACGCTGGCAAGCCTCCATGCTCCGCTTCCAGCGCGGCAGCCAGCCGCGTCATCAGTTGAATCGTCTTTTCGATATCGTCCGGCGTCGTGCGCGGATTATTGCAGCACATGCGCATGACCGGCTTCCCGCGCAGCTGCGTCCCCGAGGCGAAAGCATAGCCGTCATCCAGCATCCGCCCCACCAGGTCCTGCGTTACGCGGTCCGCCAGCGCCTCGTCGCCATTGGCCGGCTGGTAGCGAAATGTCAGTATCGCCATTTGCGCTGGCGTCACGATCTCCCAGCAGCCCGTTTCGCGCAGCAGCCGCTCAGCCAGCTCCGCGTTTTCGAAGCCCGCGGCAATCGCCTCGCTGATGGCGTCCAGCCCGAAGACTTTGAAGCTCATCCAAAGCTTAAGCGCGCGGAATTGCCGCGTCAGTTGAATGCCCTGGTCCATGAAGTTGAGTTCTTCGCCTTCGATCTGTATGTCCTTCAGGTATTCCGGCGTCTCCTTAAAGGTTCGGGGCAGCCAGCGCCGATCGCGAACGAGCGCGACGCCGCATTCAATCGGTTGGAAAAGCCACTTGTGCGCGTCCAGCGCCAACGAGTCGACGCGCCCCAAGCCCTTCAACGCTAAATTGCCTTTCTCGGTCAAGGCAGCTGGCGCGCCGTAAGCGCCATCGACGTGCAGCCACAATTCCTCAGTCGCGCACAAGTCCGCCAGCGCAGCCAGTGGATCGACCGCGCCGGTATTGGTCGTGCCGGCGCTGGCGATGACGCAGAAGGGACGCTTGCCCGCCGCGCGATCGGCCGCAATCGCCTCCGTCAGCGGTGCTAACGGCAGGCGGAAATGGTCATCGCTGGGTAGCTTGCGCAGCTGCTCGGGCGCGAAGCCCAGAATCCGCATTCCGCGCGAGACGGCGAAGTGAATCTGATCGGAACAATAGGCGACCGCATCGCGCAGTTCGCCGCTGAGTTGCGCTTCGCGCGCCACCGCCAGCGCCGTCAGATTGGCGGCAGAACCGCCGCTGACGAAAGTTCCGCCCGCTTCCGCCGGCAGGCCGAAGATCTGCCGCAGCCAATCCACCGTCAGCCGCTCGATTTGAGCGGCGCCCGGACCTTGCAGCCAGACGGCGTTGAAGATGTTGTAGCCGGCCGCCAGCGAATCCGCCATTACGCTGACGAAGTTGTTGGCAAGCGGGATGTACGCGAAGAAACGCGGATGATCGACCCGATTCGAGCTGTCCACCACCTGCCGCTCGAACTGCGCCAGCGCCTCCGGCCAGGGCATGCCTTCGCGCGGCAAGGGCTCGCGGAGAATCGCGTCCAGCGCCTCGAAGTCTAGCGTCTCCGCCACCGGCTTGTTGGCGCGCTCGTCATAATAATCCAGCAGCATATCGATGACGCGGTAACCAAACTCGCGCATCTCCTCGCGGCTGAGTTGCAGTGATTTGCGTTGTGGCTCTGCGCTCATCAGCTTTCCATTGCCAGTAGTGGTTTGGGGCGAGCCACCGCTGCGCGTAGACACTGCAGATCGCTCGCCCGTACAATGTATCAACATAAGAGATGCCTGTAGGGGTCAGGTCGCGTAGACACAGACCTGCGCCGGTGGCTGATCCGCCGTCGGATATGCAATAGCTTTGAACTGGTCCTGTCCTCCGTATTGCTTTAGGAAAGGGCCGGGGGATCGGGTAGGCATGTTATCCCCGGCTACAGCATCGCATTCAGCGCGATCACGACCAATACCGCCAGCGCCGCCTTGTTGAGCAGCGCCTTGCTGAAGCGGTCGCCAATGCGGACGCCGATCGTCGTGCCAATGTATATCAGCGGCGAGAGCGCAAGCGCCATCAGAATGACATCAAGATTCATCGATTGCGACAAGAAGAGCAGCAGCAGCACCTGAAGCGGCGCGTTGAAGAGGAACAGCGTCAGCGTAAAGGCGCGCGCCTGCTTCGCTTGAAACTCACGCGTCGTCATCCATAGCACCAGCGGCGGACCGCCCATCGCCACCAGCCCCTGCAAGAGGCCGCTAAGGCTGAAAGCGGCGATCGACGCGGCCCGGCTCCATTCGCGCTGCGCGATCTGCCCGGTCGCGACCCGCAAAATAACGCCCAGCAGCACGCCGACGCCCACCAGCCGCTTGACCCCGTCACTGTCCATCGTCTCGACATTCAGCAGGAGCAATACACCCAGCGGCACGGTCAGAAAACGCAGGATCGCCGCCGGCTTGACATCGTCCCAGGGGATATGCGCCCGCAACTGCCAGGCACCGAAGATCACCTGAATGCCGATCGCAAGCGTGGTCAGCGCGACCGCCTGCGACAGGCTGAAGCCGGCTTCCACCAATAGCGGAACGGCGATCAACCCGAGCGCGAAGCCAATCGCGCCTTGCGCCAGGCTGCCGCCAAACATGATGATGCCCGCCCATATCAGCGGCATGTCGCCTCCGCTGCGTCATCAAATGGATTGGCACAGTGTCACACAGACCGCCGCAATCGACAAGGCATTACCGCTCCGCGACCGGCTCGCAGGCATGACCGCGCCATTGTACATTTTGCACAGATGCTGATACTCCCTTCGTTATCTTGCGTATAAGGCTTTGGAGATAGGCAGCCAGCGCCACGCGTCAGAATCGCATAAGTATTGGCGCAGCCTTGAGCAAGTTCGCGCATTAGGCGTTACAATCGCCTTATGTCTAGACGAAAGGAGGAGACCGGGACATTCGCGGATTGACTGCCCGGCTCAAGCCTTATGGACAATCGCAAAATCGTGGAGTTATCGGTCGGCGAGCTCGAAGAGATCATCAGCCGCACGGTGAAAAAGTCGGTCGCCGAAGTCATGATCGAATTCGCTTTGGAGGCGGATGTCGAAGCGCAGGTCGCCTACGAAGCCGAAATCAATGACATGCTGCGCAGCGAGATGCAAGTCGTCAGGACGCTAGCCGACTCAGAAATCTTAGCCACGACGAAAGTGGATGACTGACGGGCGCTAGCGACCTACGGAAAGGACCAAAAAATGCACGTCTGGGACGCCATTCAGACCAAGCGCGCGATACGTGAATTTCGCGCGGAGCCGCTGCGAAGCGACCACATCGACCGCATCCTCAACGCGGGCCGGCGCTCGCAAAGCTCCAAGAACAGCCAGCCCTGGCATTTCATCGCCGTGCAGAACAAGGATAGCCTGGCGCAGTTGGCGGCAACTGGCGCCGGCATGGGACATGTCGCCGGCTGCGCGCTCTGCGTCGTCATCGTCGTGCCAACGGAAAACGAGCGCACCCTCTGGCATTTCTTCGATTCGGGCCAGAGCGCCGCTTATATGCAGCTGGCGGCGACCGAAATCGGCATCGGCTCCTGCCTCGGCACCATATACGAGCCGGAGGCCGCGGCTGATATCCTGGGAATCCCGGCCGGCTTTCAAACGCGCCTGGTGATATCCTTCGGCTATCCGGCCGACGGTGGATCCGCGAAACGTCCGCTGCAAGCCGGCGGCCGCCGCGTTTTCGACGATGTCGTTCATTGGGAAACCTGGTAGGCTGATCGACTGCCGCTTTGGGCGGAGCGGGAACCTGCGCGCATGTCTGAACTGGAACTCAAGATTGAGCCAAGGGAAAAAGCAAGGACCCTTGGTTTACGCGCGCGTCCCCGCCGCCTCCGTCTGTCGTCGGCGATACGGCGGATGGTGCGCGAGACCGAGCTGAAGCCCGACGATTTCATCTATCCGCTCTTCGTCCGCTATGGCAGCGATCAGCGCCTGCCCATTCATTCGATGCCCGGGCAATCCCAGCTGACGGTCGACAAGCTCGCCGCCGAAGCGCGAGAAATCGCTTCGCTCGGCATCCCCGGCGTGATCCTCTTCGGCATCCCGCAATACAAGGACTGGCGCGGCAGCGACAATTTCAGCGACGACGGCATCATCCCGCGCGCCATACGCGCCATCAAAGAAGCGGCGCCCAATCTCGCCGTCATTTCCGATATGTGCTTCTGCGAATACACCGACCATGGGCACTGCGGCATCGTCAACGCGCCGGAAGTTCCACATTTCGATCCCGCGATTCCGCTTGGATACCTGTTAAATGATCCGACGCTGGATTTGCTTGGGCGAGCGTCGGTCGCTCACGCGCGCGCCGGCGCCGATATCATCGCCCCCTCGGGCATGATTGATGGCATGGTCGCTGGCATCCGAAGCGCGCTCGACAGTGAAGGGTTTTCCCACGTCGCCGTGATGAGCTACGCGGCAAAATACGCCAGTGTCTTTTACGGTCCCTTTCGCGATGCCGCCCACAGCGCCCCCGGCTTCGGCGATAGAAAACAGTATCAGCTCGACCCGGCCAACCGCCGCGAAGCGCTGAAGGAGATCGCGCTCGATGTGGAGCAGGGCGCCGATATCTTGCTGGTGAAGCCGGCGCTTCCCAGCCTCGATATCGTGAACGAAGCGCGCCGGCAGTTTGATCTGCCCCTGGCTGCCTATCAGGTGAGCGGCGAATACGCCATGATACATTCGGCAGCGCGGGGTGGCTGGCTCGATCTGGAGGGTTCCGCGCTTGAAAGCCTCACCTGCATCAAGCGCGCCGGCGCCGACCTGATCGTGACCTACTTCGCCAAAGACGCGATCAAGTGGCTCGCTGGCGGCTGAGATCCTCAGTTGAAGAGTGAACAAAGACCCCCCTCATTTTGGGGCTGAGGGCAGGACAGGTCCGCAACAACCAAGAATTTCGGCAACGGGTCAGCCGGTGGCTCGCCCGAAAATGACCAAAAGGTCGCGCGAATGTCGCTCACCCCTTGCCTAATGAAAAACTGTCCTTTCCTCAGTTAATTTGGAGGGAGAGGATTGGGGTGGGGGTGTTGCGCCTGAAGGTTCTCATGTCCCGGATTCGACAACATCTGCCCTTCCTCATCGTCGTGCCGCTGCTCATCATCGTCACCACTTGGCCAACCTTCGCGCTGGTCTTTGAACCGGATCGCGCCGTCTTCTCCACCGCGCATGGCGATGTCCGGCAAAAGCTTTGGGATGTATGGCACCTGGGGCAGTTCCTGGCCGGCAAGACGAGTTTCTATCATTCGGATGTCATGTTCTACCCCATCGGCGTTTCGCTCGCCTATGAAAGCTTCAGCCTGCCGCACATGCTCTCGGTGGGCTTGTTGGGCGCCGTTCTCCCGATAAGCAATGCCTATACACTGACCTTCCTCTTGATCGTCTTTGCGGTCGCCGCAAGCGCCTATGGTTATCTGCATTACCTGCTTGCGGATCGCTGGCTCGCTACGCTGGGGGCGGCCGTATTCGGGCTCTGTCAATTTGTGACGGCGCATGCGGCGCATCCCGGCATCAATATTATCGTGAGCTTTCCGCTCAGCGCCTATTTCTTCCAGCGTGGCATAAAGGAAGAGCGCGCCCCCTATTTAATCTTCTGCGGCATCATTGTCGGCTTAACCAGCTTCAGCGGCATATACATTTTCATCTGCCAGATCATCACCTTGGCGCTGATCGTCCTCTACTACGCTTTCATTCACTGGAGAGATCCGCGCTTCTGGCGCTGGATGATGCTGCTCGGTCTTGTCATCGGGCTAGCCAGCGCCCCGCGTCTCGCGCCGATAGTGGCTCAACCCGGTTCAATGGATGACGCGCTAAACAAGAACCGTGACAATGAGACGGCCACCGACCTAATGTATTACTTCGTCAATTACCGGCATCCCATAACGACACCGCTGCTCAAATCATTTTTCCGGGTTGGCGAACCCCGTTACGAGTCGAGCACAAGCTATTTGGGTTACCTGCCGCTGGCGCTGGTCATCGTGGGATTCGCCCGCTCCGGATACCGCCGCCGTATGCGGCCCTGGCTGGGACTGGCGCTGCCATTCTTGCTGCTGCGTCTGGGTTCGGTTTTGCAGATTGATGGCTACAAATACAGCCAGATTGTCTTGCCAAAAGCGCTCTTGGCAGATCTTCTACCGCCTGTTTTTGGCCCATTTCACGTGACCGATCATTTCCAGATGGGCCTTCTGCTGCCGCTGGCAGTCATGACCTGTTTTGGGCTCAAGTCCATTCTTGCCGCCCGCCCGGCCAAGCAGCGCGCCCTGATTACGCTGGCTGTCATCGCCATCGTCGCCTTTGAGTATTATGAAACGACCGAAGTCAGGGTTGTGCCCGATGAGCAAATCGCCTTCATTAAATGGCTGCGCAAGGAAGAATTCAACGGCGAGCCGCGCTTGATCAACCTTCCGCTGGGACGGCAGGAATCCAAATATTACGGCTTTTATCAGACCTATAACGGCTATCCGCAGGTCGAGGGCTTGAGCGGACGAACACCGCCGCAAGCCTATGACTATATCGAGGGAAATCGATTGCTGCGCTCATGGCGCCGGGGCGCCGCCGTCCATTGCATTCCGCCGCTGCAAGCGGAGTACATTACCGCCTTGGATCAACTGCTCAGCGACGGCTTTACCCATGTGATCTGGCATCATTGGATCGGCGACGATGCGGCGATTGAGAGCAGTTTTGTCGATGTGAAGGCCTCATACAGCGATGACTATGCGCGCGTCTACCGCTTGGCGGATTTGCGCCGCAACTGCGACCGGTCATCTACCATAAATGCCGCCGCCCTCGCGCATTTTCAGGGTCTTTCAGCGTCACCGGCTATATTCCCGCAACAGGACTTGGCTGTTCTAAGCATTCTTGACGACGAGGGCGCGGCTTATCTATTTGGCACGCATCGTTTCGCGTCGCTCGCGCTAACTGATGGCGAAATCAGAGCGCGCGACTCTGGCAATATGGACGATGCCGCGGCCTACGCCGCCGAACTGCTGGAGGATCACTTCGTGCTGCTCTTGGTTTACAATCCGCAGATGGCTGATCCGCAGACGCTGCGCAGTTATCGCGATTGGATTGCTGTCGGCTTCAAATCATGCCAGCGCCTTGTCGACGCCGATGAGGCCGTCATCGAGTATTTCTTGCGCGAGGCGTTTCCCTGTGATTTGGCGAAGGCCGCGCAGCCGCTGGAAGTCCATTACGCCAATGGCATCCGGCTCGGCAATCTGCTGGTCGATAGCCGGCCGAACCAACTCGACCTAGATCTATTGTGGACGCGCCTGCCGGCTGAATCCCACGCCTTCTCGGTCCAGGCTTTTGACGCAAACGGCGAGAGGGTGGCGGGATCAGACTTCACCGTCGGGCTCGAGCCGCTGGCGCGCCGGCGAATTGATACATCGTCCTGGCTCAAGGGCGATTATGACCTGAAGTTCATCCTCTACAACTACGAGAGCGGCGTCAGCGTCCCCGGCACGATTATCGGCAGCGGTGTTCAATTCGAGCGCGAACTCGATATCGGACGCGTCACGATCAAGTAGGCGCGCTCAACCGATCACCCGCTCGCGTTGCGCTTGGCGCGCCTTTTGCACCAGCGCGTCAAAGAGCGCTTGCTGCGACGGATCGCGCCCGGCAGTCACTTCGGGATGCCACTGAACGGCGATCAGCCAGGGATGCCCGGGCTTCTCCAGCGCTTCAATGATGCCATCAGCCGCCGACGCCACCACGCGCAAGCTCGGCGCCACCGCCTTAACCGCCTGGTGATGCCCGGACGAAGCGCGCAATGCCGTCAGTCCCATGACTTCGGCAATCAGGCTGTCGCTTTCGACCTGGACTGCCTGCATCGCCCAAAGCCCCGCCTCATTGCGGTGGATGTCGTCATCGCGGATATCGGGGATATGCTCGTGCAGCGTCCCGCCAGCGGCGACGTTCAAGACCTGCAAGCCGCGGCAGATGCAGAGCAGGGGCTTTACGCCCTCGTCCAGCAGCCGGCGCGCCAGACCCAGTTCGCTGCGGTCGCGCTCGCGATCGGCCGGCAATACATGTGGATTCCAGCGGTCGCCGCCATATTCGGCCGGGTCAATGTCGGTGCCGCCGGTGACAATCACGCCATCCAGCAGCGGCAGAATCTCTCCCCATTCGTTCTCTCCGGGCGCGATCAGCAGCGGGATGCCGCCGGCGCGGCGCACGGCGTCGACATAGGGCGCCGGCAAGCTGTAGAATTCGTCATAATGGCGAGATTTGATGTAGCCTTCGCTGCGTCCACCGGTCGTGATGCCAATAATCGGTCTTGTCATGAAGGATTCCTCGCGGACACGGGACGATTTTATGGCGCAACTATAATTCAACTGCCGCGGCGATAGCAACCGCCATCCGCGCAACGCCGCGTCTCGGTTAACGTATCAATCAGTCAGGCGGTGGCGCCGCCATTTTGCCATTCCGCGTCTGTAAACATAGCCGTGATTCGCTTACACTGTACGCCGCTTTGATCAGGACCTGCTCATGAACCATCGTTTGCGCTTCTATTTCACCTACGCCTTGCGCAATATTCGCCGCGGCGGGCGCTGGACCACACTGGCTGTTCTCTGCATAACCGCCGGCGTCGCCACCGTGGTCGCATTGCGCTCGCTCGGCTTGGCTGTCGGCGACACCTTGACCAACAACGTGCGCATCGAAATCAAAGGCGACCTGCTGATCCGCAATGACAATATCTTCGGCGGCTTCGGCAGCAACGATCCCAATGCTTTTACCGAGGCTGAATTGTCTGCGCTACTGGCTTGGGCGGCGGAAAAAGGCGCCGCAAGCACTGCCTACATGAGCGGACGGAATATGCAGATCACCAAAGCGGGCGGCGGGGGTTTCGGGCGCCCCAGCTTCATCGGCAGCAATTTCATCGATCCCCAGACTTATCCGCCCACCCACACCATCCGCGCGGTCGACCCGCCGGATCTGCCGCTCGCCGAGCTTTTCAGCGGCGGCAACGATGTCGTGATCAGCGATAACCTGGCGGCGCAGAGCGATATCGCCGTCGGCGACCAAGTGCGGGTCAGCGGCACGCAAGAAGCGTACACCGTGCGCGGCATTGTCTCGGTCGCCGAAGAAAGCAGCGTCACCAACTTCCTCAATGCCTTTTTTGGTTTCGCCTATTTCGACCTGGCTAACGCGCAGGCGGTGATTAACGACGAATTTGCGCCCAACCGCATCGGCGTCCTGCTGCCTGAGCCGGCCGATGACGCGCGCTTGCGGGCGATGGAAGCCGAGATCGAATTGATCGCGCCGGACGCGCGCACAACCATCATCGCCGACTTCTTGCAGCGCTACGAAGTGGTCTCGCAATATCTGAGCGACTTCGTCGTCGTCATGGGCTTGGGCGCGCTTTTGATCGGCGGCGTCGGCATCATGAACACGATGCTGGTTCTGGTGCGCCGCCGCACCAACGAAATCGCCGCGGTCAAGACTTTCGGCTTGCGCGGCAGCCAGGTTGCCGCCCTCTTCTTGACCGAAGGCTTGATGCTCGGCTTTATCGGCAGCCTGCTCGGCCTCATCCTGGGCATCGCCCTCAGCGTAGTGGTAAATGAATACGGCTCGGTGGCGCTGCGTCAGCCATTGATCTGGAAAGTCTACCCCGAGGCGCTGGTCTTCGGCTTTGCCTTGGGTATGATTGTGACCGCCATTTTCGGCGTCGCGCCCATCTTGACCGCCGTCAAGGTGCGCCCCAGCATCATTCTGCGTCCCAACGAGAATCACCTCGTCGCTCTGGGCCTCATTCAATCCGTGATCCTGTTGATCTTCGTCAGCCTCAGCTTGGGATTAGTCGTTGGCCAAATCTTGCGACCGTCGTTTGAATTGACCGAGCGGCGTCTGGCGGAGGCGCCGGCGGGGGAAGCCGCGCCGGAAAACGCACGGGTCGAATTCGGGAACCGCAGCGATGTTGAGCGCCCCGGAGACGCGACCGATCCGAACCTGCCTTCCGCCTATCTGGTCGGCGTCATCGGCGTCAGCGCCACTTTCGCCATCTTTCTTCTGCTCATTGGCGTCCTCTGGCTGATCATATTCCTGATCGGCAGGCTGCCCACTTTGGGAATGGTCACTTGGCGTTTGGCGCTGCGCAACTTGTCCACCAACCGCCTGCGCACCGCCATCACCTTGCTGGCGCTCAGCGCCGGCATGTTCGCGCTCAGCAGCATCACTTTCGTGGGCGAAGGCACGCGCGAGCTGCTCAACCTCCAGCTGAGCCGCGCCTTCGGCGGCAACGTGCTGGTCTTTCCCTTTCCCGGGCTGCCGGCGAGTCTGGTCAAGAACGCCATCGACGGCGCCCTGAATGAGGCGGAAATCGAATACCGTACGACCATCAAGAATTACGAGACGCAGGTCATTGCTGTCAACGAGGTTGAGATAGACAGCAATAATGATTTGGAATTCACCGTCTGGGAATCGGACAAACCGGACATCTACAGCGGTCAAAGCCCCGTTCGAGACGGGCGCATGCTCAAGCCTGCGGACCGCGGGGCGCGTCTCATCGTCTTGCCGCTTGAACTGGCTGACGCGCTGGCGATCGCGGTCGGCGATGTGATTCGAGTGGATGCGGCGAATGAGATTGAGCTGGAGGTTGTCGGCGTCCTTGGCGCCGCCGAGGGCATGGCTTTTGGCGCCTCGTCCGGCGTCGTCCCGCCCGATGTTCTGCCCGCGTCTGTATCCTCCGACTATACGCTTTACGCCTATCAGGTACCCGATAGCGATCTCAATCAGGCGCTGGCCGAGCTGTCCAGCGTTATCTTCGCCCTGGCGATTGACGTGCAATTTATCGATGGTTTGATCGGCCGCTTGATCGATCAGTTTGCCGCGATTCCCACCATCGTCGGCTTGCTCTCCCTCTTTGCCGCCGCCGTAATCATGGCGAATACCGTCGCCCTCTCCACTTTGGAGCGGCGACGCCAAATCGGCATCCTAAAAGCGATCGGGCTAAAGTCGAGGCGCGTCCTGCAGGTCATGTTCATTGAATCCAGCTTGATCGGCCTCCTGAGCGCTGTGCTTGGCATCGGCTTGAGCGCGTTGCTGATCAGCCTGCTCGCCGCCGCCGGCGGCATCGTCATCCCGCTGCCGACCGACGCGCGCCTCACCGCCATCGCCCTGCTGATCGCCTCTGTCCTCATCGGCTGGACGGCCACCTTCCTCAGCGCCCGCGTCGCCTTGAAAGAGCGCGTGATGAACGTGCTCCGCTACGATTAGGGCCGCCGCCGCGCCGCCTCCTTTCATCTGGCCTCGTCCGCGCCAACAACATTCAGGGCAATTGCATCAAATTATTTTTTTCACCACAGAGGCGCCGAGGACACAGAGTTTAAGCTTTATCAGGGCAAAACCCCTCTGAAAGCTACGTGCTAATGGGCGAAGATGCTCC
>JAPOYT010000013.1 GCA_026706445.1 Chloroflexota bacterium
AATTAACAGTGGGCGACTCAAGAGTCGCCCCTACAAAATCATACGTACTTGGGGATGGGGATATAATCTCGAGGATGGCTCAAAGAATTTCCACCGACTTCGATACACTACCAGTTAAGTTGCGTTGCCAGCGGGCGCGGAATACAGCTTCTGTGGATATGGTCAGAGGCGGCTAAGCTAGATTTGAAAACAATGCAGGGCTTGGCCGCTCCGGGCCGAAGATTTTAGCACAAGAATGACTGTTTGTTACGGCAACAAATGCGCCGGGCGTATTCTGTATGTGGGACGGGAACCGTGTTGGCGCCTGTAGACACATGCGGAGCGCGCCAGCAACTGTCCGCCAAGCGGCGATCGCAATAGCTGGGCGGCGCGAACAGATCTAGCGATTACATTTCCGCTATCGAACGCGTGTCGGTTTTGCCTACGCCATTGACACCGCGGATCGCGCGGATCGTGTTCATCATCTGCGTAATGTCTTCGGACTCCACATAGGCGATGCAATCATCGGGGCCAACCACAAGATCGGCGCGCAGCACACCGTCGATGGCGCGTATGTCGCGCAGCGAATCCGCGAAATCGACCGACATATTCAGATGGATCAACACATAGGCGGCTGGCATGGATCTTCCTCTCGAGAAATAAACGCTATTTCATTTATAGACGGTTTTACGCTTGAGAGCAATGATCGCGGTCTCATGGCAGTGTATCCTTTTCGGTGGAAACACAAAAAGCTTTACCACCGAGGACAACGAGTTTAATTGAGTACAACGAGAATCGCTTGCAAAGTAGGCCGTTTTCTTAAGTGTCCTTCGCAACTTGACGGCCAGTGTTTACGCGATCTGCGATGAGCCTGAATCTGGGTCAAATGAATGTCCACCGAAGTCGATACACTATCGGTCTCATTCCCATTCAATGGTGCCGGGCGGTTTGCTGGTGATATCATAGGCGACGCGGTTGATGCCGGGCACTTCATTTACGATACGGGCGCTGACGCGCGCCAATAAGTCGTATGGCAGGCGCGCCCAGTCAGCCGTCATGAAATCATCCGTCGTGACCGAACGCAGCACCAGCGTTTCTTCATAGCTGCGGTTATCGCCCATCACCCCGACGCTCTTCACCGGCAGCAGCACGGCGAAACTCTGCGCCGTGCCTTGGCGCAGCAAACCGGCGGCCGCCAACTCGCCCGTGAAGATGGCGTCGGCGGCGCGCAGCTTTTCCAGCCGTTCCCAGCTGAGCTCTCCCAGACAGCGGATCGCCAAGCCCGGGCCGGGGAAGGGCTGCCGCCAGATGATCGATTCCGGCAAGCCCAGCGCCTCGCCTATCTCGCGCACCTCGTCTTTGAACAGATCGCGCAAAGGCTCGACCAGTTCAAACCGCAAGTCATTAGGCAAACCGCCAACATTGTGATGCGATTTGATTGTCTTCGCGCTGGCGCTGTCTGCGGCGCTTTCGATGACATCGGGGTAAATCGTGCCCTGTGCCAGAAAGCGTATGCCGCGCAACTTGCGCGCTTCTTCGCTGAATGTCTCGACAAAGCGGCGGCCGATCGTCTTGCGCTTGGCTTCCGGCTCGGTGATGTTCGCTAGCGCCGAAAGAAAGTTTTCGACCGCGTTTACCGCGATCAGATTCATGCCTTGCTCATGTCGAAAGACCTGGACGACTTGTTCCGCCTCGTTCTGCCGGAGCATCCCGTGATCGACGAAGATGCAGATGAGGCGCTCGCCGATCGCGCGATGAATCAACGCGCCCGCCACCGCCGAATCGACGCCTCCGCTCAAAGCCAGCAGCACGCGCTCGCCGCCGACTTGCGCCCGAATCGCTTCGACCGCATTTTCGATAAAAGCCGCTGCGCTCCACTTTGGCTGACAGGCGCAGATCTTGAAGAGGAAATTGCGAATAACCGCCTGACCACCGACGCTATGCTGTACCTCCGGGTGAAATTGCAGTCCGTAGCGATTGCGGACCAGATCGCCGATCGCCGCCAAAGGCGAATTATTCGACTGCGCCAGTACGCCGAAGCCCGGCGGCAGCGACTCAATGCGATCGCCATGCGACATCCAGACTTGCAACTCGGCCTCCAGCCCATCAAATAAAGGGCTGCGAGGCTGATGCGAAATCTTGGCCGGTCCGTATTCCCGTTCGCGCGCGGCCGCGACTTTTCCGCCGAGCGCCGCCGTCAGCAGCTGCATGCCGTAGCAGATTCCCAGGATGGGTCGCTCGCTCTCCAATAGAAAAGCGGGCAGTTGGGGCGCGTCGGCTTCGTAGACGCTGCTGGGTCCGCCCGATAGCACATAACCGGCCGGACGATGCTCGTTGATCTGGCCTGCCGCTCCGTCGTGGCGGTAAACCTCCGAATAAACGCCGAGTTCTCGGATTCGCCGCGCGATCAACTGTGTGTACTGTGAGCCGAAATCTATGACAGCGATGCCGCCCGTCTTCAAGTCATCCATCACACTATTCTCGCGGTCATCTCGTTTGCTGTCGCCAGGCTGATCCCTGCGGTCAAAAGAAGATCTTTGCCAGGCGGAGTATCCCCTGGCTCCAGGGAACGCGATGCGAGACGCCGGATTTGCGCTCGAAGGCGGCTTGATTGTCAAGATACCACTGAAAATTGCGCAACAGCGCATCGCGGTTGGAGTACTTGGGCTGGAAACCGAGCCGTGCCTCCGCCCGCTCAATAGATATGCAGGAGTCTTTCGCCGCCGTCTCGTAGACCCATTTGTACAGGGGCGACAGATTCAGCGCTTCCAGCATACGCAGCAGCCAAATCGCAGGTGCGGCCGGCAATGGCGTGACCGACTTGCCGCGCCCGGCATAATCGAGCACCGCCTGATAATCCTCGCCCATTGTGTCGAAGTCCTTGGCGCCGATGTTGAAGGTATCGTTGACGGCATCGTCGTCGAGCGTGCAGCACAGGTAAATGGCATCACAGAGATCTTGCACGTCCAGCAGCTGATAGCGGTTGGCGCCGTCGCCAAGCAATGGGAAGCCGCGCCCTTCATTCGCCCATTCGTAGAGCATGGCGAAGACGCCCAAGCGTTCCGGTCCCACAAAGGACTTCGGCCGCAATACGGATACGATCATGCCATTTTCGCGGAATTCAAAGCAGATGTCTTCAGCCGCCACTTTGGCTTCGCCGTAGGGTCCCACGCCTTCACGCGGGTCGTCTTCGAGCTGCGGATGATGAGTGGGAATGCCATACACCGCCGTCGATGAAATGTGCGCGAAGCGCTTGACACCGTGCATTTGCGCGGAGTCGATTACGTTGCGCGTGCCGTCAATGTCGGTCGTTCGAATCTCTTCGGGTGAATACAAGGGCAGCGCGGCGGCCGCGTGAACGACAAAATCAATGCCCGTCATCGCGCCATCAACTGTGGCGCGGTCGCGGACATCACCACGAATTTCATTTATCTGATGACGCTCGGGATAGCTGAATCCGGCGATATCGAGCGAGACGACTTCCTGCTCTCGCGCCAGCAAGTAACGGCAAAGATTGATGCCGAGGAACCCGGCCCCGCCAGTGATTAGAAAGCGCGCCATCTACCTATTGCTTTCGTTGAGGAAATCGGCGGGCTGCCCCCAACTGCCGTTGAAGACCATTTCACTTAGTGCCTGGCGCTGCCGCGGCGCTCCCTCCCGCTCGCGGTGGCTTTCGCTCAGATGATCCAGATTCAATGTTTGATAACCGAGGGCGATGGCGGTAAAGGGCTCGAAGTCCTCGGGGATATCATAAACCTCGCGCGCCTTCTCGGGGTAGAAACCGCCCATCTGGTGAACATATACATTATGATCCAGCGCCTGCAAGACCAACTGGCTAATCGCTAAACCCAAATCATGGGATGCATGCCGATTTTCTACATCAGGCGCGCGAAACTTATGCGTGACCGCGATCATGAGTACGGCGGCATGCTGGGCCCAGGACTGATTGCCTTCCCGCAAGATCGACAGGATTTTCTGAAACTCGGCCTCATTGGCGCGCGGCGCCACGATGAAACGCCAGGGCTGCAGGTTGCTCGACGAGGCCGCCCAGCGCGCCGCCTCCAGAATGCTTAGGAGCGTCGCCCGATCGATATCGCGCTTGCGGTCGAATCCTACCGGGCTCCAGCGCCGCTGAATCAGACTATGCAGAGGCTGAGACGTCGCCGGCGTCTTTTGCGCGGGCGTCGCGTTTGGCGCGTCATCTCTCTTGCCGGCCTCTTGGGCTGCCATCCCCAGGGCATCAAACACTTTTGGCGCGATCAGCCAGACTAATTCGCCTTCGTCCACGGACCGGCCCAAGATGTCGATCCGAGCCAAGCCGCCTTTCTTCATTGACAGGTCAAGACCGGTTAATTCGCTCACCAGCAGGCTCATATCCGGATTGTGCCCCACAAACATGACTTCGTCATCGGCATCCAGTTTCCGTGTCAACCGGCGGAGATCGCCATGATCGAAGCCGAAGTTGACTGCCTCGCTAATCGTCACTGGCATATCCAAGGCATCGGCGATGATCTCGGCTGTTTGGCGCGCCCGCAGCCGCGGACTGCTGAAGATCCGAACGGGTTCTAGGCTCAGGCGCTTCATTACTTTCGCCGATGTGGCGACGCGCCGCCGCCCTCGCTTCGTCAGCGCGCGGTCAAAGTCACTGGCGGCCAGGTCCTCGGCTATGCCATGTCGAAGGAAATACAGTCTCATCTGACTTTTCCGATACGATGCTGGTCGATTGACGTCGCGCGTTGGCGGCTACTTGCTGGCGGGCGCTTTTGCCTTCTCCGGCTTGCTGCTGTCGCTTTCGCTTTTTGATTTGGGCTCTTTTTTCTCGCCCTCTTTGGCCGACTTGCCATTGCCGTTTTCGCCGGCGGGCTTCGCCGGATTCTTCGCTTTGTTATTGTCATTGACGTAGAAGCCGCTGCCCTTGAAAATGATCCCGGCCGGCTGAATGACGCGACTGACCGGCTGGCCCGTAGCCGGGCAGATTTCCAGCGGATTATCGAGAAAGCGCTGGCGGATATCAAATGTCGAACCGTCTTCACGGCGATAGGTATAAACGGGCATTAGCTTCAACCACCCTGAACAACTCGAATACCTGCGTCAAAGCCGATAGTGTAGCCGAAAATTGCCGGCATTTGCACAGCTAATTTTGCGCGTCTCGAATTAATTTGCTTTGCGCGCGCTGCGTTATATGAAGGGCTTAGGGCTTCACCGCTTCAAAGACCATCGTCTCGTAGCGCATTGCCGCCTCACTGCCGACATATTCGCCATGCTGTTCTATGCCGCGCAGGTTTTCGTCGCCGCTCTGCCCCGGCGCGACTCGTGTAATCGACGCAAAGCCGGCCTGCTGTAGAGATTGGTTCAAAGTTGGCTCATCGTAAATAAACTTGTGACGCCATCCATGAAATGACTGATTGATGACATGCGCCGGATTGTACTCGCCAATTCCCGGACGGAAATTGTCCATGATCCAGCGAATGTATGCGCCCTGCGCATCTGCGCTCGACTGAGCGTAAAGGGCGATAATCTGCGCCAGGTCCGGCGTCGCCAGGCGAATCCGTCCGCCGCTCCGCAGAATGCGCGCGCTTTCGCTCAACATTATCGCCCCTTCTTCAAATTCGAGATGTTCAATGACGTGCTCGCTGAAGATGTAATCGAAGGAGGCCGAAGGAATTGGAAATCGTTGGCTTGCGTCCAGGTATGCCGTGCCTTTGGCAAAGGGATAGAGGGTCGTATTCAGCCAGCCGCTCAATAGATTGTAGCCCGCGCCAATTTGCAATTTGGGCGATGCGGCAACGTGCAGATAGGCGCTAATTTTGCCTGGCGCCGCCCATCGCCAGTATTGCTGCCGCATGCGAAAGCGCAGGCTTGCCATAAGCATCCCTCGTTGCGCCTTTAGGTCTGTACCATTGTACAGTCAGGCAGGAATGTGTACCATTTTTGTAAATTCAGTCTGGGAGGGCGCGCTGGGTAGCGGGATGGCGCTCCAGTCGCGCGCGAAACGATGATACGCTGCGGCGTCGACATGATTGAGTGCGAGCGTATCGCCACCGGCATTGAGCGGCTGGGTGAACGCTTTCTCAATCGCTTCTTTACGCCGGGCGAGCGCCAGGATTGTGATGGCAAAGCCTACCGTCTGGCGGCGCGCTTCGCCGCCAAAGAGGCGGTCGCCAAAGCCTTGGGCAGCGGCATCGGCGATATCCGCTGGGTGGATATTGAGATTCGCACGTCTACGAAGCGGCGGCCTCAACTCACCCTTCACGGCAATGCCGATAAATTGGCGAAGGAAATGGGCTTGACCGAATGGGATATCAGCTTGAGCCATAGCGATACGCTGGCGATTGCCATCGCGGTCGCCAAATCTGGCGACTAGCTTTCTTCAATATCATCAAAGAGTCGCATCAGTTTCAGCGCGATCTGCAAGTTCAGACGCGTACTCGCCGACGTCAGATCGACATCGCAAATTTCCTTTATGCGCGAAAGCCGATAATTCAGCGTGCTGCGATGGATATGCAGCGCTTCCGCCGTTTGCACGCTGTTGCCACCGGCATCGAGGTAATTCTCCAGCGTATTGAAAAGGTCCGCCTGCCTTTCGTCAAGCAGTCGCCGCAAGATCGGCACTTGGGGATTCTGTAACAGGCTCGCCGGACCCGCATGGTAGAGCGTATGGATATAACCCAGGTCCTCGAAATAATGAATCCGTTTCCCGATGCAGGTCCGCTGAGCGATGTCCAGCGCTTCGTTGCATTGTTGATGAGCCGCGCCAACGCCGCCGGCGCCGCTAAAGGCGCTGCTGATGCCGATGGCGACGCCGCCGATTTCGCCATCCAGCGTTTCAACTAGCTCACGCGCTAAAAGATCAATACGCTGCTCGTCCTGCGCCAGGATGGCCACTTGTCCGGCGAATTGCGCCGCTACCGCCCGCGCTTCGTTTTGCGCCAAGACCTGATTTATTGATCGGTACGCGCGCGTTGACGTTGGCGGCTGGCCATCTCTGATGCTGACCAAGAGCATGCGGTATGACAGGCGTAGATCGACGCCATAGCGCAGCGACTGATCGCTGAGGATCGTTTGGCGCCCGCCATCCCCTTCGATCAGTTGCGCCATGAGGCTGCCTTTGAGCGAAGCCTCCGCAGTTTGCAGCGACTCCTGATAGAGCATCAGCAAGGCGGCCACGGTAGCGCCGATTTCAATCGCCATCATGTCGATCGGCGAGAGCGCGCGCACATCGGCGATAATCCAGATATAACCGTAGATTTCGCCGTGGACCACAATCGGCGCCAACAACCGGTCCATCTCCAAACCCAGCTCGGGCATGACTGGCAATTGAATGGGCCGCAAGCTCTCGCGAATCTTCGGCAGGCACTCCACCTCCAGCGCCGCGATCAGCTGCGGATTGGTTCGGCCATGCTCAATCGTGTAGCGGCGGGCGGAATCGACCTCGGCGATATTCTTGTTGGCGATCGCTTCAAAACGCTCGTTCTCTATGCTGATGGAATGGCCAACTTGATCGGCCAGCATCTCAGCCAGCTCGGGGAAGCCGCCGCCTTCCAGCACCAATCGAGACAGGCGCTGCTGTATCGAAAGCGCCCGGCTGACGGTGTCCAGGCTCTCTTCGGAGATTCGTTCGTTGATCACCTTGGCGATATCGACGAAGCGCGTCTGATAGGGCAATTCAATCAGCGGCAGGCTCAGCTCGTCGCCGATCGCGCGCAAATGCGCCGGAATCTCGTCGACCAACATGCCGATGGTGATGACCAGCGCGACGATGCCTTTCTCCGCCAATTGACGCAGATAAACCCCTTGCTCGTCGGCGGAATCGGGCATGTTGTAGACGGCGGTCAGCACCAATTCGCCGCCGTGCAGCCAATCGGCCGCGTTTGGCGCGCTAGCATTGTGCACCCAGCGAATCGGCCGGTCCAGCGCGTCCGCGCCAGCGACCACTCGCGCGTCTCGCAGTATGGGTAATTCAAGCGCTTCCGCTAACGTCAGCATAAACACACGCGCATCATGCGGGGGCGGATACTGCTGACGAGTATAGTTTTGGAAGGGTAAACGCGCAAAGCTCAGGCGCTAAGATTGAAATGGGGCGCCTGCCGACGCCCCAGGGCGCATGGCGCTCCCTTAGCCGCAGTCGCCTTCGGTGGAGGCGTAGTGCGACGTGACCCAACCCTCAGCGTCTCTATGCTCAATCTTGAACCAGTTCATCGTGCGCGCGCTCGCGGCCGTCATTGCGGCGCCAGGAAGCACGCCGATCAACTTGCCGCCGGGGGCATCGCGGACATTGAGGCTGTATTCCGCGGTGATTTCGCAGTCCATCAACATGACCATGTCGTCCATACTGTCTTTCATCATGGCGTATTTCATGCTCATGTCATCCATCTTGTCCATGGAATCCATGTCGTCCATCATGCCCATGGAATCCATATCATCCATCTTGCCCATAGAGTCCATATCATCCATCTTGCCCATGGAGTCCATGTCGTCCATCTTGCCCATGGAGTCCATATCATCCATCATCATGTCGTCCATTTTGTCCATGGAATCCATGTCATCCATTGCCATCATGTCCGGCATTAACACAACCGTGCCCCGATGCATGATATTGGCGCAAGTCATGCCGTCTTTCATCATGTAATCGACGTCCATCTGCTTGCGCGGGATGTAGGTCGCGTCCAAAAGGTAAGGGAACCGGAACCGGCAAAGCATACCTCCGCGTTTACCATCTCCACGCCCCAAACATCAACGCCCGTGTACATTTCGAGCGCTTTGATGCCGATGTTCTGCCCCGTGACAATCTGACATTGGACGCCTTCCACGTCGCTGCTGACCATGACGTCCATCGGCAATTCATTGCAGGTATCATCGGGCGGCATGTATTCCATCTTGTCCATCATCATTTCTTGCGCGCTTGCCATGCCCAGAGACAGCAAAAGCAAGGCGACCGCCGCCAGACAACAAGCAACGGAAGCCGCGAGTCTTGTTCTTGAAAACATCATTTTCTCCTTGTAAAGATAAACAATTGCAATTCATTACCCACGCTACCCCGCGATTTTAGCGCGGAATCGCCGTTTTGTCGAAAATGGCTCGAAAAGTTGCTTGAACGTGAAAGGGAAGATTACGCAAGAAATGCCGCGCCCTGGCGCTCTTTCGCCCTTATTCACGCCATCGGCATATGGTGACGCGCGGCATAGCGCCCGCTTGCGTAGTGCGAGAGCTGTCGTTCGATATCAGTCAATAAGCCTGAGGCGCCGAAGCGGAACAACTGCGGGCGCAGCCAATCATCGCCCAACTCTTCTTTCATCAGTATCAGCCAGTTGAGGGCGTCTTTGGCGCTGCGAATGCCGCCGGCCGGCTTGAAACCGACCTTGTAGCCGGTCAAGCCCTGGTAGGCGCGGATCTCGCGCGCCATGGTCAAGCCGACCTCCAGCGTGGCGTTCACCGATTCTTTGCCCGTACTCGTCTTGATAAAATCCGCGCCCGCCATCATGCAGACTCTGCTCGCTCGCGCCACCTGCCAGAGCGGACCCAGTTCGCCCGTCGCCAGGATCGTCTTCATGTGGGCGTCGCCGCAGGCTTGGCGCATCTCGCAGACCTCGTCGTACAGCGCCGTCCAGTCGCCACGCAGCACGCGCTCGCGCGATATGACAATGTCGATCTCGTCGGCGCCCGCCTCGACCGACTGATGAATCTCTTCGATGCGTTGTGGAAATGGATTGAGCCCGGCGGGGAAGCCGGTGGATACCGCCGCGACCGGGATGCCGCTGCCGCGCAAAGCGGCGATCGCGTCTTGGACGCGCTGGTGATAGACGCAGACCGCGCCAACGGTCAGATTCAGCGAAGCGATGTCGAGCGCTTCGATTAAGTCCTGGCGCAGCGGCTGCCGCGCTTTGGCGCAAAGACGCGTCACCTTGCCGGGCGTGTCATCGCCGGCCAGCGTGGTCAGGTCTATCAGCGTAATCGCCCGCAGCAGCCAAGCCGCCTGCCACTCTTTTTTGACGCTGCGCCGTGTGCCGAGGGTGGCGGCGCGGCGCTCGGTCGCGCTCCGGTTGACCGTGGTCGCGCGCGCCCAGCCCATGTCAAGCGGGATGCCCGGATTGCGTTTCACTGATTCTGTCGCCATATCGTCCGTTTACGTCTGCGTGCGCTCGATGAAGGCAATCACTTCGGCCGCGATTTCGGCGCCCTTTTCTTCTTGCAGGAAGTGACCGGCCCCTCGAATTGTGATCGCCGGTTGATCGCCCGCTGTCGGGAAAAGACGGCGGAAGAACTGGTCAGCGCCGCCCAGAATGGGATCGCCATCGCTGAACAAGACCTGAACTGGTTTGCGCCAGCGCGACAGGGTCTCGCGCGCCGCCTTCATTTCCATCGCTCCGGGCATATCGGGCGAGATCGGGACAAGCGACGGGAAGACGGCCGCGCCCGCCTTGTAACTGTCGTCGGGGAAGGGCGCGTCATAGGCGGCGATGATTTCAGCCGGCAGCTCATAATTGCTGATCGTCTGCGCGATCAGCCGCCCGACCTGCATGCGCGCGCCTACCTTCTGGCTGAAAGCGCGCCATTGCATGAAAGCCTGGCTGATTTTCTCCTCGCCCGTCGGCAAAAAAGTATTGAGCGCAACGAGGCGGGCAAAGCGATCGCTGTGATTCGCCGCAATCGTCAAACCAAGCGCCCCGCCCCAATCCTGGCAAACGAGCGTGATTTGCCGCAGGTCAAGCGCTTCAATCAGCCCGACCAGCTTGTCATAATGCATCTGAAAACTGTAGTCGTCTTGGGCGCCGTATTTGTCCGATTTGCCGAAGCCGACCATATCCGGCGCTACCACTCGCTGCTTCTCCGCCAACGGCGGAATCATCTGGCGGTATAGGTAGGACCAGGTCGGCTCCCCGTGCAGGCACAAGACCGTGTCAGCGTCCGCGCCCTCATCGACATAATGCAGCCGCGTGTCGCCGATTGTGACGTAGTGCGGCGCAAAATCGTATCCCGGCAGGTTTTGGAATCGGTCGTCCGGCGTTCGTAAAATTGTCATGCACTATCCACGGCTAGATTCCAACTGTATAATGTGAGCCATGTTCAGGAAACCACTGCGCCACCGTCTCCTGCGGCTAGACGAATTCTAGCAAGCCTGTCCCCGCTTGCACAGTCGCGCCGTCCGCTGTCCAGGGCAATCGCACCAAAATGAATATGTTCTGCGATGAACATAAAACAAACTCAGCTCTAACCACAGAGACACAGAAGTAGTTCAAACAAAGTAATGAGAATGACTGCCGTACGAAAGAA
>JAPOYT010000221.1 GCA_026706445.1 Chloroflexota bacterium
AATAGGTAAATTGCATCCACCTGACAGTCTGTAGGGGCGAGCCTTGGCTCGCCCGCCGGCGAATTAACAGTGGGCGACTCAAGAGTCGCCCCTACAAAATCATACGTACTTGAGGTTGGGGATATAATCTCGAGGATGGCTCAAAGAATTTCAACCGAATTCGATACACTACCACAGCGGCGCATGGGGATGGGCGCTGCCAGCGAATTGCCGATACCCCGCCTTGCTCGCGCGAGCTGAGGCGTTTATTATCTTCGCGGCGCGTCCAGCCAAATCGGCGCATTCGTCTGCTTGCGGCGACGGCGAGGCTGTCTTCCTGTTTGCGGACCCATTTCGATCCGATCCAGATTTGTAGCGCATCCATGCCACGACCAAGAGTTATTCACCAGCCGGGTACACAGCAAGCGCTGAAACGCGGGATCGCGACGCTGGTAAAAGCTATTGCGCCTACGCTGGGACCAACCCCGCGCCGTTCCATTGCGCAGAACCAAGCCAAGTTTGAGCTCTTGGATGACGGCGGTGTGATCGCCCGGCGCATCGTCGCCTTGCCTGAACAAGAAGACGATGTCGGGGCGATGCTGCTGCGGCAGGCGCTCTGGGCTGTGCATCAGCATGTCGGCGATGGCGCCGCCACGACCGCGGTCCTCTATGAGAGAATCTACAATGAGGGGCTGCGTTTTATCGCCGCTGGCGCCGACCCCATGCGGCTGCGCGCTCGCCTGATGGAATTGCTGCCGCAAGTCAGCGAGCGTTTGCTGGCGGATGCGCGCCCGCTGCGCAGCGAAGCGGAATTGCAGGCGCTCGCCTTCTCCGTCTGCTATGACGAAGAGATGGCGACGGTCCTGGGCGAAGTCATCCACAGCATCGGGCAGTATGGGCAGGTTGATATCCGCGCCGGGCACGGGCGGAGCCTGGAATACAACTATGTCGAAGGCAGTTACTGGCGTGGCGGCGCCCAATCCAAAGAGATGCTGCGCGGCTTCCAGCGGGCGGTCGTCGAATTGCACGACGCGGCGATCCTGGTGACTGACATGGATATTGAAGAACCGCGCGATCTCGTGCCAGTGATGAGCCTGGCGCTGCGCTGTGGCATCAAAAACCTGCTGCTCGTCGTCGGGTCGATCTCGGAGACGGGACTGTCGGTGGTGCTCGACGATCGCTTGAAAGACAAAATCAGGACCGTCGTCGTCAAGATTGACGAATTCCACCCCGGCGAATTGAGCGTCTTGCAAGAGGATATTGCGCTTTTGACCGGCGCGAAGCCAGTGCTGCAGCAGGCGGGCGATTCGCTGGAAGACGTCCGTGCGGGCGATTTCGGCGGGGCGCGCTGGGTCTGGGCTGACGATAAGAATTTCGGCTTCGCCAGCGGCAAAGGCGATCCGCTTCAGCTGCGCGAGCAAGCGCGGCGCCTGCGGGCGGCTTATGCCGGCGCGGAAAATGACGATGATCGGGCGCGCCTGCTGGGGCGGCTGGGACGACTGAACGGCGGGCTGGCGACGGTGTATGTTGGCGGGATCGCCGAAGACGAAATTAGAGGGCGCAAGGAATTGGCGGAACGCACGGTACGGGCCTTGCGGCGCGCCGCCAGCGATGGCGTCATTCCTGGCGGCGGGGTTGCCTTGCTCCGCTGCCGCGAGCAATTACTGGCTGAAGCCGAAGCGCAAGACGAATTGGAGAGCCGCGCCGCCCGTCATATCCTGGCGACGGCGGCAGAAGCGCCAATTCGACAACTGCTTGCGAACGCCGGCTATGACCCGAGCGAAGTGCTGGCGCGTTTGGGGCAAGCTGGCGGCAAATCCGGCTTTGACGTGATGGCGGACGCGATCGTCGATGTAACCGAAGCCGGCATCCTTGATGTGGCGCAAGTTCAACTCGAAGCTTTGCAGCGCGCCGTTTCCAGCGCCGCCCTGGCTCTGACAATTGATGTGCTCGTGCTGCATCGCGAGCCGGAAACGATGACGGATCCTTAGCATGTCTGTGGTCGAGACGATTGAAAGAACCAATGCTCTGCTGGCGGCGGGAGGCGCCGTCTACGCTGCCAGGCAATCGGGGCTGTATCGGTTTGGCGCCGGCGGCGAAGAGCAGAATCTGTATCAGTCTTGGCTGCCTGATCAAGAGCTGCCGACGCTTGCGATTGTGGCGGAGCGTAATATGCTGCTGGCTGGCATCAATGGCGGGGTCGCCCGCTCGGCTGATGGCGGCAAAAGCTGGTCCGCGCATCAGTTTCGCGCGCCGGCGCCGCTGGTGACCTGCCTGGCGCTTTCACCTGGCTTCGAGGGCGATGGCTGCGCGCTGGCGGGCGTCTTCGAAGATGGCGTCTTCCGCTCGAGCGATGGCGGCGAGACATGGCGCGCAGTCAATCACGGCCTTTTCGATCACAGCATTTACGCGCTGACGCTGTCGCCGCATTTTGCCGATGATGGCGTCGCTTATGTCGGCACGGGCAGCGGCATTTACCGAAGCGAAAACGGGGGCCGCCTCTGGTGGGATTTGACCATGCCCTTGGGCGACGAAACCGTACTGAGCCTGGCGCTGGCGGAAAGGGGCGCGCTCTATGCCGGCTGCGAGGCGCGCGGGCTGCTGCGCACGGGCGACGGCGGCGAAGGATGGGAGACTTTGCTGGATACAGATGGCGCGGTGAACGGCGTCAACATAACGGCTAGTGGCGCAATCGTCGCGCAAGTGGATGATGGCTTGCTGCTGTCGCGGGATGACGGCGCGAACTGGAGCGAAGTAGAGGCGGCAAACGTGGACTGCATGGCGCTTGACCTTGACGGTGAGGCGCTGTTGGTGGCGATGGCGGATGGACGCATTCGACAGTTGAGTTTGTGAAGAACTCTGTATTGGATACGCGAGCACAAAAGGAAACGTAATGAAATATGAACCAACACTCGAATCGGTGCGCGGGCACGAAGTTCCCGACTGGTTTCACAATGCCAAATTGGGCATCTTCATCCACTGGGGGCTGTATTCGGTGCCGGCTTGGGCGCCCCACGGCGGCGATATCGGCGAGGTCTTCCAAAGCGGCGACCTGAGCGCCTGGTTCAGCAACAACTCATACGCCGAGTGGTATCTGAATACGCTGAAGTTTGAAGAGGGGCCAACACGCGCCTGGCACAATAAACATTATGGAAGCGACTTCCACTACGATGACTTCGCCGCCGGCTTTAATTCAGCGCTCAGGCGCTGGCAGCCAGCCGATATGGCCGCCCTCTTCCGTGAGGTTAATGCGCGTTATGTCGTCTTGACCACCAAACACCACGACGGCTTCACCCTCTGGAACAGCGATATCCCCTGCCCGCACAAGAAAGATTATCATACGCTGCGCGATGTCGTGGGCGATCTGACAGAAGCCGTCCGCGATCAAGGCCTGCGCATGGCGCTCTATTATTCCGGCGGGCTTGATTGGGCGTTCAACGAGGCGCGCATTGAGGATGTCGCCGATGTCTGGGGCACGATTGTGCAGAGTCCCGAATTTGTCGAGTATTCGGTCGCGCATTGGAAGGAACTGATCGATCGCTACCAGCCATCAATTATGTGGAATGATATCGGTTATCCAGCCGCCGCCGACCTGGGCGAATTATTCGCCTACTATTACAACAACGTGCCCGATGGCGTGATTAACGACCGCTTCACGCAGTCGCGCGATCAGCGGCCCAAAGCGGGCGAAAAACTGACCGTGCCGCGCGGTCCGCATTTTGATTACATCACGCCGGAATACGCCACCTTCGACGAGATTCAGGCTGTGAAATGGGAATGCTGCCGCGGCATCGGGCATAGTTTCGGTTACAACCGGGCTGAGGGTGACGAGCAGCTGCTGGCGGAAGACGAGCTGATCCACATGTTCGTCGATATCGTCAGCAAAAACGGCAACCTGCTGCTGAATGTCGGTCCGATGGCTGATGGCGCGATTCCGGCAAACCAGGCGGAACGACTTCGCGCGCTGGGTCGCTGGCTGGATGTCCGCGGCGAAGCGATTTTCGATACCCGCCCCTGGCGGCGCGCCGATGGCAAGACAAGCCAGGGCTTGGACCTGCGTTTTACTTCAAATGATTACGCCCTCTACGTCACGCTGCTGGGCACGCCGAGCGAGAGCGAAATCCGCGTTGAAGGGCTGGAAGCGCCCGCTGGCGCCAGCATTCAATTACTGGGGCGGGAAGGCGACTTAAACTGGGGGCAGGATGGCGCCGACATGATGATACAACTGCCGGATTTGCCGGAAGCGCCGGCGCATTCGCTGCGAATTCAGCGCACAGGTGGCTAGATTGGCGCAAAAGGTCGATTCATCCGTCGAAAGAAATCTGCCCTGGAACTTCTCGGTCAATCTGATCGATATCAGCTTCATCACGCTGGCTTTCAGCATCATATCGCGCGAGACGATAACGCCCTTGCTGATCAGCAATCTGACCGATTCGAAGATCGCCATCGGCTTCGTGCCGGCGATTTACAGCATCGCCTATTACTTGCCGCAGCTATTCGCCGCCAACCACGCCGAACGCCTCAAGCGCAAATTGCCCTTCGTCATGTTGATCGGCGGCTTGCTGGAGCGCGTGCCCTACCTCTTCGCCGGGCTGGCGATTCTGCTCTTCGCCGAGAGCGCGCCAATCGCGGCGCTGCTGTGCCTGTACCTGGTGATCGGCTTGGGCGCCTTCGGCAATGGCGTGGCGACGCCGGCCTGGTTCAGCATGATCGGCAAGGTGCTGCCGGTCAACCGACGGGGGATCTTCTTCGGCGTCAGCGAAGGCTTTGGCGCCTTGATGGGCATCATCGGCGCCTTATTCGTGGGCCGCGTGCTCGACGACTTGGGTTACCCGCTGAATTTCGCGACGCTCTTCCTGGTCGCCGCCATCTTCATGGGCATCTCCTGGATTGGGCTGGCGCTCAATCGCGAGCCGGAAAGCCCAATCGTCAAAGAGCATATTCCATTCAGCCGCTATTTTCGGCGCTTGCCGGCGATATTGCGCGACAACCGCAATTATCGGCGCTTCCTGCTCAGCTATTGCATCAGCCGCTTGAGCACGATGGGCGTTGGCTTCTTCATCGTTTATGGCAACGAGCGCTTCCAGTTGAGCGGCGCTGATGTCGGCTTGCTTACGGCGATTCTCATCGGCAGCCAGGCGGCGATGCAGCTGCTGCTTGGCTGGCTGGCCGATAGACGCGGACACAAGGCGAACCTGACAATTTCGGGATTCGCCCTCGCCATTGCAGCCGTCTTGGCAATGGGCGCGAGCGATCTGATCGGCTTGATTCCGGCTTTCATCCTGCTGGGCGTCGGCTTGGCGAGCGACCATGTTTCGCGCTTGAATATCATTCTGGAATTCGCTGTGCCCGAAGATCAGCCGACCTTCATTGGCTTGACGAACACGCTGCTCGCGCCGGTGGTTTTCCTGGCGCCGATATTCGGCGGCTGGCTGGCCGATGTCGGCTTCGAGGCGCTCTTCACCTTGATGATCGTCTGCGGTTTTGCCGGCGGCCTGCTGCTATTCACCTGGGTGAAAGAGCCGCGTCTGTTGCCGCCTGCGCCAATCGACGAAAAGCCCATGCGCTAGCCATTTTTATCAGATTTGGATGCTGACTTGACCGTTTCAGCGGAAGGCCAGGTTGAGCGAAACCTCAACTGGAATTTCAGCGTCAATGTGCTGGACAATATGTTTTACGCGCTGGCGATCTCTCTCGTTTCGCAAGAGACGATCATGCCGCTGCTCGTAAGCGAATTGACCGACTCGACGATCGCGGTCGGTCTAATTCCGGCCATCTTCAGCCTTTCGTTCCTGCTGCCGCAACTCTTCGTCGCCAACCACGCCGAGGGCTTGCGGCGTAAACTGCCCTTCGTCTTGCTGGGCAGCGGTCTGCTGCAACGCCTGCCCTACCCTTTGATCGGCCTCGCGCTGCTGCTATTCGCCGTTGAGGCGCCCGCTTTGGCGCTGCTGCTCTTCTTCATCGGCATCGCCACAGCCGCCTTCGGTGGCGGCATCGTCACGCCGGCTTGGTTCACCATGATCGGCAAGGTGATTCCCACGCGGCGGCGCGGCATTTTCTTCGGGCTGGCGGATGGCGGCGGCTTGCTGATGGGAGTCGTTGGCGCTTACTTCGTCGGGCGCGTGCTCGATATCGTCGAGTATCCGGGGAGCTTCGCCCTGCTCTTCCTCGTCTGCGGCGTCATTCACGCGATATCCTGGTTCTCGCTGTCGTTGACACGCGAACCGCCCAGCGCTGAGATCAAAAAGGCGGTTCCGCTGCGGCATTACTTTCGGCAGCTGCCGACAATTCTGCGCGATCACATCAATTATCGCCGCTTCCTCATTGGCTATGCCTTGCTGCGCCTGAGCATGATGTCGGTAAGTTTCTTCATTGTATTCGGCAATATCAACTATGAACTGAGCGGCACCGACATCGGCTTGTTGAATGCGATTTTCATCGGCACGCAAGCGGTGATGCGCTTGCTATTCGGCTGGCTGGGCGATCGCTGGGGGCATAAGCGCAATCTGGTGATTTCGGCGGCGAGCATGATCCTGGCCGCCGCCTTTGCCTTAAGTTCTTCCGATGTCGCCGGTCTCATTCCCGCTTTCGTCTGCCTCGCCTGCGCCATTTCCAGCGATATGGTTTCTCACTTCAATATCGTGCTGGAATTCGCTGATCCGGCCGATCAGCCGACCTATATCGGGCTGACCAATACCTTGATGGCGCCTTTCACATTCATTGGCCCGATCTTCGCCGGCTGGATCGCGAAGGACTTCAACATCAATCTGCTGTTCCTGGTTTCGCTTGCCTTTGGCATACTAGGCGCGGCGCTCCTATTATGGTGGGTGCGCGAACCGCGGCATATCGTCAATAGGAAACCCAAGCAACGTCAAGAAAGTGACGCAATTATAAGGACTCCGTAGGGGCGTCTCGCCGAGACGCCCGCTATTCCAGCCGCGAAACTGTAGAGGCAACCGGCGGGCAATGTCTACGCGCCCTATCAGGTCGCCCGCCGAAGCGCAATAGGTGTAGGGGCGACCCTTGGGGCGCCCGCCCGAAGAAGGAGAAATCATGAGCAAGACTTATCAAGCGAACTGGGATTCATTAACGCAGCACCAGACGCCTAGCTGGTTCAGCGACAGCAAATTCGGCTTGTACGCCCATTGGGGCATATACAGTGTACCCGGCTTCGGCAACGAGTGGTACGGCAAGTGGATGCACGATCCCGCGCACGAGATTCACCGGCGGCATGTCGAGCGTTTCGGCTCGCCAGCGGAATATGGCTACACCAGGTTCATCGACGGCTTCACCGCGGAACATTACGACCCCGATGAATGGGCGGAGCTCTTCGCCGCCAGCGGCGCGCGCTACGCCGGGTTTTCGCTGGCGCATCACGACGGCTTCGGCTTATGGGACAGCGACGTCTACCGCTGGAATGTGGGGAAGATGGGACCGAAACGCGATCTCTACGGCGAGCTGGCGACGGCTCTGCGGGCGCGGGACTTGCGGCTGGTGGCGCCATTTCATATTATCCGCGGCTTCAACTGGTTCCTGCCCGGCTGGAATCAGTGGGACCAGACCGTTGACGAAGAAGCTGTTGAACGCGGAATGGCTGAAGGCTGGGAACTGTTCGACCCCGAATTCGCCGATTTCTACTGGGTGCGGCAGACGAGCAGGTTCGAAGATTTCTTCGCCGATTGGCAGCGGAAAGTGCGCGAGGTGATCGACAAGTACAAGCCGGATATGATGTGGTTCGACGGCGGCAAGTTTCGCGATGACGGCTATGAGGAGACTGCGCTCGAGATTCTCGCCCACTATTTGAACCAGGCGCAAGACTGGGGCACGGAAGTGCTGGTGCTGAACAAGCTGCCGGTGAGCATGCAACACAATTTCCATCCCGACTTCGGCGTCATCAACTTCGAAAAAGGGCGCGACCGACCGCTTCAATACGACCGCCCCTGGAACGACGATATGCGCATCGGCGATCAATCCTGGGGCTGGGTGGAGAATCAGCAATACGCCAGCGGGCGGGAGATGCTCAGCAAGCTGATTGATTGCGCGGCGCGCGGCGGCACGATGATGCTGTCGTTATCGCCGAAGCCGGATGGCGCAATCCCCGAAGGCCAGCGCAATGCCTTGCTCGAAATGGGCGCCTGGCTCAGTTTGAATGGCGAGGCGATCTACGAAACCGCGCCTTGGTCCACCCACGCAGAAGGTGACATGGAGAAGCTCTGGCATCACGAGCGCGGCCACAAATTCTGGGTCTACGACAAGTGCAACGCCGACGACCGGCGCTATACACAATCGAAAGACGGGAAGTCAGTTTACGCGATGACGCTCGGCATTCCGGCGGCATCGGTAACTTTCGAGGCGCTCGGCGACGCCGTCGGCATTGAGCAGGTGTCGCTGGTCGAGTCGGATCAGCCGGTTGCATGGGAGCAGACAGCGGCGGGTTTGAGAATCGACACGAGTGACATCGTGTTTATGACCGACATGGCCGCCGCCTGGAAGGTCGCGCTGAAATGAGCCCGCGCAACTCGCAGCTTCCGTCGGCTGCATCCGTGCGCGCGGTGCTGGATGCGCTCGATTTGGATAACAGGACCTTCAGCATACATACGCTGCCGTCCACCTTCTCTAATTTCACGCACCTGGTCAACGTCGAGCTGGAAGATGGATCGACCAAGCGGATCGTCCTGCGGCGTTACAATCCTGAGAATTACGACGCCGGGCACAACAAGCATCGCTGCGAATACCGGGCGCTCAAGTTATTGCGCAAGCAGGGCGTCCCGGTTCCGCCGCCTCTTCTGCTGGATGAGACGGGTGAATTGCTGGGCTTGCCCGGCATTGTGACGGAATACATCGACGGGACGCCGATAGAGCTGCCGGCCGATGCGGCGCGCTGGGGCGAGATGGCGGCGAAGGCGGGGCGCATGCTGGCGCGGATCCATCATACGCCCTTCAGCGACGCCGACAAGCGCTTCTTGATGGACGACGATATCGAGGTCGCCTGGTTTGTCAAAGACGGCCTCATTCCCGATTATATGCGCGCCGACCCTGACGGTCTTTTGGTTTGGCATTTGGTGAACGACCATTGGGGACGCTGGGCGCCGGTTGAACCGCGCTTTGCGCACACCGATTATTGGTCGGGCAATATCTTGTGGCGCGGCGACGAAATCTCCGCGGTCGTCGACTGGGAAGAAGCCGGATACGGTCATCCGGCGGCTGATGTCGCCTATTGTCGCATGGGATACTTCATCGAGGGCATACCGGAGGCGGCGGAGACATTTCTGCGCGCTTACGAAGCGGCGGCCCGCTGGACGCTGACCGACCTGCCGCTGTTCGAGTTGGCTGCCAGCGCCCGCCCGATGACCGATCCGACCGACTGGTTTGCCTACCCGTATATGGAGGCAGGCTTCCGCCGCTTCATCGCGCGCGCGAGGGAAAAGTTGACTGCCGCGGGGGGTTGAATTTGAAGGCGATTTTCGCGCGACCTGAGAGCTTGCGTAGACCCTAACCGCCGGTCGCCCCCACAAGGCATATGAGCTGTTCGTTAATCCACATCCAAGTGATAACGCTCATCGCCGACCTCCGCTTGCAGGCGATGCATCTCGTCTTTGAGCGCGACCACCAAGTCCGCATAAGCCGGTTCATTCACCACGTTGTTCAGTTCATAAGGATCGACATCGAGATCGAATAACTCCCATTCCGGTTCGTAGCTCTCGCCGACGCTGCCCTCGACGCCCATGCCATCGGCATAATAGTAGATCAGCTTGTATCTGTGCGTGCGGATGCCGTAGTGAGCGTAGACGTTGTGATGCGCCTTGTGCATCCAATAGCGATAATACATGCTCTGACGCCAGTCCGTCGGCGTCTCGCCCAGTAGCTGGGGCGCGAAGCTTCGCCCTTGCATCGCGTCAGGCGTCGGCAATCCCGCCAGTTCGAGATAGGTGGGACCAAAGTCCACGTTGAGGATCATGTCCTCGTTTACGCTGCCCGCTTCGATGCCCTTGGGATAGCGCATGATATAAGGCATGCGCAGCGATTCCTCATACATGAAGCGCTTGTCGTACCAGCCATGATCGCCCAGGAAAAAGCCTTGATCCGATGTATAGACGACGACGGTGTTCTCCGTCAGCCCTTCGGCGTCGAGATAGCCCAGCAGGCGCCCAACATTGTCGTCGATGCTGGCGACCACGCGCAGGTAATCCTTGATATAGCGCTGGTACGCCCATTTGCGCAATTTCATCTCCGGCAGGTCGCGCGGAATCTCGCCTTTGAGATCGAGAGGCGTATGGTGAAGGCCCATGCGCATCTCGGCGGCTTCGGCAGCCGACGCGCGGTTGACGTAATCGTCGTAGAGCGTTTCCGGCTCCGGCAGATCTTCGTTCAAGTACATGTGCGCGTGCTTCTCGTCCGGCTCCCAATGGCGGTGCGGCGCCTTGTGGTGGCACATGAGGAAGAATGGTCTCTCATCATCTCGCCCCTGCAAGAACTCCAGGCTCATATCGGTGATCAAATCAGTGACGTAGCCATGAACCGGACGCCGCTGCGAGCCGTCGCCATCTTTGAAGATGAAGGTCGGGTTGTGGTAGAGCCCCTGCCCCGGCAGCACCGCCCAATCGTCAAAGCCGGTCGGCTGGTGCGCCGGACCCTGCCCAAGATGCCACTTGCCGAACATGCCGGTCTGGTAGCCGCTCGCCCGCAGATCCTTGACGAAGGTGGGCAGCCTGTTGTCCATCGGCGTACTGAGCGTGGTGACGCCGTTGATGTGATTGTAGGCGCCGGTGAGAATGGCGGCGCGGCTCGGCGTACAGATCGAGTTAGTGCAGAATACATTGTCGAAGCGCATGCCTTCGTTCGCGATGCGGTCGAGATTGGGCGTCTGGTTGATGCGGCTGCCATAGCAGCTCAGGGCGTGGGCGGCATGGTCGTCGGACATGATGAACAGGATGTTCGGGCGTTCGTCTGGCATGGGGTTGGGATTCTCTTGTGTATCGATAGTTACGGCGGGGGCAGGACAAACAATCGAACGCTTCGCGCTAGATTTCGCAGTCTTCGTTGCCGTCAGTCA
>JAPOYT010000211.1:0-9294 GCA_026706445.1 Chloroflexota bacterium
ACGTACTTGGGGTTGGGGATATAATCTCGAGGATGGCTCAAAGAATTTCCACCGACTTCGATACACTTCCTCTGTCGGAACTAAAAATCAAAGTAGCTGAATTCGCCAGTTGGGAGCTTGAACTGTAACTGGAAGCCGATATCTGCGCGCGTTTGTATCGTCAGCCGTAGCAAAGGCGCATTTCATTCAAGGGCAGGCTTCATCGCCACTATTGCCCGTGTGCTTAACCCATTCTGGCTCATTTGAATTTCAACCGAAAAGGATACACTTCCCTTGTAAGGGCGGTTTTGTCCAGAGCGGCAAATGTGTTAGACTGATACACGCGAAGAAGGAAGGCCCGGGATGACCTTCGATACGACGATCTCATTGGATGTAATCATCGCGCTGGTGGTGATATTTGGCGCGGTCTGGCGACTTGACGGCAAGATTAATGATTTGCGCAACGAGCTCGATGGCAAATTCAGCGAGTTTCGCAAAGAACTGAGAGACGACAATGCCGCCCTACGCGAAGAACTGACAGGCGACTATGCCGCATTGCGCGAACAACTGAAAGGCGATAATGCCGCATTGCGCGAAGAACTGACAGGCGACTATGCCACCCTATGCGAACAACTGAAAGGCGATAATACCGCATTGCGCGAAGAATTGAAAGGCGACTATGCCGCATTGCGCGAAGAACTGAAAGGCGATAATGCCACCCTACGCGAAGAACTGAAAGGCGATAATGCCGCCCTACGCGAAGAACTGAAAGGCGATAATGCCGCCCTACGCGAAGAACTGAAAGGCGATTACAACGCATTGCGCCAGGAACTCAAGACAGAGATCGCCGACACCCGTGATGAACTCAAGGGTGAAATCCGACGGGTGGAGACGCAAGTCCAGCGCGTCGAGACCAAAGTCGATGACGGGCTACAGCGCCTGGCTCGGCTTGAGGGCCGCTTTGAGGGTCGCGAAGAACGACTGGAAGCGGAGCGTGAAGCCGACGCCAGCTAATACCCCAACTCATTCACGCTCTTCATCCCTAGGGGCGGCCGTAGTTTAGTGCCGAAGGGCAGTGTCTATGTGCCCCTCTGTCTATCCTCAGTTCCTCTGTGGCGAAACCCTACAAGGCTTATTCGCTCATCCGCCGCTATAATCATTGCGTCAACTCGTCTGAGAAAATCGCGAATGTCCATCCGCTTCGAATGGTACGACGAATCCAAACGCGCGATGCGCTATGTCGCTGCGGGATATTGGAACTGGAAAGACTACCACCAGGCGGTCCGCGCCGCCGCCTTCAGCTTGACCGCGGACGATCATCCCGTTGACAGCGTCATCGACCTGCGTGGGAGCGCGCGTCCGTCTTTGCCCGCCGGCGCCAGCGCCCACGTTCGCAGCTTCGGCCGCGTGACCAGCGCTCGCCTGACTGGACGCGCCGCCGTCATCGGGCTTCCGGCGGAAGAGGAGGATCGCTTGGGGCTATCGCCCGAGAGGACGCTCCCAACCAGCGACGGATTCGTCCAGTTTGTCGAGTCAGATATGGAGCTTGCGGAGTTGCTCGCGGAATGGGCGGCATATCCGCCAGACGGCTAGAGATCTTCGTGCGTGGCCGCCGGCGTTGAGGGCAGGGTCGCGATGACTGGCAGGCAGAGCAGCGAAATCAGGGCGGCGGCGATGAAGGCGTTCTGCAATCCCAGGGCATCGCCCAACAGGCCGACCATTATCACATTGAGCGCGCGCACGCCGAAGGCGTATAGCATGAACATTCCGTTGGCGGTCGCGCGGTTCTCCGGCAGTTGATCCTGCACCAGCGCCAGCAAGACCGGCGATACCGATAGCGCGGTAAAGCCCATCCCGATGAGTAAGAGGATCATCAGCGCGCCTTCTACATGCACAAATGCCAGCATCAGCAGCGCCGAGCTGATCGCCGCGCCCGCCACCATTTTACGCCGCCCAAAGCGATCGCTGAGGGTGCCGCCCATCAGCGCGCCCCCAACGCCGGAAAACTCATAGAGCGCCAGCGCCGCCGTCGCCAAGGTCAACTCGAAGCCGCGAATGTCGACCAGGTAAACAACCATAAAGATGCCCAGGCTGCTCGCCGCCATATTACGCAGGAGCATGACACCCAAGAGCGGCGCAAATACCCGCGCGAAGCGCCGCAGCATCGGCTTGGCTTTGCTCTTGCGGACTTCCCGCTTGGCGGATACATCGCGCAGCCGCCAAAACAGCACCGCGCTCGACACCCAGCCGAAAAACATCAGCCGCCACAAGCCCTCCATGCCCCATTCCGCCACGCCGAAACCCACCAGCAGCGGACCCACCGAGCGCGCCAATTCGCCCGACGCCATGAAGAAGCTCATGCCGCGCCCGACCTTGTCGCCGGCCACATGCGCGATCATCGCTGGCGCCGGCGCATGGAAAGCCATGATATTCACGCCAACGCAAAATAGCAGCAGCGCCGCCGTGCCGTAGGTGGGCATGAAGCCGATGAGCGTCGCCAATGTCGCTGTGATCGCAGGGGCGAAGATCACCAGATAGCGCACCGAAATGCGGTCAGCCAAGTATCCGATCAGGGGACCCAGAAGAGACGGCGCCTGCATAAAAACCGGCAGCGAGCCAGCCATCACCAGGGTCAAGCCCAGCTTGTCGATCAGCAGCGGCAGCAGCGGCGCGATAAAAGCGGAATAGATATCGTGCACAAAATGTCCGCTGCAGATGAGCAGGATGCGGTTGGTCTGGAATACAGATTTCTGTTTTGTTTTACTCTTGATGGCTGCCGCTTCGACAGTCATGACGCCTCGAATCTTTCGCCCGACCAAAGCAAAATTATAACGCGAGCGCCGAATTGCCGCAGCGTCTGCGGTGAAGCTAGCCCGCTGAGGCTGCCGCCTTGTTCATAGCTTGGGCGACAGATTGCAGAAGCGCTTGATCCGCCCCAATGTCGCCAGTGAAACAAGGCATCCGGCAACTCGCGGAAGAGAAGCTGCCTAGCGCAGACGGCTACCTATAATCCATTTGCGGAAACGATAAACGCGAACGGAACCCGCCGGGATGGAGAAACGCCACTGGTTTAGCGATCTCCATGCCGAACTGCGGGCGCAGCCGGCAGAGTCAGGGTCAGGGGCAATGAAAGAAGCGAGACAAGAGCAGCGACGATAAAAGCCATCTGCAAGCCCAGCGCATCGCCCAAAACACCCACGATCATGATATTGAAAGCGCGAACGCCATATTCATACATGAAGAATATGCCGCTAGCCGTGGCGCGGTTATCCGGCAGATGATCCTGCGCCAGCGCTTGAAATACCGGCGTCACAGAGTAAGAGCTTGCGCCCAGCCCCAGCAAGATCGGAAGCAGAAGCGGACCGTCGATGTGCACGAATACCAGCATGAATACAGCGGAACATATCGCCGCCAGCGCCACCGTCTTCCGGCGGCCAAATCGATCGCTAAGCGTGCCGCCCGCCAGCGCCCCGGCCACGCCGGCCAGTCCATAAAGGGCTAGCGCGCCCGACGCCAGTAACAGGTCGTAACCGCGGACACTCACCAGATAAACGACCATGAAGATGGTGAGGCTGCTTACCGGTAGATTTCTAAGAATCATTACGCCCAACAGAGGCGCAAATACGCGCGCAATTCTGCTCGGCAGCGGCTTGGCTTTTGACACTTGCCGATCGCTTCTGGCGGACACATCCCGCAATCGGATGAATAAGATCAGACTTGCTAACCAGCCGAAGAACATCAAGCGCCACAAGCCTTCAAAGCCCCACTGCGCCACACCGAATCCCACCAGCAGCGGCGCCAGCGTTCGTCCCAGTTCGCCGCCGGCCATGAAGAAACTCAGACCGCGCCCGACCTTGTTGCCCGCAATATGCGCGACCATGGCCGGCGCCGGCGCATGAAAGGACATCACGCTCAAACCCATGGCGAATAACAGTAGCGCTGCCAGACTATAATTGGGCATAAAGCCGATTAAGGTCGCCAGCGTTGCCGTTGCAGCCGGCGCGAATATCACCAAATAACGTATCGTGAAACGATCCGCCGCATAACCGATCAGCGGACTCAGCAATGATGGCATTAGCGAAAATACCGAAAGCGAACCCGCCAACAGCAGCGATAATCCCAATTTGTCGATCAAGAGCGGCAGCAGCGGCGCGATGAAAGCGCTGAAGCTGTCGTGCGCCAAATGTCCGCCGCTAATCAAGATGATGCGATTTGCCTGAAATGCTTCGCTGCGTTCTATCTTGCTATTATTGGGCGTGGTTCTTGACGTCTCTTGCATTCCCAGCGACTCCGGCTGGCGGCCTCGCCACATTGACAGGATTTTCATCGTCTTGACCTATCTGTGATTTCTGAGAGTGGAAAGAACGTCGTCAAAGCGCTTGCCCATGTCCTGTTGCGCTCGGCATTGCGATACCATACGCCCACAAAACGAATCACACTTGATATTAACTTTACTTTAAGGCTCTTAACATTAACGCAATATCTCACGAGAGGCAAGCTTTCTCTGTGACGGGTAGTGTATCCATTTCGGTTGAAATAGGTAAATTGCATCCATCTGACAGTCTGTAGGGGCGAGCCTTGGCTCGCCCGTCGGCGAATTAACAGTGGGCGACTCAAGAGTCGCCCCTACAAAATCATACGTACTTGAGGTTGGGGATATAATCTCGAGGATGGCTCAAAGAATTTCCACCGACTTCGATACACTACCCGAGAATGTCGACGAAGGTGAATACAGCGTTTTGACTGCAGTATTGTGTGGAATTGCGATCTTGGATAGGCGCATGATGGAGCGGGTCTGCCATTAAATTCTAGTTAATGACGCTTAACATAAACATAATGGAACAGGGGAAAGAGCAGCCAATTAAGATGCAAGCGCTGAAGCGGGCGGCGGCCTTCTCTAAAGCGTTGTTCGGCGCTAGATCGCGATTTCGCTTCGTCAACGTCAGCGCCAGGGGCTGAGCAAGACTATGGATGGCGCGCAGCCTGTGCTATCATGCGCGACATGAAAACGCCGATGCCAGACTTCAGCAACAGACGCTACCTGGACGCCATAGACGACCACATCGTCATCTTCGATGGCGCTATGGGCACCAGCATCCAAAACTACGAACTGACGAAGTACGACTTCGGCGGCGAAGCTTATCAAGACTGCATTGATTATCTGGTTATCACCCGCCCCGACATCATCCGCGAGATTCACGAATCCTTTTTGAACGTCGGCGCCGAAGCGGTCGAGACCAACACTTTCCGCAGCAACCGCCGCACCCTCGCCGAGCATGGCTTGGGCGATCGCGCGCTGGAGATCAACCGCGCCGCCGCCCGCATCGCCCGCGACGCCTGCGACCGCTGCGAAGCCGAAACCGGCATCGCTCGTTTTGTCGCCGGCAGCATGGGTCCCAGCGGCATGCTGCCCTCCGGCGATGATCCCGACCTCAGTGACATCAGCTTTGATGAGCTCGCCGATCTCTTCGGCGAACAGGCGCGCGGGCTGGTCGAAGGCGGCGCCGACCTGCTGTTGCTGGAGACGGGGCAGGACATCCTCGAAGTCAAAGCGGCCGCGCATGGCATCAGTCGCTATTTCGCCGAAAGCGGGGGGCGCATCCCGCTGCAGGTTCAGATCACGCTTGATGTGGGCGGGCGCATGCTCTTCGGCACCGATATCACCGGCGCGCTCGCCACGCTGGAGCCGCTGCCGATTGATGTGCTGGGCATGAATTGCTCCACTGGTCCCGAATATATGCGCTTGCCCATACAGTACTTGATCGAGCGCTCGCCTTTTCCCATCAGCGTCTTGCCCAACGCCGGCTTGCCCATCAATGTCGATGGCGAGGCGGTCTATCCCATGCAGCCCGATCCCTTCAGCGAGATGGTGGGCGAATTTGCGCGCTGGGGCGTCAATGTGGTTGGCGGCTGCTGCGGCACGACGCCCGAGCATATCGCCAAGCTCTATCAGCAGGTCCACGGCCGCAGCTACAAAGAATCGCCCCCGCGAAAGCTGGAACGCCGCCCGCCTCAACAGCGCGAAATCATTCATCAGCCGCGCGCATCCAGCGGCATGACCGCCGCCAGCATGATGCAAGACCCCGGTCCCACGCTCATCGGCGAGCGCGTCAACAGCCAAGGCAGCCGGGTCGTCAAGCGGCTGCTGCTGGAAGATGCCTACGACAGCATCGTCGAGATCGCCGTTGGGCAGGTGGAGCGCGGCGCTCACATGCTTGATGTCTGCGTCGCCTTGACTGAGCGCGATGACGAAAAAGAGCAGATGGAGAAGCTGGTCAAGAAGCTGTCGATGGCGGTTGAGGCGCCGCTGATCATTGATACCACCGAAGCCGATGTCGCCGAAGCCGCTCTCGCGCTCTATCCTGGGCGCGGCATCATCAATGGCAATAACCTCGAAAACGGCCGCGAGCGCATCGACCAGATCCTGCCCATCGCGGTCAAACATGGCGCCGCCGTCCTCTCCATGACCATCGACGAAGAAGGCATGGCGCATACCCGCGAAAAGAAACTGGAAATCGCCCGTCGCATCAGCGAGATCGCGCGGATCGATTACGGTATGTCCAGCGAGGATCTCATATTTGATACGCTGACCTTTCCGCTGACAACCGGGCAGGAAGAGCTGCGTAACGATGCCGTCGAAACGATCGAAGCCATCCGCCTGATCAAGGGACAGATCCCCGGCGCCATGACCGCGCTCGGCATCAGCAATGTCAGCTTCGGCGTTGGACGCGCCGCCCGTGGCGTGCTCAACAGCGTCTTCCTCTACCACGCGGTCAACGTCGGGCTTGACATGGCCATCGTCAATCCCGCCCATATCACGCCTTATTTCGAGATTCCCGATGACCAGCGAAAAGTCGCCGAAGACCTGATCTTCAACAGTGACGCCGATGCCCTGCCGCGCTTCATCCAGTATTTTGAAGAGAACGAAGTGCAAGTAGCCGGCGCCGACGAAATCGACCCCACCGCCGATATGACGAGCGAAGAAGCGCTGCATTGGCAGATTGTGCATCGCAAGAAAGAGGGCGTCGAAGCGCTGATTGACGACATTCTCAGGCGCAAAGACGCGGTTGACGCGCTGAATACGGTGCTGCTGCCGGCGATGAAAGAGGTGGGCGATAAATTCGGCGCCGGCGAGCTCATCTTGCCTTTTGTATTGCAATCGGCTGAGGTGATGAAGAAGTCGGTCGCTTACCTCGAAGGGTTCATGGATAAAGTCGAAGGCGCGAGCAAAGGCGTCGTCGTGCTCGCTACGGTTTATGGCGATGTGCACGATATCGGCAAGAACCTGGTCAAGACCATCCTCAGCAATAACGGCTATACCGTGCATGACCTGGGCAAGCAGGTGCCAGCCAATACCATCATTGATGCGGCGCTGGAATACCAAGCCGACGCCATCGGTCTCTCGGCGCTGCTGGTCAGCACCTCCAAGCAGATGCCGCTGATCGTCAACGAGCTGGCGCGCCGCGGGCTGGACATCCCGGTGCTGGTCGGCGGCGCCGCCATCAACCGCCGCTTCGGCCGCCGCATCCTCTTCCTCGATAAATCGCAGGAGCCTTATGTCGCCGGCGTCTTCTACTGCAAGGACGCTTTTGAAGGGCTCGCAGTTGTCGACCAACTGCTGGATGCCGAACGGGGCGAGCGCTTCCTCGACGAAGTCTTCCGCGAAGCCTACGCCGAAGTCGAGCGCGCCCCGCGCCGCCGCCGCGCCCGCCGCAGTGGCTCGAAAAAGACAGTCCGCGATGCGCCCGATATCCCGACGCCGCCTTTCTGGGGCAGCCGCGTCGTGCAATCCATGCCGCTGGAAATCGTCTTGCAGCACCTGCACAAACCCGAACTATTCCGCCTCTCCTGGGGCGCCAAGAATACGCGCGGCAGCGATTGGGAGCGGCTCGAAGCTGAATTCGAGGCGCGTCTGCTGCGCATGGCGAAAGACGCGGCGCGCGCCCGCACGCTAGCGCCGCAAGCGGTTTATGCTTACCTGCCCGCCAACGGCGATGGCGATGATCTGATCGTCTGGGAGGCCGAGACATACGCCGCGACCGGCGACAAACGCGAAGTCGCCCGCTTCCGCTTCCCGCGCCAACCGGACGGCGAGCGACTCTGCATCAGCGATTACTTCGCCGCGGGCGAGAGCGGACTCACCGATGTGCTGGTCTTGCAGACGGTCACCGTCGGGGGCGCCGCCAGCGAAGAATTCGCGCGGCTGGAAGCGGCAAATGAATACAGCGAAGCCTATTTCTTCCACGGTCTCGCCGTGCAAGCGGCCGAAGCCACCGCCAACTACCTCACCCACATCGTGCAAGGTCAGCTGGGCTTACCGGCGGGGCAGGGCAAGCGCTACAGCTGGGGTTATCCCGCCTGCCCCGAACTGGCCGATCACGAAATCGTCCTGCGCCTGCTGCCACAGCTGGAGAGCGCGCTGGGCTTGTCCCTGACCGAGTCTTGGCAGTGGGCGCCCGAGCAGACCACGGCGGCGCTCTTCGCGCATCATCCCGATGCCAAATACTACAGCGTCGGCGACCTCGATAGGGCGGGGCAGATTCTGGGTTAGTTCACACCAATGCGATACACACTTTGAATTACTACCAAATCATACTGAATATTCCCGCTTTCTTTATTGATAATACTTAATATTCTTTGTACACTAGGAGCATTCGTGAAGTTCATGGATTGGATTGAATTATGTCAAATTTTCCTTACGCTCAGGCACCGAATAAGTTGGAGGAGTTGCTCCAGAGTGTGCAAACTGTAGGAGTACCGGAAAAAGCGTCAACCAACTGGCTCAAATCTACAGGATTCACGTCGTCGAACGATGTATCGATGATACGCGTCTTGAAATTTATCGGGCTTTTGGATTCGTCTAGTGTGCCAACTGAAGTTTGGCAGTCGTATCGTGATAGAGACAAAGCCCGAACGGTGTTGGCGGCAAGTATCCGTCATGGATATTCAGACTTGTTCGATCATTTTCCCGACGCGGATGCGCGCAGCCATGACGACCTAACAAACTATATTGCGGCACGAACAACGCTAGGTACGAATGCAACGCAAAAGGCGGTAAAGACCTTTCAGGCGTTGTGCTCATTGGCGGATTTCAGCGCTGATACCGACAACGGCGCAAGCACCGGTGATAATGGGAATGCTGAGTCCGCAAATGCCGGTACACCACTGGTTGCGCCGCCGCCAAACATTGAGTCTCCAACTCCAACATTGCATATCGACTTTCAGGTACATATTGCGGCGGACGCGCCGCCAGAGCAAATTGACAAGATATTCGAAAGTATGGCGAAACATCTCTACGGCAAAGACGCTGAATAA
>JAPOYT010000211.1:9345-11025 GCA_026706445.1 Chloroflexota bacterium
AATAAGCCGTATGAGACAATTCGCGAGGAATGCTCTCGACGCGTTCAAGCAACTGCAACAGAGCGCGGAAGAATCGACGCAGCCGCCACTAGAAGGAACGAAGCCCCGGACAGCAAGAGTCATTGACCCGTCATCTGTCGCCGGGACAAGAGGTTACTTGGAGAAAGTGACCGATCAAATCAACGGTACTTATGAAAATGGCTGGTATGACGCCTGTGCCGTCATGCTAAGGCGGTTCGTTGAAACGTTGATTATCGAGACGTTTATAGGTAAAGGTATTGAGGGACGGATTAAAGACGCCCATGGCGACTTCTTCACTCTACAGACATTGATTGACAAAGCTCGCAGCGATCCAGACCTCAACCTGAGCCGCAACACCAAGAAAGTGCTATTGCGGCTCAAGAAACTAGGCGATCTCTCCGCCCATAATCGAAGGTTTATTGCCAAACGCAGTTACTTCGACGAGCTGTTTGAGGACTTGCACCTAGATATGCAAACTCTGATTGAGGATTTCGTACACGAAGCAGGATTCAAGTAGACGAGTTGCAAAATGGATAATGTCATGACCTATTCAATCAAACGCGTTGGAATAAAATCCGTGGCCAAGGCTGCCTTCGTATGCATGATAATCGTCATGTTTCCCGTTCTGACGGCAATTCTGCTGCTATCGGAGTCGCCGGGCCCGGGCTTTGTAGTCGAAGAAACCTCTGGCTTGTGGCTCGAAAGGCTGTTTTTGACGCTTGCTGTTCTGCTGCTTGATGGCCTAATCGCCGCGCTTGGAGCGGCCATCTTGGCTCTAATCTACAATCTAAGCGTCAGGTTTCATGGCGGCGTAAACTTAGATATCGAGTTGCAAGAGGCGCAGCCGCCAGAAAAGAAAAAGAACTGACTGCGCCTGCGCCAACTGGTTGAAGAGCCCGCATGAGCGAGAATCTCATTGACTAGCACGGCATACTGGATTCTTCTAAAGGTGACAATATGACCTACACCCTCAAACGCATCGGCTTCCTCTCCGCCGTCAAGATCGCCGCGGTCGTGTCGGCAGCGGCTGCCGTCTTGCCCATCCTCCTGCTCGCGCTGCTCAACGCCATCTTCAAGCTCATCCCGGTCGACATCCCGCTTGACGCGCTCGGACCCATGCTGGCGCAAGTCGCCCTCTGGGCGGCTGTCGCCGGCGGCATCTCCACCGCGCTGACCGTCTCGATCTACAATGTCTGCGCCCCGATCTTCGGCGGCATCACCCTCGAGCTCAATGCGCAGCAGCCCCCGCGCAAGCAGAAGGAAGAAGTCGTCATCGACTGAATTTCAGCAAGCGTATGTGAAAGCGGCGACGCAACAATCATAAGCTACTAATTTGGCGAAAGTTGTAGGGCTTGTCCGCTACTGTGTCAGTTTAACGCAACAGAAATTGAATCAGGGTTCTGCTGGGGCGAGCCACCGCTGCGCGTAGGTCGCGTAGACACTGACCGCCGACACGGCAGATCGCTCGCCCGTACACAGGCCATATTTGGGGCAAGGTCTACGAGCATCTGACAGCGTAAGCGGTAATTTGGCCGCCGCGCCTAGGCCGTGCAGACACTGACCGCCGGACGCCCCTGCAACATCGATTGAGTTTCAATCGTCCGTCCCTCTGTGCCCTCTGTGTTTCCTCGATTCCTCTGTGGTGAAGCCTTTGTACGC
>JAPOYT010000240.1 GCA_026706445.1 Chloroflexota bacterium
TCTCCAGCACGCTGTCCTCGGTTAACTGGGGCCGCGAATAGCCTTCGCGCACAGCCACAGCCGCCAGCGACAAAAATGCGTCCAAGTGGGCGACGGCGCGCGCGGTCTTGAGCAGGCTCTCTTGCCGCGAGCCGATTTGCTGGCAAATGTCGGCAAATAATTCGCGCTCGGTCGCCAGGATCTCCTCCTCGGCATTGAGCACGCGCGTTTCGTATTCTTTCAACTCTGGCGTGATGTAGCGCTCGGCATTGACTAAGGTCTGCTTGCGCACATAATCGTCGGGCACTTTGTCAGCATGCGCGTTCGTCACTTCAATGTAATAGCCGAATACTTTGTTGTAACTCACCTTGATGCTGGCGATGCCGGTGCGGCGCCGCTCGCGGGATTCCAGGTTGGCGATCCAGTCGCGCGCGTCTTGCGACGAGGCGATTAAATTGCCGAGTTCTGTCGAATATCCCGGGCGAATCGCGCCTGTCGAATTCAAAGTCGCGGGCGGATCTTCGTTAATGGCGGACGAAACCAGTTGGAACACATCGTGACAGGGATCAAGCCGCTCCGCGATTGCCGTCAGGCTTTCGAGTTCATCGATCAATACGCGCAGGCGAGGCACGACGGCCAGCGCATTCTTCAACCCAACCAAATCGCGCGGACCGACTTTGCCCATGGCGATTCGCTTGGCAAGCCGCTCAATATCCCCGAACTGTTTGAGTTCCGCCGCCAATTCATCACGCAGGATGTCTCCCCCAACCAATGCTTCAACCGCGTCGAGACGGGCATTAAGACGGCCGATTTCCAGCAGCGGCTGATTCAGCCAGCGGCGCAACAGACGCGCGCCCATAGGCGTTGCCGTCCGATCGAGGATGCCCAGCAAGCTGCCCCTGGTTTTGGCATCGCGGATCGATGAGACCAATTCGAGGTTGCGGCGCGTAAAGGGATCCAACACCATAAATGAGTCCGTTGAATACAATCGGATAGCAGTCAACTGATCGAGCGCCCCCTTCTGCGTGCTTCGCAAATACTGCAATACGCCACCGGCCGCGGACACGGCATCCGGACTGTCTATCAAGCCGAATCCGTCCAGGGTCGCCACCCGAAAATGATCGCAGAGCAGTTCTTCGGCGCCAGCGGTTTCGAAAGTCCAATCCTGTGCCGAACTGAGATGGATGCCATCGGGAAGCGTCACACCGCGCTCGACCCAGCTTTCGGGCATGATCACTTCGCGCGGCTCCATTCTTGAGATCTCCTCAAAGACACGCATGCCGACATTCTCGCCACGGAACTGCGTCGCGCTGAATTCTCCAGTGGAGACGTCTGCGAAGGCGATACCCGCTCGATCCCAGTCGCCGGATTCCACATCGCCGACCGGAACGATCCCCATCAAGTAGTTGGCTTTGCCGTCTTCCAGCAGCGCTGGCTCGACAACCGAGCCCGGGGTCATGACGCGCGTCACTTCCCGTTCGACGATGCCGCGGCCGGTCGGTTCGGTCACTTGATCGCATACGGCGACGTGGTAACCCTTTTCGATCAGTTTAGCGATATAGCCGTCCACGGCGTGATATGGCACGCCCGCCATCGGGATCTTCTCGCCGCCCTTGCGATGCGCGCGCGAAGTCAGCGTGATGTCCAGTTCGCGCGCCGCCAACTCGGCATCGTCATCAAACATCTCGTAAAAGTCGCCCATGCGAAACATCAAGATGCAGTCGGGATATTGACTTTTTATTTCCAGGTATTGCCGCCGCATCGGCGTAACACGGGTCATATCGAGAACTCGCTTGAGCGGGCAACTGGCAAGAGTCGCGGGCTGATCCATGTTATTCTATCAGCGTCAATAACCGCCTACAAGTTGCCTGACAGGCTCGTTAATAGTGAAGCCTCTTTCGCTGAAATGAAAACGATGTACACTCCCCAAGTCAGGACAGAGGCGAAAAAAAACAGGAGTTGGCAGATTGGGAAAGCAGATCATCGCAGTCGACTTGGGCGGGACCCAAATTCGCACTGCCCGCTATGACCTCGAGCTTAATCAGCTGCAGCGCGAAAACACGCTTACGCAGGCGGCGGCGGGCGTTCAGCCTACGATTGACCGGATGAAAGCATACATACGGAAAGTTCTGCCCGCTGGCGATGAGGATGTCCTGGGCATCGGCATCTCGTCTCCCGGTCCGCTGAATCCCTTTAGCGGGGTCATCGTGGCGCCGCCCAACCTGCCGGGCTGGCTCAATGTACCGTTGCGTGAAATCATCGCGGCGGAATTCAAGCTGCCGGTTTACATCGGCAACGACGCCAACGTGGCCGCGCTGGCCGAAGCGTCCAAGGGCGCCGCTCAGGGCTGCCGCCACGTGATCTATATCACGGTCAGCACCGGCATCGGGGCGGGAATCATCTGCGACGGAAAACTGCTGCTTGGGCGCGATGGACTGGCGGCCGAGTTCGGGCATATTCCTATCATTGTTGATGACAAAACGGTCTCGTCGGTGGAGCTGGAAGCGGCTGGACCGGCCATCGCGCGCCGGACCTTTGGCGCCATCAAGTCCGGCGCATCGTCGCTGGTTTCGGATCTGGTGAAAGGCGACCTAAGCCGCATTGACGCGAAAGTCGTCGGCTTGGCGGCGGCAAATGGCGACCAGCTGGCAATAGATGTGATCGCCTATGCCGGGCGGATAATCGGTCTGGGCATCGTGTCAATTTTGCACCTATTCAATCCCGAGGTCATCGTAGTCGGCGGCGGCGTGACCAAAACTGGCGATCTGCTCTTCGCGCCAATGCGGAAAGCGGTCCGTGAGCGCGTGATGGATAAAGCCTACATCGATAACCTGCGCATTGAACCGTCGGCGCTGGGCGATGATGTGGCGCTCGTCGGAGCGGCCGCGCTGGTAGCGACCAATGGCGGCAATATGGACATCAGCGAACTGGACCGTCTCTTTTAGGCGCGCCCGCGCGATACGTCCAAATCGCGGAAACCATGGCAAATCACGAGCGTGATACAATCAGACTATGTTAATGAGGCCCGACCTGCGCACGCAGCAGCGGGATTTTCTGCTGGAAATTTCGCGCGCGATCACCGCCCAGTTGGATCTGAGCGAAGTTCTGCGCCGCGTGCTCCATGCATCGCTGGTGATGTTGGCGGGCCGCGTGGGGATCGTCGCCTTGAGCGACAAGCACGATGGCGCCTTTTCTATTCGCGCGTATAGCGGCATCGCCGCCGATAACCTGCCCCAGCTCAACGACAAATTGCAAGAACTGATGCAGCCGCAAGAGGAAGGCGGCTTCAGTCGTGAATTCCTAAATAGCAAGCTGCGCGATATGGCTGACCTGGTCGAACCCCGCCTGGCGCAGTCGATCGCCATGCCGCTCGTCTTCGCGCGTAACCCCCTCGGTCTGCTCATCGTCTTCCGTTCATATCAGACCAGCATTACGCAAGAGGACCTGAAAACCCTGCAAAGCTTCGCCGATCAAGCGGCCATCGCGGTCAACAACGCGCAGCTTTATGGCGAGATCAACCAAGAGCATCAACGCCTGGAAGCGATCTTGAACAACAGCGGCGATGGAGTTTTCATTCTGAATCCCGATCTTTCGTTCCAACAGGTGAACCAGGCTTTCGAGCGCATCACCGGTTGGCGGCGGGCAGACGCCATTGGCTTGCCGAAAAATGATGTCATCGTCTGGGACGCCTTGGATAGCCCCGACATTGAAGTTGCGCTTGAAAAGGGCTGGGCGCAACACGAAGCGGCGGATGGAGCTTCGGACACGCTTTACGTCGAAGGCGATCTCAAGCGGCGCGATGGCATGACGCTCAGCATCGGCATCACCTACGCGCCGCTGCTCACCGCCGATGGACGGCTGGAAAGCATCATCGCAAACGTCCGTGATATCACCAGCTTTCGCAAGACGCAGGAGATGCAATCCGTCTTCATTTCCACGGTTCACCACGAATTGCGCACGCCGATCGCAATTATCAAAGGTTACGCAAGCACGCTCGGGCGCGAAGATGTGGAATGGGATATCCAGGTAATCCGCGAAAATGTGGCGATCATTGAAGACGAAGCCGACCGTCTGACTGATCTAGTCGAAGACCTGTTGACCGCCAGCAAAATCCAAGCGGCGCGCGAATTACGACTGAATATCGCCGATACCGATTTGCGCTCAATAGCAATGCGTTCGGTTGCGCGGCTGGAAAGCCAAACCAAGCATCCGATCGTGCTCAGTTTCGCGGATAACTTTCCGCTGATACCCGGCGACGAAATCCGCTTGCGGCAAGTCATCGAGAATCTGTTGACCAATGCCATCAAGTATTCGCCCGAAGATTCTACGATCACCCTTGGCGGACGCTTCACCGAAAAGCGCGTGACCGTATTCGTTCGCGATGAAGGCGCCGGCATCGCGAATAATGAAATCGACAAAGTATTCGAGCGCTTTTATCGTGTCGACGACCAGTTGACGAGCCGAACTCACGGAACAGGCTTGGGACTCTATCTCGTCAAGACAATTGTCGAGGCGCATGGCGGCGAAATCTCGGTCAAAAGCCAGATCGGCAGCGGTTCGACATTCTTCTTCACGCTACCTCGAGACTAAGCGCCCGATGCGACATCGCTTGCAAAGCCCCGTCCTAAACTGACGGCATACCAACGCTGGGAAACGAGCTATGGCAATCTTAAGGAATTTCGTTATGCTTTCGGCAAATGGCACAAAATAGGTAGAGGAGGACCCGTATGCAGAGGCATCAAACCAGCACAATATTGACGCGGCGCCTGGCAGCATTACTGCTAACACTGTTCATTCTAATCTTCAGTACGTTGACGCTCGCTCAAAATGAATCAGAAGCGGACGACAACTCCGGCGACCCGGTCATGCTAGGCTTCGCCGTCGCCAGAGAAACGATTGAAGAAGAGCGCGGTAATCCGCTAACTCTCGTGCGCTGGCGCTACTATGAAGACAACTGGAGCAATGACGCCACCTTGCAGCTTTATGGGTCTTACGGCATCGATAACTGTATCGCGGAGATTCCGGTTCCTTTGAAACGCACGGACATACTGTTTGGCTGGACATTCAGCCTTTTGGATGTCTCCGGCAAGGAATATCAGGCGCGCGTCAGCTACGACCTGGCTGAGTCCGTTGTTTGCGACGAAGTTCACGTGCCGCCGCAGTATGCTCCGGCAGTTGCCCCGGCAGCCACAGAGGGCGAAGCAAGCGCGGTGGCGCCGGCCGCCAGCACTGCGAACACCGGCGGCTTCTCGCTGGGTGGTCACGTCGTCGGCCTCGATGGCACGGCCGCTTCGCTAATGAATCGAGCAGGCATGACTTGGGTCAAGAAACAAGTGACGCACGGCATTTCAGACGGCGCAAGTATCATTGGCGCCGCCCGCGCCCATGGTTTCAAGGCGCTGCTGGGCGCCCTCGGCGACAAGAATAGACTAGCGGCAAATTTTGAAGGTTATGTCCAAGAGTTTGCCGATTACGTCGGCTTCCTGGCGAGCCAAGGCGCCGATGCCATCGAAGTCTGGAACGAGCCGAATATCCAGCACGAATGGCCCAGCGGTCAAATCAACGGCGCAAGCTATACGCGACTGCTCCAAGCAGCTTACCAAGCCATCAAAGCGGCCAATCCCGCGACTATTGTCATCAGCGGGGCGCCTGCGCCAACCGGTTTTTCGGCAACTGGTTGCGAAGCGGGAGGCTGTAACGACAATACATTTGTGGCGCAAATGGCGCAAGCGGGCGCCGCCAATTACATGGATTGCGTTGGCGTCCACTATAACGCCGGCGCTGTGCCGCCTAATGCCAGAAGTGGAGCGCCTGTCGGCAGCGCGGGCCATTATTCCTGGTATCTGCCGAGCATGATGCAAGTTTATCGCGCCGCATTCCCAAGCAAGCCGCTTTGCTTCACGGAACTTGGTTATCTCACTGGCGAGGGTCTCGGCGATCTGCCCGCCAGATTTGCCTGGGCTTCGGGCAATACTTTAACGGAGCAAGCCGCATGGCTCGCGGGCGCAGTAAATGTCGCGCGATCCTCAGGATACGTGAGCATGATTATCGTCTGGAATGTAAACTTCACCCATTGGGGCGGCGATCCTCAAGCAGGTTACGCCATGCTGCGGCCTGGCGGCGGATGCCCCGCTTGCGATTCGCTTGGCGCCGTTATGAGGGGCTAAACCAGCGGCAGTAAAATTGGCGGCAACAAGAGCCTCCTTCTGACGAGGCTCTTCTTTTTGTCTCCAGAAATCCGCCCGCTATTGTTCATCCAGACTTAGCAGCCAAAGATCGTCAAAGTGGCAGCCGGTTTCCACTTCGTCGTAATTCACCGCGGCAATGCCGACCCCGCCGATTCTCGGTATGCTTTCAAGGCTGCCGGCATATTGCTCATCCACAAAGTAGTGCATAACTTCGTCTGAAACGATGACCAGCAGATAATGTTCCGACGCGTCCCATAAACCGCGATTGCCATAGATGCCGGGCTCGAATCCGGCGCGCGTTCGCCGCGAAAGGCCGTATTCGCCGTGACTAGTTACGTAAGCCAGCGTATAATTCTCGTCATCGTTGAAATGGAAAAAAAGACCGCAGCCGCCATTCCGTTCCGATTGCAGATCGATTGTCAGCGCCACGCCAAAGGCGAATTGCGCAAAACTAAAATCGGAGGCGATGGCAAAACGCGATATTCCCGACCGCACTCGCCGCACCGAACTCTCCGGCAAAGCCAGCTTGATATCACCGCCGACCGGAACAAGCTGCTGCCGCGCAAGCTCAGCCGCGATGCCGTAATAGCCCCTCGCCGCCACACGCTCGGGGAAAAGCAGCCTGTCATTGATTCGGGTCGGCGCCGTTACCAAAGTCTCCGCCACGACGAATGAAACCGGCCCGCCGGCGCGATCATCGGTCTCGAAGGCAATTCCCAAGCTGCCCGACGCAAGCGGCGCCCGATCCCAAGCCGAACCCACCACCTGCCCATTGTAGACGACATCATAATGATTGCCGCTGACCAATACGCCTAGTCGAAACGCTGTTTCGCCCGCGCGAATCGCCGGGTGAGCCGTCCAATTCCTCAGCTGCGTAGTTTCTTCGCCATCAATGCGATCGATTCGCCAGTAGCCCAACTTGCTCAGCAGCAGGCGATGATACTTGCTAGGCGAAAGATAGCGGAACAGCAGCCCCACTTGCCAGACAGTCGGCGAGCCTACCTGATCAAAACTGGCTTCAAAATACAAGTCGGTCTCAATGGGCAGATGCAAACCGACTAGCCCAGCCGACCGCCCCAGCCCGCGCATTTCCAAGGCGAATACGCTCGATTCGGAGACGTCCACGGAGGAATTGCTATAAACTGTTTCCCAATTAGCGCTGTCAACTGTAGTTTCATGAAGCGCCAAACGATCGTAACCGGGCAACACATGCAGTCGATACGCTCCCGCGCTTTCGCCAAACGCGCTCACCAAAATCGTATAATTCGATGTTCGCGGAATGACAAAAGCTTGTATGGCGGCGTCACGTTCGTCGGGGTAGGCATAATCATCGTTCGCGACGACCAGCGCGCCCGTGTGATCAAAGATCTCGAGTTTGGGATCCAACCCGTCGCTCAAGGCTTCGACGCGGAAGGAAACCAAGGTTAGTTCCAGCGCCGTCAAGGAATAGCGGTGGGTTTCGCCAGCCGCCAACTCGCCATCGACGGAACTGCCAACGCGAATCGATCGGTCTTGCGCGTAGTTTGTGGAAATTGCCGCCACGAGGCAAGCGATGCAGAACAGGATTCTGCCCAGCGCGGTCATTTGTCTTTCGGCATCCAAGTGGTATAAGTATTGGCCAGGTAATCCAGATAGGCGTAATAGTCTTCCTGCGACATCTCTGCGCCGAGCTCGCCACGGTGGAATTCGGCCTGGGCAATGCGGCGGTTATTTCCAGCCTCGCGCAGATTGCGCCCGTCTTCGTTCTTGCGCTTTTTCTTGCGCTCATAGGCCACCGAAAGGCGCGAAAGCGGCAGCGCCTCGAAATCCGCAGGCGACACGATGCTGTAAGTCACGATGTATTCGCCGTCTTGCTCCAGCGCATTCGCCACCACATACCAGCCCTTCGGCACGCGCGGATGACGTTTCGCCTGGAAGTGCCACATAAGCAAATTGACGTTTTGCTCGGCGTCTATAGCGCCTTGAATTTTGCTGCCGCTGACCAGTTGGATGATGTCACCGACAAACTGGATGGAACGATTGCTGGGCCAAAAGCGCTTGGTCATATAATCGGCGCCATAAGTAAAGCCGACAGCAAGAATCATGGCGGCGCCAATGGTGATCAAGCCGCCTTGAGGCAGGATCGCGCCGATGATCAAGTAGCTTGCGACCGCGCCGACGATGAAGGTGACGCAGCCGACCATGCGGACGCCGGAATGCTCTCTGTCCACCTCAAACTCGATATTGGGAACGGCGTCAGGCGCGTTTAGCATGGGCAATGACGATTCTGTGACTTAGATTTCACTCGCGGATTTTGTCTACTTTATGAGGACATCATAACGCAATTTGGTCACGAATCAATAGTGCCGCGTGACGCCTCAACATTAAAATGCAACTGCCGATCTTCGGCGGCGGCACAAACCACCGCGCGAATCCGAGCTCGGGCGCCATCGAACACCGGTAGAAAGCTTGGCCCCCATACTAGCAGCGATATGCTTCGGTACGATATTTGGCGCAGTCAATTTCGCCGCCAGCGTCCTTCTGACGGCATAGCGTTCTGTGGCGCGGTCAGGCGAATCGTTTCCACCAGATACCTGTGCACTCCGGCACGATTAGACTCTCGCCATCGAGGCAGTCGTCAGCCATTTCATCGCCGAAGAAAAACCGCATCAACTCATCGGCTTCCTCCAGCGAGGCGAATTGGTAGTCGGTGCGAATCCAGCGAAAAGCGAATCCGTGCTCTTCTTGCCAATAGTCATACAGCATTCTCAAGCTCGCCGATGGCGCCAGTGGCTGACGTCTGCCGGTACCCATCGTCTCGATGAGTATAGCGGCGCCGCCCGGTTTCAGGACGCGCTCCATCTCGGAGAGCATAGCGTCGGTTCGCGCTCGCCAGTCGTTCGGATACCAGCCGATGACATGAGCGAAACTCCAGCCTTCAATGACCAGATCGGCACAGCCTGACGCGACCGGCATGCGGCCGTTGTCTCCTAGCGCAAGGCGCCAATTGGTCATGCCACTGGCGCGCATGGCGCCAGCCGCTTGTCTTAGCATTGACTCCTCAATGTCAAACGCGTAGACCTGGTCCACCAAAACGGAGAGCAGCCGGGTGATACGCCCTGTGCCTGCGCCGAATTCCACCACTTTTAACCCGTGCAATGGGCGGATATCATTCAACGCGCCAAAGAGGTTGCCCTGCCTGTCCTCGCGCGCGACGAGCCGATCAAATTGTTCGGCTTGATTGTGATAGATGTCCTGGAAGAAATTGCGCCGCAATGTCACTTTAGATTTGAGCGCCTTTGATTTGCTCAAGCGCTGAACTGGACCAGAAGCTCATCAAATCGCTCCTGGTCAATCTGAGGATAGTTGACCAACTGCGCCTTGAAAACGCGCATGTATTGGGCAATCTGCTCGCGCGTGTAAGCCTCGAAGCGCAGGGTGACCGCCGGCTGCGTATTGCTCGCGCGCACCAGTCCCCAGCCACTGTCAAATATCACCCGCGCCCCGTCGACAGTCACAACTTCATAGTTGCTTTGCAGGCTCGCTGTCATCTCGTCGATCATCTTGAACTTTAGCTCATCCGGCGCCGACAGTACGATCTCCGGCGTGGCCGCCAATTTGGGAATCTCATCGAATATCTCGGCGACAGTCGCATCGGTATTGCTTATGATTTCCAAGGTTTTCAGCGCGACTAGCGGCGCATCATCAAAGCCGTAATAGTCTTCCCCAATGAAGAGATGCCCGCTGACCTCGCCGCCCAGCAGCGACCCGATCTCATTCATCTTCTGCTTCATCAAGCTATGACCAGACTTCCACATGACCGGCTCGCCGCCGTATCGGGTGATCTCGTCGGGAAGCGCCTGCGACGCTTTGACATCAAAGACAACGGGCGTACCCGGGTGACGGCTGAGCAAATCGCGCGCCAAAAGCGCCAGCAGCCGGTCAGCAGCGATATGATGCCCGTGATTATCAATAAATCCGCAGCGGTCGCTATCGCCGTCAAAAGCCAGACCCAAGTCAGCGCCCAATTCGACGACTTTGGCTTCCAGGTCGCGCGTCATTTCCGGGTCTTCCGGGTTGGGCAGATGGTTGGGAAAGCTGCCGTCCGGCTCGCAATAGAGGCACTCGACCTCCAAGCCCAGCGCCGTCAAAACGGGCGGCAGGTAAGCGCCGGACAAGCCATTGCCCGCGTCCAAAACGACTTTCATGGGCTTGGCCATCGTCACCTTGCTTTGAATCGCAGCCATGTGTCGGTGGATCATGTCGAAGTCTTCGTCAGTGTTCGAAGGTCCAGTGGCAAAAGCGCGGTCGTCGATGATTCGCAGCAAATCCTGAATTTGCTCGCCAGCGAGTGCCAATTTGCCGTAAGCCATCTTGATGCCGTTGTAGCGCGTGTCCAGGTGGCTGCCGGTGATCATCACACCGGCGCCGATGCCGTCGTAGGAGGCTGAGGCATAATACACAGTCGGCGTGAGCGCCTCGCCGATGTCGGTCACTGGCAAGCCGGTCGAAGCCAATCCCTCGATGACGGCCGCCTTGAGCGGTCCCGAAGTCAGGCGATTGTCGGAGCCGACGAAAACGCGCTCTGACTGGAAGCGCCGCGGCAGGTAGACGCCCAAGGCCTTGCCGACAAGCAGCGCCACGGCGGGCGTCAATTGTGGCGCATCCCCGGCGGCAATACCGCGGATATAATATTTGCGGAAAATCGATCGATAGATGGCTGTAATTTTCACTCCATCGTGTCAACGCGGGCGCATTGCCCGCTTTCTGGCATCGCAGACAATCC
>JAPOYT010000214.1:0-54391 GCA_026706445.1 Chloroflexota bacterium
AACCTGCTATTCTGCTGTTAATCCGCACTTGCCCAACTCGGACAAAAAAGCGAGAGAATCCTCTCACCATCGGTCTCAATACTTTACCTTCAAAGCAACCAGCTGTCAAGGTAAGGCGTCTACGAAAGACTGCCAACTTCTGTCAATCTGCCACGTCCTGAGACCATCGGGGATTCTATCCTGTAGCCTGGCCTTGTCAAGGCTTATTTCGGTAGCGTATCGAATTTGGTTGAAATTCAAATGAGCCAAATCCAACTTCACCACAAAGGCGCAAGGACACAAAGAAAATGGCGTATTTCGCAGACAATTCTCGGCGCTCTCGCTTTTCTCGCTGTCCTCGGTGGTAAAGCTTTTTGCGTTTCAATCGAAAAGGATACACTTCCCTTATTTCGGCTCTGCTCGAATCTTGTCGCGGCCCAGCGCCTCTATGAAAGCTCCGGCGCAAATGCTTCTTGCGGCGCTTCGGTCTCCATGAGTTTCTCGTCCAGGTTGCGCTTGGCCGGCTCTCGGTCGCCCAGGACATCTTTCACATACATTTCATCGACAATCACGGCGAAACAGGCGCTGAGCGGTACGGCGAGCATCAAGCCGAGAAATCCAAAGAAAAAGCCAAAGATTATCTGCCCGAGCAATACAAGGATCGCCGGCATATTCATTCGCTCGCTCGCCAAGACCGGGCTAATCACCTGGCTCTGAAAGAAGGAGACGCCATAGATTATGACGACAACCCAAATCACATTCTGTGGGGCATCCAGGATTGCCACAGCCACCGAAGGCACCAAAGCAACCACAGGTCCAAAGTTCGGGATGAATGACAGTATGCCTGCCAGCACACCCAAAGCGAATGCCTCGTCTTGTATGCCCACCAGTCGCAAGCCTAACCCGGTCAGGATCGCCACGACTACCATCGATACCGCCGTAACGCTTAGCCAAGCGCGCAATGTGCTGTCAAGGCGCCGCAATATGCCAAGCATGCGCTCCCGATACCAGACGGGTGTTAGCTTGATGATGCCGCTGACGTAAAGTTCCGGCTCTGCCAGCAGATACATGCTCAGGAAAAATATGATCAGCACGCTTAGTATCGTATTGGCGACGCCGCCAACGACCGGCAAGACCGAGCCGCCAAGCCGCCCCACCGCATCGGTCACCTGCGACACAGCCTGCCCGATGAGGTCATCAGCTGGCTGCGCGCTTGCGCTGCCAGAGAGCAAGTCGTCAATTATGGGGATTACGTCCCTCATGATGGAGTTCTGCTGCAGAAGCGCATCACGCGTCAGGGATTGGCGCACCTGCTCCAAACCGCCTTCCACTGCCGTTCGAAGCGGCTCATACTGGTCGCCGATGGTACGCAAAATCGGCACGCCGAGCAAAGCAAGAATGATGAAAAACCCAAAGACGCTAACGACGATGGCAACAACCCGATGCATCTTGAAGCGATCCATCAGCAATCGCACCGGCATGGTAAATAGCACAACCAGAATCACCGCGGCGAATGTCAACATCAGGGTGCCGCGGATCTGCCAGACAAATACCAGGCCGAGCCCGATCAAGATTGTGAGCACGACATTCCGCAAGCCAATGTTGATTGATCTTGAACTTCGCAGGCCAGTTTGTAGGTCAGCCATAAGGTGTATTCACTCGCGATGCCACCGCCAAAACGCAGTACGACATCGCACAATTCATACCATTTACGAACGATTGTATCATCTAAAACACGCCATTGCTAATTCAGTTGCGCACTCGCCGCCGCGCCACCGCGGGGATACAATGAACGCGGTCACGGTAGCGCAAATTACAGGAGCGCCTGGTGAAATTCGATGTCACCGTCTTCGCCGACGACCTGAACCAGGCTGGTCTAATGGCGCAAGCGGTTGAAGAATACGGGTTTGATGGCTTATGGGTGGCGGAAGCGGCGCATAACCCATTCTTGCCGCTGACCCACGCTTCGCTCGCCACTGAGCGCATTTCGCTGGGCACAGCGATCGCGGTGGCTTTCCCGCGAAGCCCAATTGTCATGGCGCAGACAGCGTGGGATCTGGCGGCGCTATCGCGTGGTCGATTCATTCTGGGCTTGGGCACGCAGATCAAGCCACATATCACGAAGCGATTCAGCGCTGTTTGGGGCAAGCCTGTCAAGCAACTGCGCGAATATATCGAGGCGCTGCGAGCAATTTGGCGCAGTTTTCAGACCGGCGACGACTTGAATTACAGCGGCGAATACTACCGCTTTCTACACTTGACGCCCTTCGTTTCGCCGGCGCCAATGCCCTACCATCAGATACCGATTTACATCGCCGGCGTCAATACGGGCTTGGCCAAACTCGCCGGCGAACATTGCGACGGATTTCATGTCCACTCGTTTCATACGCCGCAGTACCTGCGCGATGTGCTATTGCCCGCCTTTAGCGCAGGACGCGACGCCGCCGGGCGCAGCGACCGCCTGACGCTATCCTGCGCCGTCTTCGTCGTCACCGGTGAAGATCCGGCGGCGGTCGAAGCGAGCAAACAGCTCGCCAAATCGCAAATCGCCTTCTACGCCAGCACGCCCAGCTACAGCAAGGTTCTCGAGCTGCATGGTTGGACAGACCTCATACCGCGCCTAAACGCGCTGCTGCGGCGAAACCGCTGGAGCGAAATGCACGAGCTGATCAGCGACGACATGTTGGCCACATTCGCCGTGATCGCGCCACCGGATGAATTGCCCTACATGCTTCGGGAACGGTACCGCGGGCTGCTCGATCGCGCCGGTTTTTATTTTCCTTTTGCGCCCGATGACGGCACGAAGCAATTGATCTGGCAGCACGCGTCAGAGGCGATGGGACCTTGATGCCAAAAATCAAATTGGGTGGACAAGCCATCGAGTTCCGCCTGCGCGAAAGCAAACGCGCCAAAAGATTGAGCATCCGCTTCATTCCGCAGAGTGGATTTGAGGTCGTGTATCCAATGGGGAAGACCAAGTCGGAGGCCTTGGCATTCCTTGAAGAGCAAGAAAGATGGGTTCTAAAGATCTGGAGTGAAGCGCAGGCTGAAGCAAATAATTTGACGCGAGGCCGGCATTATGTCGATGGGGTAGAACTGCCCTACTTCGGCAAGAGTATCACATTCAAACTTCGAGCGAGCGGCGAAACAGCAGATTATAAGTTTAGTAAGGACCAACTTGAGCTCACTCTGCCGAAGCGCTTTCACGCCGACCAACGACTGCTTCGCAACATCGTTGAAGACTTCTACCGGCTGCAAGCAAAACGCTACCTCCCTGCACGGACCTGGGAATTGGCGCAGCTGTATGGCTTTCACTACAACAGAGTCCGCATCAAAAATCAGAAGACGCGCTGGGGCAGCTGCTCCGCCAAGCGAAATATCAATCTCAACTTGCGCCTCATGATGGCGCCTGACGGGGCGATCGACTATGTCATCATCCATGAGCTTTGCCATTTGCGCGAACTGAATCATTCGCCTGCGTTTTGGACGCTGGTAGAAGCGTACTGTCCCGATTACCTCCGCTGGAAAGACTGGTTCAGGCAGTATGGTCCGAGCCTCATTCTGTAAGGCAATTTTGGAAAGGCGCGAACTATGCAGCTTGATGTCGCCTTCATGCCCTCCGGCAACTTGGGCCACGATTTGGAGGCGGTGAAACGCGCCGAGCAGCTTGGATTCGATGCCGTTTGGGTTACCGAAGCCGCACACAATCCTTTCTTCCCGCTGACCCTCGCCGCCAAAGAGACCAGCAGGATCCGGCTAGGCGCGCAGGGCGCGCTTGCTTTTCCCCGCAGCCCGATGGTGACTGCGCAAATTGCCTGGGACCTGGCGCGTCAGTCGGAGGGCAGATTTGCGCTAGGCTTGGGCGCGCGAACTCCAACCCATAGCGCTGGGGTCCGTAGCGACGAATGGGAAGATACGGTTGGGCGGATGCGCGAGTACATCGAAAGCTTGCGCGCCATCTGGAATACCTTTCAAACCGATGCTCGACTTCGTTATCGAGGCCAGTATTATCGATTCCGCCTGATGGCGCCCTTTTTCAATCCGGGACCGATATCGCATCCGGCAATTCCAATATACCTGGATGGAGTGAATCCTGAAATGTGCTGGCTCGCTGCTGAGACCTGCCAGGGACTTCATGCAGCTGAAATACACACAGTTGCCTATCTTCGCGATGTGGTCATACCAGCAATCGACGAGGGGCTGCGGACTGCAGATCGATCAAGGAGTGAATTCACCTTGGTTTTGCCGATCTTGGTCATCAGCGGCGCAAATGAAGTTGAACAGCAGCGCGCCGCAAAAACTGTCAGAGAACGCATCGCCTATTGCGCCGCCATACCGGAGCATCGCCGAATCATGGCTCAGCACGGTTGGGAGAGCCTGGCCCAGGAACTCATCACATTGGCGCGCGACAAACGATGGAACGAGATGAGGAACGCGATAAGGGACGACATTATTGAAGAGATTGCCATTGTCACAGAACCGCGTCATGTCTACTCTCGCATTATGGAAAGGTATGATGGATTGGCAGATCGAGTTTGCCTTCTGTTGCACGCTGGCAGCATTGAGCTTTGTGAGGCGATCGCCGCGGGACGCGATTCTTTTTGAGGGCAAAACCTCAAGCGTAAAGGTCGGGCATTGGTTCTTCAATGACATCATAGATACGAAAACCGCGCTTCTGATAATTGGATAGCGCGTGCGGTCCATCCAGGTTGCAGGTATGCAGCCAGACGCGCTTTGCCCCCATATCCCAGGCGCGCGCTACGCCATAACTCAAGAGATGCTTGCCCAGCCCCCGCCCCATATAGCTTCGGCGCAACCCAAAATAAGCGACCTCGACTGAGCCATCTTCATGCCGATAAAGTTCAACGTAGCCAGCGGGTGAACCACCAACATACATAACGTGCACTTGCGTGTTCGGCGACGCCAAAATACCCCGCAATTCGCTATTGGACATTTGCAGCCGGTCGCGCCAAGCCCATTCCTCGCCAACGGATTGATAGAGAAACTTGTAGAAGCCAAGATCCGGCATCTCCATCGGGACGATCTCAATGTCGGGCGCCTGAATGAAAGCGGGCGCAAAGTCCTCTTTGCTCACCATTTCCAGGTAAGTTGTGATCAGCGTCTTCGACTTGTTCGCCGCCAAAACCACCGACAACCGCCCTTATCTGACGCGTTCGAGGTACAATTCGCCTATACCATAACGAATCCAAGGGGAGGCTCGAATAGCACAAACAGACAAAAAACGCTGTCGCGACCTAATCATTCTCACTAAGGCCTTGGAAAATGTCGGCTGCCGCTGGAACGCGCCTTGTGCCGCTTTAGCGCGCTCGTTACCATGAACGTGATAGCGGTCTTGCCAGGTAAAATGTATGCAACTGATTGACCGGGTTCAGCGCAAAATAGGAAAGCGCTGGTACGCGTTGATGCCGACGGAGAAACTTGTTGCGCTAGTCAGCAATACGGAAAGCGCCAAAAGCGCTAGTGTGATGATAGAAACGCTTAAGGAACGCCTGGCGCATCAGGATGGCAGCCTTGATCATGTGGACTGGTCATCGGCGGCGCTGACGGGCGCGCTGCTATCCTCCTGCCGCATGCAGAATGCGCGGCTTTCCTGTGGGAAACTCCGCGGCGCCTACTTCGGATACTCCGACCTGCGCTGGGCTGATTTCCGATTGGCGGATCTGCGCGAAGCCCATTTTCGCGATGCGCGATTGGATCAGTCCAATTTCGACCGCGCCAAGCTTGATGGCGCAAATTTCGCCCGAGCTGAACTCACAAGAGTGTCCTTTGCCGGGGCAAACTTGACAAATGCCAACTTCTGGGGCGCCGATATACGCGGCGCGAACTTTAGCGGCGCATCCATGGTCGATTGCAATATCGCCGAAGTCATCGTCGATGAAACTACGATTATGCCAAGCGGAGAGCCGTATTCCGACAGCGCCCATTGGGATCGCTTCACTGCCGCAAAGTAACCCAGACGGGCTTAGGCAATTCAAAGAACCTGTGTACAATAGCGGGCGGATTCCGATTCAGGTGACCAATCTCGGAGGAGCTATGCAGTGCATGTAGTGACTTTTACGCGGAGCACACCCGATACCGCAGCAAAAGTCTGGGTCAACGAAGAAGGCGAGGTTACCTGGGGTGATATCGCCACGGTGGTCAATCCCTGGGACGAATACTCGCTCGAAGAGACGATCGCGCAAGCCAAGATATTTGGCGGAAGGTCTACTGCAATCGCCATTGGCGCGGAACTGCACAATGACGCCTTGAAACACAGCATGGCTATGGGCATCAAGAATGTTCTGCGCGTTGATGAGGTCGGCGTAGATACTGGCGACAGCCTCGTCTGGTCGGCTTTGGCAGCCGGCGCCATCCGCAAGTTGGGCGATGTGGATTTGATCATTTTTGGCAAAGAGAGCGTCGATGTCGGCAGCGACCAACATACCTATCAACTGGCGCGGCGCCTGGGCTGGACGATGCTCAGTTATGTGTCCGCGATCATCGAAACGGACTACGTGGCGGGAACGATTAAAGTAGAAAAAATGCTGGAACAAGGCAAACAAATCGTCTCGGCAAATTTGCCAGCCGTAGTCTCGGTCATGAAAGGCATCAATGAACCGCGCTATCCCAATTTTCTGGGCATCCGCAAGGCGGCCAAGGCGCAGATTCCCGTCTGGTCGGCCGCGGACCTGGGCGTCGATACGCCGGCGGCCGCGACAAGGGCGCTGCGCTACATGAATCCGCCAGCGCGCGACATCAGCACGGAAATCATCGCCGGCGCCGACCTTGAAGAAAAAGCCGCGGTTCTGGCCGATCGCCTTTTTGAGGAGAAGGTCCTGTGAGCGTCTTCGTCTGGATCGAGACCTTCGGCGGCGCCGCAATATCCAGTAGTTGGGAGGCGCTAGGCGCCGCGCAAAGCATCGCAGAAGCGCTGAAAACCGAAACAGTGGCAATCGTCTTTGGTGAGGATAGCGCGGCAATAGCGGCCGAAGCGGGACGATTTGGCGTCGCCCGAGCGCTGACCTGCGACGCCGAGTCGCTTAGTGAGTATCGGCTCGAATCTTATGCCGCGCTCTTGAGCAAGCTAGTCGTCGATCGCAAGCCGGACGCCGTCGTTGCGGTGGCGACAAACCGGGGACGAGAGCTGCTGGCGAGCGCCGCCGCCGACAGCGAGAGCGGCCTCATATCCGACGTGATCAGTCTACGTGTAGCAGACGGATCCATCATCGGCACGCGCCCCGCTTACGCGGGCAAAGTGATGATGGAGATGACTTGCAATACGTCGACGACATTTGTCACCGTGCGCGGCCGGGCTTTTCTTCCGCCCCTACCCGATGCTTCAGTCCTGCCAACAATTGAGACAGTCGCCCCAGAAAAGATCCCGGCTCAACTCCAATCCACAGTCGAAGAGCTGGTTGCTGAACTCGGCAGCGTCAATCTGGCGGATGCGGCGATCATTGTCAGCGGCGGACGAGGCTTGGCGAACAATCCAGCGAGCGCTCCCGGCGGCATCAGCGGCGAACAAGCCAACATTTGGAAAGCGAAAGACGGCTTCGCCAATACCTTGCGCCCGCTGGCCGATGTCCTGGGCGCGGCCATCGGCGCCAGCCGCGCGGCTGTAGACGCCGGATACATTCCTTATGAACATCAAGTGGGGCAGACCGGCAAAGTGGTGACGCCGGATCTCTACATCGCCTGTGGCATTAGCGGCGCGATTCAGCATCAGGCGGGTATGCGCGGAAGCAAAATCATCGTGGCGATCAACAAGGATGCGGCGGCGCCTATCTTCAAATTAGCGCGCTACGGCATCGTTGGCGATTTGTACGAGGTCGTTCCCGCGCTGACTGAAGCGCTAAAAAAGAAGCTGCCGTGATGGTCACATTGATTGGGCGAACGAAGCGCCAACGCTTGTTCCAATCCTACAGAATCGATACCATTCGACTTATGGAAATTGACCATTTGATTTGGCGCGTTTGCGGCTAGCTTTGCATGAGCTACGCCTTTCGAGGCTTCGGGAGCTAGTCCTCAAACTCAAGCCTGGGGAAGTCTGACACTACCATATCATGGAACTAGCAGTCATCACTGGCGTCCCCTTCTTTCTTGCGCTGCTGCTAGCGACGCCCTTCGCCAGATCGACCTTCGGCAAATCGTCACAGACGCTAATATCTACTGCAGTCATGGCCGCTCTTTTTGCCGGTCTGTTCATCGCATTGCCCCGCCTGCAAGCCGAAGGCGTCATCACGCAGACCTTGACGTGGATACCATCGCTGGGTATTAGCCTGTCGTTCTATTTGGACGGCCTTTCGCTCCTATTCGCTTTGATCATCACTGGCATCGGCGCCTTGATATTCTTCTACGCCGGCTTCTATTTTGACGACGCGCGTGAACACAATCGATTCATCATCTGGTTATTGGCTTTTGCTGGCGCGATGCTGGCGCTGGTGCTTTCCGGCAACGTGCTGATGATGTTCATCGCCTGGGAGCTGACGAGCATCACCTCATTTGTACTCATCGGCTTCAAAGGCGCGACGGACGCGGCAGCGCGCGAGGGCGCGTTCAAGGCGCTTTTTGTCACTGGCGCCGGCGCATTGGCGCTGATCATCGGCTTGGTCATGCTCAGCGCGGTCGCGGGCCAGATCTTGTATCCGCATGAAGACATTCGTTTCGTCGGCGACTTCGCTTCGATTCTGCAAGCGCAGACCATATACAAGCATGAGTGGTTCACGCTAATCGCAATTTTGATCCTCATTGGCGGATTCACCAAGAGCGCGCAGCTTCCCTTCCATTTCTGGCTGCCGGGCGCGATGAGCGCGCCGACGCCGGCCAGCGCCTACCTGCACAGCGCGACCATGGTCAAAGCCGGCATATATCTCTTCGCTCGCCTTTCGCCCGTAATGTACAAAAATGAATTGTGGATCAGTTCCTTGCTCACCATAGGATTGCTGACGATGTTGGTGGGCGCCTATTTCGCCGTGAAGCAGAACGACCTTAAAGGTCTGCTGGCATATTCAACTGTCAGCAAGCTCGGCGCCATCGTAGCGATGATCGGATTGCCGCAGCAGAGCGGCCTCAAGGCAGCCTTCGTCGCCATCATCGCGCACGCCTTTTATAAGTCAGCCCTGTTTTTGGCTGCCGGGGCGATCGATCATGCCACCGGCACAAGAGCTATCGACCAGCTCGGCGGCCTGCGCCGCAAGATGCCGACCATGTTCTGGGTCACCGTGGTATCCGCTCTGTCGATGGCGGGCATGCCTTTCTTGCTTGGATTCGTGGCAAAGGAAACGTTGCTGGATGCGATGCTCCACTTTGATGCGCCGCGACCTCAATTTGTCATGGTCATGGTCGTGGTTGTCGTCAGCACGGTCTTTACCGCCATGGCCGCATACATGTTGATCTACGATGTGTTTATGAAGCGCCCGGCTCAGCGCCTTCACTTCCACCAGCCGGCGTCATGGATCAGGCTCGGCCCCGCGCTGCTTGCGCTGGGCTCCTTAACGCTCGGATTCTTGCTCGAGCCCTTGATCATACCGATACTGGAATTGGCAGTGCCCAAAGCCTTCGAATTACATCTCTTTGCCGGCTTCAACGAAGTCTTCTTCCTGAGCCTCGCGATTCTCCTCGCCGGGTTGATTCTCTTCCTTCTGCGGAAACCGCTAATCAGGCGCATCACCTTTCCATTCTCCGGCGACGAGGTATATCGTGAGTTCATCGCTTATCTCGAATGGGCGGGCACAACTATATTGCATACGCAGTCCGGCTACGTGCGCTACTATCTCGTCATCATTCTGGGCGCGGTCGCCGGCGTGCTCATCTTTTCTGGCAAGCTCTCTGATGTCATCGCCGGCCAGCAAATCATCCCGTCGGACCTTTCTGTGACCATCACCGACTTGGCGAAGATCTTTATGCTCATCCTTACGGTTACCGCCGCTGTGTTTACGGTTCTCGTCCGCGAGCATGTAAAGGCGGCGATCGCCTATGGCGTCATTGGCTATGCAATCGGCGTGATATTCTTGATCGATCACGCGCCAGATGTAGCCCTGGTGCAGCTGCTCGTCGAAACGATGGCTACGGTGCTGATCATCATCATGCTCGGGCGCATCCGCGCTGGCACGCGCCTCAAAGTGATTAACAGTTTGTGGACGGGCCGCCATGGCCATAACGTTGGTTTACTGCGCGATCTCGGCATATCGATAGTGATCGGTGTGACTGTCTTCCTTTTTTCATTGATCTCTCTACAGAATCGCCCACAGCGCCATAGCATCGCCGAGTGGCATCTGACCCACGCAAAAGAGGTAAACACGGACGACGTGGTGGGGGCGATCGTCGCCGATTTTCGCGGAACCGATACATTGCTCGAGATTGCGGTATTCACGACGGCGGCATTGGGCGTATTAACGCTGCTTGCTCGCGGACGGAAGCGCGGCGGCGCGCTGACGCCGGTGAAAGCGCAGGTAAGCGCATTGCCCGAGTTTGACCTTGACGTTGTTGATGAAATACAGGACGCGACCAGTCTATCCACGCCCTTTACACGCTCGGTTTCGTTTATCGTGCTGCCCATCGCCATATTGATTGGCATGGCGCAGATCTTGTACGGCGGCAATGGACCCGGCGACGGTTTCACCGCAGGCGTTACAATCGGCTTGGCTGTATCGCTATGGTACGTTGTACTGGGTTACAACGAAGCGAAAAACCTTTTGCCCTGGTTCCGGCCCGCGCTGATTGTGCGCCTGGGCCTCGTCATCGCCATCGTGAACGCGCTATTCCCGGTCTCTATCGGACAAGGGTTTATGGGGCATGTTGAATATGACCGGGCGCTCGGCATTTATGAAATCGTGGGCTCGTTTGGTTTGCACATCACTTCATCGCTGATTTTTGAGATCGCCATTGCCATCGCCGTTATGGGCGGATTGGGCATCATCATAGAAGCCATCGCTTATCCGACTGATCGTTCGCAAGACCTCGCAGAAGCGCATGACGCCGAGCGGAACTGAGGAAGATCCAGTGTTCAAAGGCTTCACGCAGTTGAATCAAATGCTGACGGCTGTGAACCAGCAGACAGGAAGAACGGCATGATTGAGTTACTCTTTGCTTTATCGATCGGAATGCTCTTTGGCATCGGCGTATTTCAATTGCTGCGCCGCGACCTGGTAAAGGCGGCGATTGGTTTCGCCATTCTTTTTTCGGCGATCAACCTCTTTTTCGTTGCCGTAGGCGCTTTCGAAGGCGAATTCGCGCCTTATGTCAGCAATGTAGAGGCCGGTCGCCAAACAAGCGATCCGTTGATTCAGGCCCTGATTCTCACGGCGATTGTCGTAAGCTTCGGCAGCTTTTCACTGGTGCTGGGCTTCGTCAACATCATCTCACGCCGCTACGACACCGTAGATTCAAACGATATCAACAAACTTAAACATTGATGAATCCGCGACCTTTCACGACGAGCGCGGTTTAGGACGGCAAGAGCAGCAACGATGGAACAGAACTACTTCCTGCTAGGCGCCCTGGTAACGCCCTTGATTGGCGCGATTCTGGCGCTGGTATTCGCCTCCTCTAATCGCCTTCAGCGGTCAATCGCCGTCTTGGCTGGCTTGATTGCCTGGGTCTTCTGCATCGCGCTGCTGACGCAAGTGCATGACAGCGGCGTACAGACCTATGCGCTGGGAAACTGGAAGCCCCCATACGGCATCGTCTTGGTTGCCGATGCTTTGGGCGGTCTCTTCGCATTTATGGTGACTACGATCATGATCGGCGGACTACTCTACACCTTTCATTGTCGCGACAAATGTATGACCTACCCCGCCTTTGTTCCTCTATTCCTGCTGATGGAAGTTGGGCTGATCGGCGCAATGCTGACGGGTGATTTGTTCACCCTTTTCGTGTTCATGGAGCTGATGGTCCTCGCGTCGGTTTCGCTTACCGCGATATCCGACGACCAATACGGTTTGGAGGCGGCGCTCAAGTACATCTTGATCAGCTCGATGGGAACGCTGTTTCTGCTCCTGGGCATCGGCGCGCTATACGCCACCTTCGGCACCTTAAACATGGCGGAAATCGCACGATCCCTGCTCACTGGCGTTCGTCCCTTTTTGGCGCCGGCCGCCGCGATAATGCTGCTCTGCGCTTTCCTGCTCAAAAGCGCCGTATTTCCCTTCCATTTCTGGCAGCCGGACTTCCACACGACGGCGCCCACACCGGTAAGCGCCATGCTTTCATCCATCGTGGTGAAGGTAGGTGTTTACGGCATCATTCGGCTGGTTACGCTCCTGTTCATTGAAGAAGCGCCGTTTCTTGAGCGCTGGCTGTCGACGCTGGGCATTATCGGAATTTTGTTTGGCAGCCTCGGCGCCTTGCGCACCTACAACGCCAAGCGCATGCTGGCATATTCGACTTTCGCCCAAATCGGCTTCATCCTGGTCGGCATCGGCTGGGGTACGCCGCTAGCGATGATCGGAGCCATCATTTATGCCTTCAATCATGCTTTTATCAAGTCGTCCCTGCTGTTGTTGATGGGCGTGGTCGCCAGCTTCACCACGACAAAATCTGCCAACTTCGCGGATATCAGCGGGCTTGGCGGCAAGCTGCCGCCTGTGCTCGGCTGGCTGGTGCTGATCGGCGGGCTTTCATTGGCGGGCATTCCGCCGCTTAACGGATTCATAAGCAAGTTGACGTTGATTCAGGGCGGGGTGGATCGCGCTGATTGGGCAAATCTGATCATCATGGTGGCGGCCGGAATCCTGACGGTAATGTACATGGTTCGCGCTTGGCAGCGCATCTTCCAGCAGAATCCGCTTCCCGCTACGGTTGATACCAAAGACCAGGGCGATAGTCTTTTCGCGCCGCTGCTGCTGATTGTCGTCTGCCTTCTCTTGGGCACGGTCCTGGCTGAGCCGATGATACAATTGATAAGCGAAACGGTACGCCAGCTGGGCGACGCGCAGATATACATTTCCGCCGTCAACCTGCCGCCACCTGCATAGCGCCATGACCCATCTGGTGTAATTGGGGTCAAATGGCTTGGCGCCGACGTTGCGTGGCTGTACGGAGAAATCATTATGAAAACGCGTCTCGGCATAGCAATCAGAATAATGATCATGGCGCTACCCTTGGCGATAGGCTGGACGATATATACGGCGCAGCCGACACCGGGCAATTTCCTCATGGGCTATGTTTTCAGCATCTCAGTCATTGTGGCGACGGGATTGCGCGGCGAAAGTCTGCGTTTGCGAAATGCGCCGCGACAGCTGTACAACCTGGTCGCCTATACCGTTTATCTCGCGACCGAAGTGCTCTCGGCCGGCGTCAAGGTTTCCCGCGTGATATTGACGCCGAGCCTGCCAATCGAACCCGGCATATCGACGGTGAAAACGCAAGACGAGACAGAGAACCAACTCATATCCGCCATCAGCGCGCATGGCATTACGATAACGCCCGGGGAGCTTGTGGTTGATTTCGAGGAATCCAACGATGACGGCGTCGGCATGATCGTGCACAGCTTAAACATTGACGCATCGGGCCAAAGCCTTGATGACGATCAGCGAAAACGCCTCGCGCGAATCAAAGGCATACTGGGTCATGTTTGAAAGCGACTTTGCCCAAACCGCAATTCAGTTCATTCTGCTCGCGCTGGTCAGCTTGCTGATTCCGGCCTCTTACCGCGTCATTGTCGGTCCGACGCTTCCCGACCGCTTGCAGGCGGTCGACCTCATCACAACGCTGCTAATCGGCATTATCGTGATGCTGGCGCTGGTTGAGCGAACCGAGAACTTTGTCGATATGGCTATCGCCTTGGCTGCTTTCGCTTTCATCGGCACAATCAGCATCGCCCGCTACATTTCTGAAGGCAGGGTTTTCTAAGTGCTGCTGGAGTTCCTTGGCGTTGCCGCGCTGGCTTTCGGTCTCTTCTTCTGCGCTGTTGGCGTGCTTGGCGTTATGCGCATGCCCGACAGCTTGACGCGCTTGCACGCCTCGGGCAAAGTCGCCACCCTGGGATTGTTCGGCTTGTTAGTGGGCGCTGCCCTTCTTATGCCTTCCGCATGGCTGCGGTTGCTAGCGCTTGGCTTATTCGTCTTGCTGACCAGCCCGGTCGCCACGCACGCAATCGCTGCTTCGGTTCATCGCCGGCGCGAAATCGCCGCTTCGGTACGGCGCCAGCGCGAAATCGTCGAAGACCCGGCTGAAAGTGACGCGCCCACGGAGGCGGTCGATGAAACGGCTTTGGATGTAACCGCGGTGCTTTCGCGATCGCGGATTCAAGAAATTATTGAGGCGCAGGAGCGCGCCCTCCGCCACCAACGACCGGACGCGAAGACCAAACGCGACCCCTAATGACCGTCATTGGCTTACTTCGGGACTCACTTACGAAGCAGCCGGAAAATCGGATTCGCTTTGGACTGCGCGTGATCCAGCAGATTCACCAGCAGAAATCCAGCTATTAGCAGCGCTACCGCGATTGCGAACGATTCCGAATTGGCATTCGGCGCGATATTTTGCTCCAGCAGACAGCGGAAATCGCCGTGGCGGTCAAGATCGCTTTCGAGACACTGTTTCCAGGGATAGATCTTCCAAAGAGAACCAGCCATGAAGCCGACCAGCAGCGCCACCGTCAGATTGTAATAGCGCGCCAGCAAATAACTGAGCACTCGCGAAAAGGCGACGATGCCGACTGCTGCGCCCAAGCCGACGACTATGATCGGTGGCAGATCGCGATTGCTTACTGCCGTCAGCACATAGTCGTACTGCCCCAGAATCAAGAGCATGAACGACCCGGATATCCCGGGCAGTATCATCGCCGTAATCGCAATCATGCCACTGACAAAAAGAAATGCGTAAGAATGATCGGCCTCGGCCGGCACAACATTAACGATGACGAAGGCCACCACCGTACCAGCGACAAACGTAGCAGCCGACGACATATTCCATCGCACCTTGGCGCCAACAGCCAAAATCGACGCCAGCACCAAACCGAAGAAAAACGCGAAGAGCAGAATGCGGCCCTTCGCGTCATCCATTGTCGCGCTCAGAAAACTCGACAGCAGAAGGATCGCCGATAACAAGCCCAAACCCAACGCCGCCAGAAATCGAAACGACACCTGTTCTATGAGAGCCTTGAAGCGAAGACCGAGCAGCAATCGAATCGCATCCACGTTGAATGACTTGATCGCGTCGATCAGGTTCTCATAGACGCCGAGTATGAAAGCCATCGTGCCACCGCTCACGCCGGGCACAATATCGGCCGCGCCCATGGCGAAGCCGGTAAGAAAGAGGCGCAAGTACTGCCGTAGCGTGCGAGGCTGGGACAGATCGTTCGGTTTCTGCTTCATGGCTGTTCTCCTGATCGGAGCTTATGCGCCGAGTGTGTTTGCCTGATCTCAGCAAAGGCTGTGAAGCTAGCGCGGACATTGACACGGCCTTTAGCGTTCAACGCGCAGATTTTAGTATACTCACGTCGTCCGCGAACGCCGCTCCAGCGAAGCGCAACTTGCTGCAATTGCTAGACAGGTACAGCGCGTTTCGCGCCAGAGAACTTGCGAGTGAGACCGGAAGCAAACATAATCTAGCTTAATGACGTCGTAACAGAATGATCGTATCGGCGCGATTCAAGTCTGGGCAGGAAGATCACCGGCGAGTTGGAAGCGCTCGACATCCTGCAGGCTTGGCTGACAACTGAATATGACGGCGGCCGGCACGATATCTCGCTCGGGTTGATCGTGGAAGCCGAAGAGAATCTGGGCGACGACTGCGCTTGGGAACCGTCGCCGGATTTCTATCGAGATTCATGACTATAGACGCTCGGCGGCGAATTGACGCCGATCTTGCAGATTTGAGATTTAGCAATCGAAAAGGAGAGTGTTTCAATGCCAGGATTTGCCAATTGGGAGCAGCTTTTTGCCATGGAGTACCTTCAACTGTATGAAGAAGGTTATCCCGTAGGCGACACAACTGAACCAGATTACTCAGCGGCTTATCTACCGGACAGTGTTCGCGGCGCCAGCGACAAGTCGGCGCTGACGGAAGCGGACTGGGAAGAAGCCTATTACGCAATCTGGGCAATTCGCGACAAGGGAATCCGCCCGGACTTTCCGTTTGACGAGCCCGATGATTTCGATTCGATCATCGCGGATGCGCAAGACCCGCCCCGGCTTGAGCCACTGAGCGACGACGAATATGCCGCGCGGATCAAGGGCGCCTGGTACGGCAGAATAGGAGGCGTCGTGCTTGGCAAGCCCTTCGAAATGCGTATAGACAGGAAGTTTATCAAGCGCTACCTGGAGAGCCTCGACGCCTATCCGCTAAATGACTGGGCGCCTTATGAATCGCCCGAGCTGGGTATCACCCTGCGCTGCAAACCTTCCACACTTGGAAATGTAGAATTCGCCGAACCGGATGACGACATTCACTACACGATCCTGGGCCTGCAACTGCTCGAAGAGCGCGGCTTCAACTTCAGCAAGCTCGATGTCGCCAATAATCACTTGCGTAATATCCCCTATCACTGGCTTTGGTCTTGTGCCCGCCAGTCCTACTACCACATGGTCAACCTCACGGACGATCGTCCGGTTGCAGAACAAATCGACGAATTCCCAACCAAGCTCAACCCCTTGCGCGAAGGCATCAATACAGCGATACGGGCGGATTTCTGGGGCTATATCGCGCCAGGTGATCCGAGACGAGCGGCGCGCGTCGCCTATCGAGAAGTTACCTTCAACGCGGTAAAAAACGGCGTATACAGTTCAATGTTCGTCGCGGGCGCGCTGAGCGCCGCTCTAAGCCGCAACCCGACGGTGGAATCGATTATTGAGGGCGGACTGTCAGTTGTCCCCAAGCGCTCGCGTATGGCTCATATCGTTCAAAAGGTGATCGAATGGTATGAAATAGACAATGACTGGGTCAACGTTTGCGATCGAGTCTATGACATTTATGGTCATTTGCCATTCAACCATTCGCTGCATAATATGGCTTTTGTCGTTCTGTCTCTGATACACGGACAGCTAGACTACAGCAAGACCATCACCACCGCGGTTATGTGCGGTATGGACACCGACTGTACGTCCGGCACTGCCGCCAGCATCGTTGGCGCGGCTGTAGGGTATGATGGGCTGGACAAACGCTGGATCAACCCGTTCAACGACCATGTCAAGACTGTGGTCGCCAGCTTCGGGCACGGCTCCATCTCGGGGCTGGTTCAGCGCAATGTCGAGCTTTGGCACAAGCTGCGCGACGAGCCTGTACCCTGAGGCTTGATCCAATCGATCGTTTAATCCAGCGGCTGGCGGAAGTCGTACACGCCCCCGAGAATCCCCCAGCTGATGCCGCTGTCGCTCACTAAAACGTCGCCATCTCTTCGTAGGGCGGAGCAAGATAGCGGACAGCGCAGAATGTCAAGCGGATTCGACGAGCGAGATGGACCTCGCTGGCTTGACGCGTCCGTCAGTTGCAGTTCAAGGAAAATACTGGGCGAGATTGTCCAGCCGCTGCGTTGCAAGAGCGAGTCCAAGCCGGCGAGAAAGCGCGTTGGCAGCGCGCTTTTCAACAATCCAAGACGGAGCCACGAAACCGGCACGACTCGCCGCAGGTCGAAGTCGAGCTCGGCAACCTGCCTCTCCATGTACTCAGGATGGAAGTTGAAGTTCAGCTCGACAAATTCGATGGGATCCAGCGTATACGGATTCCAGGCATTCAAGCTGAACAGATGGCGCATCATCGCCTTGAGATTGCGCTTGTTGGCGTATTCAAGGATGAAGCAACTTTCGTCGCCCAATACTTTGCGGATCTGCCCGAGAATGGCCGGGACATTCTCAAAGTGGTGAATGACGCGGATCATCGTCGCCGCATCAAATGCGCCCGCCTGAAAGGGCATCCGGTAGGCGTCCGCCGCGACGTACAAATAGCCTTCGTCGCCGAATACGCTGCGCGCATACTGCAACTGCTCGAGCGAATAATCCAGTAATGCGACTTCGCGAAACATTCGGTATTCATCGGTGATTCGCCCGAAGCCAGCGCCAACTTCAAGCAGTCGGATGCCGCTAGCAGGCAACAGCTTCCTTAGGACGCGGCGTTCGACAGCGTCTTCGTAGTCGCGGCCCTGCCCTTCCCAAAAGTCCTGTCGATAGGTCGAATCGCCATAGTCGCAGATTCGCGGTCCGTCAGTCATTCAATGGCTCCAGCGGCGGGCGGCAGAGTCATGCCAAGCCCGCCTCGAATCGAAGCGCCTCGGCTTTGTCGGTCTCTTCCCAAGGCGCGTCTACGTCCTCCCGCCCGAAGTGACCGTATGCCGCCACCTGTTTGAAGATGGGACGGCGCAACCCTAAATCGCGTATGATGGCCGCTGGACGCATGTCAAAGCGCTCTTCAATCAGCGCGCTGATCTTCTCGTCACAGACTTTGCCCGTGCCAAAGGTTTCGACCGATAGCGACGTTGGCGCCGCCTTGCCGATGGCGTATGAGACCTGAAGTTCGAAACGCTCAGCGAGACCGGCCTTGACCACATTCTTGGCGACATAGCGCGCCATATAGGCCGCGCTGCGGTCTACCTTGGTCCCGTCTTTCCCCGAGAAGGCGCCGCCGCCATGACGGGCAACGCCGCCATAGGTATCCACCATGATCTTGCGCCCGGTCAAGCCGGCGTCGCCCAAGGGACCGCCGGTGACAAAACGACCGGAAGGATTGATATGAAATGTGGCGCCTCCGTCAATCCATTTCTGGCACTCGGCGTCGCGCTTGATGAAATCAATGATCTGGCGTCGGATCTCCTCTTGCGAGATTTCCGGCGCATGCTGCGTCGAGACCACAATCGTGTCGACTCGTTTGGGCTTGCCATGACAATATTCGACGGTGACCTGGCATTTGGCATCGGGCCGCAGCCAAGCCATTTCGCCGCTTTTGCGCGCGGCAGTCAGACGGCGCATAATTCTGTGCGAGAGCGACGCGGTGAGCGGCATCAACTCGTCAGTTTCATCGCAGGCAAAGCCGATCATCATACCCTGGTCGCCGGCGCCGGTCGCTTCGATATCGGACTCCGACATGCTGCCCTCGCGCGCTTCGAGCGCGGTGTCGACGCCCTGCTTGATATCGTCGGACTGCTCCTTGATCGAAATCAACACACCGCATGTCTCGGCGTCGAAGCCATAATCCGACCGCGTGTATCCGATATCCCGAATGGTGTCTCTGACTATCGTATCAATATCCACGTAGGCATTCGTTGTAATCTCGCCCATGACGACGACCAAGCCTGTTGTGGTGGCGACTTCGCAAGCGACCCGCGCCATTGGGTCTTGAGCCAAAATCGCGTCTAGCACGCTGTCGCTGATCTGGTCACACATTTTGTCCGGATGCCCCTCCGAAACTGATTCCGATGTGAACAGATACCTGGGTGAGGTCATGAAGGTCGTAGACATATTCGTCCTTTCTCATGCAACAAAAAACGCCTTGCGAGGCAGCGGGCGTCGAAGAAAAGCATTCGAATGCGCTCATCTGCCAGAGTTAGTACCCTGCCGGACTTAGCACCGTCCCAAATTCCGGGGGTTGCCGCGAGTTCGCTGAGCCGGTTCTCTCACTCGCTCTCGATGAGTGCCGCAGGTGAAACCCACCGCGGCAAATATGATTATAACATAGGGCGGCAAGGTCGCAATTCAAAAGCGGGGCGAAAGATTAACCATACAGCCAACGCCGACTACAAACAAATCTGAAGACGCGCCCTACTGGAGTTTGGATCGCTGCACGTGCATGAGGAATTCGTTGCGCGTATCATGATTTGCGCGAAAGTCCCCAAGCATGGCGCTTGTCGTCATGTTGGCGTCGTGTTTCATAACGCCGCGAATCATTGAGCACATGTGACGCGCCGTCATGACGACGGCGACTCCACGCGGATCCAGCACCTCGACTAGGAACTCCGCGATTTGCCGCGTCAGGCGCTCTTGCACCTGCAGCCGCCGCGAAAACATGTCGACGATACGCGGTATCTTGCTAAGCCCGACCACTTTGTCTTTGGGCAGGTAGCCTACGTGAGCGTGACCTACGAATGGCAGCATGTGGTGTTCGCACAGGCTGTAGTATTCGATATTGCTGACGACTACCATGTCATCGTAGGCGATATCAAAGATTGCGTTGTTGAGCAATTCAACGGGATCGGTCGTATAGCCGCTGACCAATTCCCGATAGGCTTTGGCCACGCGCCTGGGCGTGTCAACTAAACCCTGGCGTTCTGGATTTTCACCGATTGCGTAGAGCATGTCCAGAACCGCATTCTCCACCTCAGGCTCATCAACCGGCTTGGCATCCAGACCGAATCGGCTCAACAGCGAATCCGACTCCAGCTTTAGTTTGATGGTAGCGCCTCTTTCGGCGACAATCTGCGTTTCATTGCTGTCCATAATCAGTAAACCTGTTTTTACATTTCGACAACGTTAACGCTCAAGCGAGCCAGCAGAGCATTCTCTTTGAGCGTCTGCTTACTTATTGTGAATTATAGGTAGGTTAAGCCGAGAAACTCAAGTTGCATTTGAAATAGCTAACATAATTGCGCAGTTTTGCCTTTGTAATGGCTTCAACGTAAGCCAAGAGCATTCGCCAAATTTACCCCGATATCGCTATTCATGCTAAACTGCCAACGGGTAGGAACAGACCGGCGTCTTGATGGACGAAATCAGAATCCAAAACCTGCGACTGCGCGCGGTCATCGGCTTCAGCGAGCACGAACTCGATCAGCCGCAAGATATCGTAGTTAGCTTGCGCATTGGATTGGCAAGTCGGCGCGCGGGCGAGACGGACGAGCCGGCCGATGCCTTCAATTACCGGACCGTGACAAAGGCTGTTATTCAATTCGTGGAAGGGTCGCGCTTTTCCCTGGTGGAGAAGCTGGCTGAAGAAATCGCCCGTCTAGCGGTAATCGATTTTGGCGCGCCCAGCGTCGAAGTCGCGGTGTACAAACCGGGCGCGCTGCGACGGTCAGATTCTGTCGGCATCCACGTTACACGCTGTCCTAATGACTACTCAAAGAATATCGCCTTGCTGTCAATCGGCTCAAACATCAAGCCGGAGGAGAATATCGTCGCCGCGCTTTCCCATCTGCGGCGATATACCACAGTCCTTGGCATATCGCCCGTATACCGGTCTGCCCCACAAGGATATTTCGATCAAGAGCCCTTTCTAAACATGGCGGTCAAGACGCATACATTGCGCTCGCCAGCACAATTCAAAGCTGATGTCATTGACCGCATTGAAGCCGATCTCAAGCGGACCCGCGATCCTGCGAACAAGAACGCGCCACGCGCCATCGATCTGGATCTGTCACTGTGGAACGATGAAGTCTTTGAATACGGCGCCAAACCGTGGGCTGTCCCAGACGCCGACATCACTCGCTACGCCCATGTGGCGATTCCCCTGGCTGATCTTGCGCCAGACTATGCGCATCCGGTGCTGAAGAAACCGCTTCATATAATCGCAGCGTCCTTCGACGCGACTGAGTTGAAGCGAGTGGACCTGGACTTTGGTATTATTTCGTTTTGAGGGAATCGGTCAGCGCCGATGTAGCTACAATGACCAGGTCTTGGAAACCTGAGCGGAATTCTCCCGCTGGGTTAGAATAAACAGGACGAGATCTTACTACCGTCATAGGAACAGCCAATGGAGAATGCAAACCTAATCACCCTTTCGCAGCCGCGTTCTGCGGCATCCGAAGCGTATCGGAGCTTGCGAACCAACCTGATGTTCAGCAGCGTCGAAAGCCCGATTCAAACCTTGCTCGTGACTTCTGCCGCCCGTGAAGATGACAAGAGCGCCACGCTGGCCAATCTTGCCGTCACATTTGCCCAAAGCGGCAACCGGACAATTCTTGTCGATGCCGACTTGAGGCAGCCGAAACAGCATGAGATTTGGGATTTGGCGAACCATCACGGTCTCAGCAGCATGATGGTGGATGACAGCTCTGTCAGCGACCCGCCCCTGCAAGCGACATCGGTGGATGATCTGGCGCTCGTCTGCGCCGGCGAACTGCCGCCAAACCCAGCAGATCTGCTCAGCGGCCAGCGCATGAACGAAATTATCGCGGCGCTGAAGCAGCGCGCTGATTATGTCTTGTTCGACAGCCCGCCAGTGCTCGCGGCTACAGACGCCGCCCTGTTGGGCATAAAACTGGACGGCGTACTGCTCGCGATCCGCGCGGGAGAGACGCGCCGCGACCATACGGCGCAAGCGCGGCAGGCGCTGGAACGTGTCCATGCGCGCGTCGTTGGCGCCGTGCTGACTGACGCGCCGCGTGAAAATCGAGTTGCCTATTGAATCCGAGAAATGCCAAGGCGCTTTTATGCCCGCTTCTCGATGAACGATCCGCCTTGCAGCAACTTCGGAGTTTGATGCGACGATGAAGGGACTTATCCTCAGCGGCGGCAAAGGCACTCGGCTTTATCCGCTAACCTATACCCGCGCCAAACAGTTGATTCCGGTCGCCAACAAACCGGTCCTGGTGCGCGTAATCGAAGCGATCCGCGATGCCGGCGTCGCCGAGATTGGCATGGTGGTAGGCCATACGGCGCCCGAAATCCACGACGCCCTGGGCGACGGCTCGCGCTATGGCGTCTCGCTGACTTATATTCGTCAGGACAGCCCGGACGGGCTTGCGCATGCGGTCAAGATTTCGCGCGATTTCCTGGCGGATGATCCCTTCGTGATGTTCCTGGGCGACAACGTGATTCAAGGCGGCATCAGCCAGCTGATACGCGATTTCGCCGACAATGACTGGAACAGCCAGATCGTGCTCAAGGAAGTCGAAAACCCTTCGGCCTACGGCGTCGCGCAATTGCGCCCGGACGGCAGCATCGAGCGACTGATCGAAAAGCCGGCGACGCCGCCGAGCAATCTTGCGCTGGTAGGCATATATATGTTTGATCGCCATGTCTTTGACGCGGTCGACGCGATAAAACCTTCAGGGCGCGGCGAATACGAAATCACTGACGCGATTCAGTGGCTGATCGACCAGGGCCATACGGTCTTTCCCCATATTCATCGCGGCTGGTGGATTGACACCGGCAAACCAACCGATATGCTGGAAGCCAATAGCCACGTGCTGGAAGAGATCCTGCCCTGTGTTGCCGCCAGCGCCGCGATTGACGAGCGCTCGTCGGTGGATTCCCGGGTGAGCGTGCAGGACGGCGCCAGGATCGTCAATAGCATCCTGCGCGGACCAACCGTCATCGGTCAAAACACGTTGATCGAGAATAGTTATATCGGTCCATTCACCAGCATTTACCATAGCTGCCAAATAAAAAATTGTGAGATCGAGCGCAGCATAATCCTGGAGAACAGCCGCGTTATCGACATTGATCGCACGCTGCGCGACAGCCTCATCGGCAGAAACGCAGCGGTGAAACGCAGCGCGGAAAAACCAAGTGGCATCAAAATGAACCTCGGCGATCACAGTACGCTATGGGTCTAGCCTGTTCAATGGATCACCTGGCGGGAGCGCAATGAAAAACATCCTGGTTACGGGCGGCGCCGGCTTCATCGGCAGCGCTTTCGTCCGCCACATGGTAGCGGCCTACCCCGAATACAACATCATTTGCTACGACAAGCTGACCTACGCCGGCAATTTGGACAATCTGCTGCCGGTTAGCGATGAAGAGAATTACCATTTCGAGCGCGGCGATGTGGCTGATCGTCCCGCGGTTGAGCGCGTCTTGAAGCTTTACGCAATCGACACAATTGTCAACTTCGCCGCCGAAAGCCATGTAGACCGCAGCATTCTCGATCCAGACGCCTTTATCCACACCGATGTTGTTGGCGCCTATATCTTACTCGACGAAGGCAAGAAGCGCGGGATCGGGCGTTTCTGTCAAGTTTCGACCGATGAAGTCTATGGCGATATAGACGATGGCGTATCCGCCGAGGCTGACCGATTTTTGCCGAACAGCCCCTACGCGGCGAGCAAAGCCGGCGGCGAACTTATGGCGCGCGCCTACGCTGTCACCTACGGTATGGACACGGTGATCACTCGCGGCAGCAACACATACGGTCCGTATCAATACCCGGAAAAGCTGATTCCGTTCTTCACCACCGAAGCGATAGATGACCGCCCGCTGCCCCTATACGGCGATGGCAAGCAGATTCGCGATTGGCTCTATGTCGACGATCACGCTCGAGGGGTCGATCGCGTATTACACTATGGCATGGCGGGAGAAGCCTACAATCTGGCGGGGGAGAATCAACGCTATAACGTGGATGTCACACGGCGCATCCTGGAGATTCTGGACAAGTCGGAAGCGTTGATCAGGCTCGTGCCCGACCGCGAAGGGCATGATCGGCGTTACGCGATGACCGCGGCGAAAGCGCGCGCGCTCGGCTGGCGGCCGCAGGTTGACTTAGACAAGGGACTTGAAGTCACCGTTAACTGGTATATTGAAAACGAATGGTGGTGGCGAAAGATCAAGACTGGCGAATACCTCGACTTTTACCGGCGACAATATGCCGAGCGACTGGCGTCCTCAGCGTCATGACCTTTTCTCGCGCCGCCAAGCTCTTTACTTATTCTGCCTGGCGCCCGATCGGATCGAGCTCATTGACAGATTCTCCTGAGGCGAAAGCCCCATGAAGATTCTGATTACGGGCGCCGCAGGCCGATTGGGCAGTCAGCTAGTTGCGCTGCTCCAAAGCAAGCACCGGGTGGCGGACGCGGATATCGTCGGCGCAGTCAGCCATCACTTCGATATCACCGACTACGAAGCTTGTCGCAGACTGGTCGCCGATTTGCGTCCGGATATCGTCTTGCATCCGGCCGCCTGGACCGATGTCAATGCCTGCGCGCTCGATCCGGAAAAGGCGCTGCGCATCAACGGCATCGGCACGGGGAACCTGGCCGCGGTCACGGCGCAGCTCGGGATTCCTATTCTCTACGTCAGCACCAACGAAGTCTTTGACGGGCAGCTGGGTCGCGCCTACAGCGAGTACGATCCCCCCAATCCAATCAACGCCTACGGCTACAGCAAGCGGTATGGCGAACGCGCCATTATGCAAGTGAATCCTCGCCATTACATTGTTCGGTCCGCCTGGCTGTTCACGCATGGCGGGCGCAATTTCATCCACGCGATACTCGGCGCGGCGCGCCAAGGCAAAGTCCTTCGAGTCGTGACCAACGAGGTGGCGAACCCGACATATACGAACGATCTGGCTGCTGCGATCGCGCTCCTGCTAGAATCCGAACGCTTCGGCATCTATCACCTTGTCAACGAGGGCGCCGTCAGCCGCTGGGGTTTCGCCCGCTATCTGCTGGATCAAACCAAATTCACCGATACGCCGATAGAGCGAATCAGCCGGCACGAATGGTCCCGACCGTCGTTGCCGCCCGAATACACCGCCCTGGCAAATTTCGCCGGCGCCAGCATCGGGATTCGCTTGCGAACCTGGCAGGAAGCCCTTCGCGCCTACTTGGACGCCGAGGCCGCTGGTTGATGGCGGATCGGTTCTCGGTCATCATTCCAAACTGGAATGGCAAGCGCTTCCTCGCCGCTTGCCTTGATGCGCTTCGCGATCAAACAATCGACGATATCGAGATTATTTTAGTCGACAACGCCTCCGCCGATGGGTCGCAAGACTTCGTCAGGGCGGAGTACCCGGAAGTTCGCCTGATTGCGCTTGAAGAGAATCGCGGCTTCACCGGCGCTTGCAATATCGGCATGGACGCGGCGACGGGCGCTTACATCGCGCTGCTCAACAACGATACGGAAGTGGAGCGCAATTGGGCCGAGCAGGTAGCAAACGCTTTCGCAGCGCATCCGCAGGCGGGCATCGTCGCCAGCAAGATGCTGCTATTTGATCGGCGCAATCGCTTGCATACCGCGGGCGACTTCTTCACCACCGATGGTCGGGCGGGCAATCGAGGCGCCTGGGAATGTGATTGCGGTCAATATGACAATGGCGAGTATGTCTTCTCCGCATGTGGCGGATCTGCGGCTTATCGCCGATCAATGCTCAGCGATATCGGCGCCCTCGATGACGATTTTTTCTTCTTGCTTGAAGATGTCGACCTGGCTTGGCGCGCGCAACTGGCCGGTTATAAAGTCTGGTACGAGCCGAGCGCGGTCGTCTATCATTATCTGTCCGCGACCGGCGGCGGAGTCACCGCCAGTTACCACGATGGCCGCAACGGAATCTGGCTCATTGTCAAATGCATGCCCGCTGGACTGGCTCGCAAATATGCGCGTCAGATCATAGCGAGGCAGCTCTCGCTGCTGTGGGACTCTCTGAAGTCTTGGCGCGGTCAAGAGGCGCGGGCGCGCCTGCGGGGAATGGCGGCGGGCTTACTGTCCATCGGCGGCGCGCTGGCAAAGCGGAAGCGAATCCAGGCGTCAAAACGCGTATCCGACGATTACATCGAAAGCATACTTACGCAAGCCTAGCCAAAGCTGGAAACGGTCGAGAACGGCGCTGTTCACGCCCTCACGCATGTACAAATGACAATTCTGGCGTATGATGATGCGTGATTCTCGAGACAAGTCCTAATGCCTCACAGGAGGCTCGCGCTTGAGCAATCCCTTCCTAAGCATCGTCATACCGGCGCACAATGAAGAGAGTCGGCTGCCGCCGAGTCTGGCGCAAATTGACGGCTTCTTGCAGCGGCAGTCCTATGACGCCGAGGTCATCGTTGTTGAAAATGGCAGCCGAGACCGCACCTTCCAAGTCGCGCTCGACTGCGCCAGCGAGTACCCCTACCTGCGCGTCCTGCAATCGCCGGACAATTTGCGCGGCAAAGGATTGGCGGTGAAGCAAGGCATGCAGGCGGCGCAAGGGGCTTGGCGTTTCATCTGCGACACGGATCTTTCCATGCGTATTGTTGAGTTGGTGAAGTTTTTGCCGCCAGCATCGGACGGATATGACATCTTGATTGCCAGCCGCGAAGCGCCGGGCGCCGTACGAGTCGACGAGCCGGAATACCGCCACATCATGGGGCGCATCGCAACCTTTATTATCAAAGCGGCCGCCATCAGCGATTATGAAGACACCCAATGCGGCTTCAAGATGTTCCGCGGCGAAGTCGCCGACGATCTCTTCGCCGTGCAGCGAATGAATGGCATCGGTTTTGACGTTGAGCTCTTATATATCGCCAAACGGCGCGGATACACAGTCAAGGAAGTGCCAATCACTTGGTATTTCGATGCCTACTCGACCATGCGGCTTTGGGACGATTCGGTAAAGCTGCTGCGTGAAATCTGGGAAATCCGGCGGAATTGGCGCCGGGGCCTGTATGGCTAAGCGCGAGACAAAGACCAAGACCGCGAGCCTGCGACACGAACGACATTATTTCCGCGCCGGTTTCCCTTTCATTGTCGGCATTGATGAGGCCGGTCGCGGTCCCTTGGCGGGTCCGGTTGCAGCAGCGGCGGTAGCCCTGCCGCTCGAAAGGTCGAATCTAGCCAGCTCGCTGCGCGGCGTTCGCGACAGCAAAGAGATGTCCGCTCACCAGCGTGAGCGGCTCTGCGAAGTCATTAAAGATGTCGCGTCTTGCTGGGGAATTGGGCATAGCAGCGCCGAAGAGATCGACAGGCTCGGAATCGTCGATGCCGCCAAAGCCGCGATGCAGCGCGCTCTTGATCTCTCGCTTGACGGATCCAGCATTCTTCCCGATTGCCTCTTTCTGGATTACCAGTTGTGGCCTGAGCGATCCGACATCCCCCAGGTGAGCATCGTCGATGGCGACAAGCATTCGCTGACGATCGCCTCCGCCAGCGTACTGGCGAAAGTCTGGCGCGATCGTTATATGATCGACCTTGACACCGTACACCCTGAATATGGTTTTGCAGCGCACAAAGGTTATGGCACGGCGCCGCACCTGCGCGCATTGCGGACGCATGGTCCTTGTAGTGAGCACCGCCGGTCATTTTCACCCATTACTGAGCCGAGTGGACGGGCAGCTCATTTACGGCTTCCGCCATCAGGAAGGACGTGAACCGCTTGCGCTTTGATCGGAATGCTCTTGCCGGGAGATACTCTTGAAGATTGCGCTAGTTCACGACTGGCTGAATCAAAGTGGCGGCGCGGAAGATGTGCTGGAGGCGCTAAAGCGCGCTTATCCCGGCAGCCCGCTGTATACCAGCATTTACGCCCGTTCGCGCGTGCCCGCCCATTATCGGGATTGGGACATTCGCACACTCTGGATGGATCGCATGCCCGGGATATATGGGCGTCACCAGATCTATTTGCCCTTGTATGCGCTCGCCTGGAATCAGCTCGAGCTGAGCGGCTATGATGTGATTCTGAGCAACAAGAGCGGTTTCTGTCACGGCTTGCGCTTTAGCCCGGACAGCCTGCATATTTGCTATTGTCTGACGCCGACCCGTTATGTCTGGCAACTGGAGGCTTACCTCGCGGGTGAAGACATCGCGGGCGCGGCAAAGTTGCTCTTGCGGCCGCTCGTCGCCGGGCTGAAGCGCTGGGATTACGCGGCGGCGCAGCGCGTCTCCCATTTCATCGCGATCAGCAGCGCCGTTCAAGAGCGCATCAAGCGCTTCTACGGACGAGATTCCGCCCTGATTTTTCCGCCAGTGGAAACGGCCCGCTTCGCATCCGCAGCAACGCCCAAAACAGGCGATTATTTTCTCATTGTTTCCCGCTTGATTCCCTACAAGCGGATTGACCTGGCTGTTCAAGCGGCGACGGAGTTGGGTATAAAGCTGAAGATTGCCGGCGCCGGACGCGACCTGCATAGGCTGCGCGCGCTCGCCGGCGACCGCGTCGAGTTTCTCGGCTATGTGCCGGACGCAGAATTGCCCGAGCTGATGGCTGGTTGCCGAGCGCTCATATTCCCGGGCTTGGAAGACTTTGGGATCGCGCCAGTGCAGGCGCAAGCTGCGGGCCGTCCAGTGATTGCATTTGGCGGTGGTGGCGCGCTGGATACGGTCATACCTGGGATAACCGGCGAGCGTTTTGCGGAATTGACCGCTGACAGCCTCAAAGAAGTCTGGCGCGAGTTCGACCATAGCGCGTACAATCCGGAGGAGATACAGTTGCGGGCCAGGAAATTCGATGTGAGCGTGTTTGTCGCGCGCATTGATGCCTTTGTCCGGCAAGCCTGGCATGCGCGTAAATCCAATCAAGAGTTTCAATTCCGCGATCCCGTTGTAGTCGAAAAGGGATGCTTCCCATGGAATACAGAGAACTCATCCGCATAATCTTTCGCCGCTGGTGGCTGATCGTTTTGCCCGTCGTGCTGAGCGCGCTAAGCGCCATTCCCGATTTGATAGGCGATTCAATCGGCGCTCCTGGTGGATTCACAACGCAAATAAGGTATAGCGCCGCTCAAATACGAAATATGCCCGATCGCGACGGAGATTACCAAGACGTCTGGCTGGCGTCTCAATACACAGTAGACGCCTTGACCGATTGGGTGCGCACCGCAAGTTTCCGCGGCGAAATTCGGGACTTGCTTGGCGAGACTACCGTTGCGCTGGACAGCCTGCAGGTTGCGGCGGACAACGCGCGAAGTGTCGGCGTCGTTTATATGAGTCATGCAAATCAGGAAGCTTTGGGCGCGATCGCTGAGGCCGCCATGCTGGTGCTGAGCGAGCGCAGCCAGCGCTATTTTCCGCAGCTGGGCGGTGAAGCAGCGCAGGTTACTATACTGGAACCACCGGCGCTTTCCGCGGCGCCGCCGGCTTTGTCGTCGCGCCTCGCGCCCTTGGTTCGTCTCGCTGTGGCGCTGCTGGTCGGGCTAGCGCTCGCCATCTTCGCCGAATTCGTTGATCCCACCATCTATCGCGCGGACGATCTACGCCGGCTGGGCATGCCCTTGCTGGGCAGCATTCCAAGAGAGCGCGCTTGACCTGAGCGCAAACCTTTCCTTCGAAACCAGACACAATTGTGATCTGGCGGCAGGAGTGGCAGCGTGGCCGAACAATTCGATCTGACCGGACGGGTAGCAATCGTAACGGGCGCGTCGCGCGGGATTGGCAAAGCGGTTGCGGAAGCTTACGCGCGCGCCGGCGCGAAAGTCGTGCTGGCTAGCCGCAAGCAAGAGGCGCTTGATGACGCGGCGATAGCAATCCGCGCAAGTGGTGGCGAAGCGATCGGCATCGCGGCGCACAATGGCGACAAGAGCGCGCTCAAGGACCTGGTGGAGCAAACCGTGACCCGCTACGGGAAGCTCGACATTCTGGTCAATAACGCGGCGACCAATCCGCATTTTGGCGCCCTTCTTGAAGCGGCGGACAGCTTTTGGCGGAAGACGATTGAAGTAAATCTGATGGGCAATGTTTGGCTGTCCCAGGCCGCGGTCAAGGCGATGCGCGCTAACGGCGGCGGCAAAATCATCAACGTAGCCTCTATCGTGGGCATAACTCCCGGCCGCTATCAAGGAATCTATAGTGTTACAAAGGCCGGCCTGATCAGTTTGACCAAGACGCTCGCGGTCGAGTTGGGCGCGGACAATATTCAAGTCAACGCGATCGCGCCAGGCTTGGTGCAGACCAAATTCGCGCAGGCGCTTTGGGGAAATCCGGACTTGCTGGATCAGGTGTTGGCGCGGACGCCGACGGGGCGCATCGGTCAGCCGGCGGATATTACCGGCATGGCGCTTTACCTGGCCTCAGCCGCTTCGGACTTCACGACCGGCGCGGTAATCGTGATCGACGGCGGAGTATCCGCTCAATCCATTTGACAGACTACTAGGTTTAAGACCACGGGTCGCCTGATTGCAGGCGAGGCAGTCCTTATTCAGCGATCGTCTGCTTCACTCGGCTCATCGGCCGCGGCTTCGACAGCCACATCCTCGCCCACCAGCTCTGCCTCGATCACTTCATCGTCGTCTTCCGCATCCGTAATCGAATCGTTAATCGCCTCGCGCTCCGCGAGTTCATCATCGGTCGGCGGCCGCGTCGCCGAATGACCAACCATCGTGATCTTGCCGTCGATGAAAGCGCCTTCTTCCGTGGTCAGCGCCGAAGCGTTGATATCGCCCCAGATGCGTCCGGTCCGCAGCAGCTGCACCTTGCTGCCGGTGATGTTGCCGCGAACGGTACCGGCGATAGAGATGTTTCGCGCATTAATGTCAGCGTGAATATCGGCCGATTCGCCCACGAGTATATTGCCGCTAACTTCCAGGGAGCCCGCGAACTGACCATCCATGCGCACATTGCCCGAACTGACAAAACTGCCTTCAAAGCTGGTGTTGGAGCCAATTACCGTATCGAAACCGACTGGTCGATCGGTTGGCACTTCGCGCGCCGGCTCTTGCGCATCCACCTCTGTTTGTCCGCGCCGATTTGTGAAAAACGCGCTCATTTTCTTCCCTCGCTTGCTCGACTCACATGTACCTCAAATCAGATTCTGTCTGCCCTGCCGTCAACAACTTTTGCTGGGCGGGACATTCATTCTCTTTCAGCTGGTCCGCGCGGAGTGAAAGCGAATATGATCCAAGCGCGAAAGCTCCCGCACTTGCTCGGCCGCGCGATAACTGCTGCGCACCAGCGGTCCGCTTTCCACCCACTTGAATCCCATTTGCAGTCCGATATTGCGCAATTCGGCGAATTCATTCGGTGTATAGTAGCGCTCGATAGGCAGATGGCTTTTGCTGGGCTGCAAGTATTGACCCAGCGTCAGAATGTCAACGCCTATACTCACTAGATCAGCCATCGTCGATTGGACCTCGTCAAGCGTTTCGCCCAGCCCGAGCATGATCCCGCTCTTGGTCAGCACCAGCGGGTCCATCCGCCTTGCATTTTCCAGCGTCGCCAATGCCCATTCGTAGCGGTCTTGCGGTTGCGCTTTCTTGAACAATCGCGGCACGGTTTCGACATTGTGATTCAGTATTTCCGGTTGCGCGTCCATCACGATTTTCAGCGCCAGTTCGCTGCCCTTGAAATCGGGAATCAATACCTCGACGGAACAGCCAGGCTGCAGCTGCCGTATCCGCCGAATCACCATCGCGAATAGCGGCGCCCCGCCATCCGGGCGATCGTCGCGATTGACGCTGGTGATCACCACATGCTGCAAGCCCATCGCGCGCACGCTTTCGGCGATTCGGTTCGGCTCGGCCCAGTCAAGCGGATTGGGCATTCCAGTCTTGATGTCGCAAAAGCCACAACTCCGCGTGCAAGTATCGCCCATCATCAGAAAGGTGGCTGTTCCTTTGCCCCAGCATTCGCCCAAATTGGGGCATTGCGCCTCTTCGCAGACGGTGTGCAAGGTCTTGCTTCGCATCAGGTCGCGTACTTGCTCGTAGGTCTCTCCGCTCGGCGCCCGCACACGTATCCACGGCGGCCGGCGACGCGGCGTCTTGGGATCCGGCTGCCAATCGGCTGATGTGGTCACCGGTATCAAATCGGGCTTGATTGAATTGGACAAGGCAGTTCTCCGAGTGAGCTTCGAGCGCACAAAAGCCTTCCTGCGCGTCTCATTATATATCAATCGGAAAAGGCATTGCTATAGCGGACGACAACACAGGCAAATGTAATCGGTTCCTGGATGCCCATGTGCTATCCTATGGGACATCATATTGAGGCTCCAGCAAGCGATGAGAACGATTACGCTCAAAGACGTGAGCAAGACCTTCTTCGACAAGAGCCGAAAATTGACGCCAGTCTTGGCGATTAAGGACTTTAACCTGCGCGTCGAAGATGGCGAGGCGGTCGTTCTCCTGGGTCCGAGCGGCTGCGGCAAGACCACGCTCCTGCGCCTGATCGCGGGGCTCGAACAGCCCGACAGCGGAGAGATATTCTACAACGATTTGCCGCTGGACGAGATACCGATTGAAAAGCGCGGCATTGGCATGGTCTTTCAGAATTATGTTTTGATCCCGCACTGGGAAAGCCGCAAAACCGTCGGTTTCTTTCTGCGCCTGCGTGATCGTGAGGAAGAAGTGCCGGCGCACGTCAATACCGTCGCCAAGATTACCGGCGTTGATATAGAAAACTTGATGGGGCGCTTCCCGCGCCATCTTTCCGGCGGCGAAAAGCAGCGGGTTTCCATCGCGCGCGCTTTTGCCCGCGATCTGGAGCTGCTTCTCTTCGATGAGCCTTTCGCCAACCTGGATGCCAAGTTTCGGGCGCAGGCCCGCGTCGAATTGAAACGGCTCATCCAGGAATTCAAAGTCACATTGCTCTATGTGACCCACGATCAGGTGGAGGCGATGAGCGTCGCCGATCGCATCGTCGTAATAAATGCGGGCCGTATCGTTCAGTCAGGTCCCTACCACAAGCTGCACGATGATCCAGACAGCCTGTTTGTCGCCGAATTTCTGGGCACGCCCACAATCAATGCCTTTTGGGGGCGGGTAAGCGATGGCGAGTGGGACGGCAGCTATTTGGGCCGCGCCGCCTTGCCGCAAACGCGCCCCAATGGCAGCGAAGTAATCGTCGGCATCCGCCCCGAACATATCGCGGTCTGTGGCGCAGGGCATGGCATTCCCGCGACAATTGATCGCGTCATCCCGTTTTACGCCGAGAAGTACAGCTTGCTAGAAGTTTGGCTGCGCAAGCGCCGCTGGCGAATCCAGATTCCCTTGGGCGAGCGTTTCCAGCCAGGCGAAACCGTTCATTGCCAACTGGATTGGTCACGCGCGCTATTCTTCGACGCTCTATCGGGCGATCGAATCCGCTAGTCAAACGCAATCAGGTCTTCGAGCGCTTCCAGGGTCGAAGGACCAATCCCCGATACCTGATCCAAATCAGCCAGCGTGGAGAAGGGACCCACTTGCTCTCGGTACTCGATTATGCGCTGAGCCATTGCCGGTCCCACGCGCGGCAGGGTTTCCAGTTCCTCTTGCGAAGCGGAATTGACTCGGACAAGTTTCCCGCCTGATGGCGTCGGCAATGCGCCGTCTATGATGTCCGTCCCGATGGCGGGAACGTGGACCTGGTCGCCGTCTCGCAGCATCCCCGCCAAATTGACAAGCTCTTTGTTCGCCAGGTCCGTGAAGCCGCCGGCTGCCGCCACCGCATCGGAGACACGGCTGCCGTATGGCAAGAAATGCTGTGTGCCTCTCTGCGATACTTCGCCACTGACGTAAACCAAGATCGGACGCGGCGTCGGCGACGGCTTGGGCGTTGCCGTTGGCGGAGGAGGCTTGATGGTGATGACTATCGGCTCTGGACGCGAAAGCAGTAGCAGCGCGCCGCTGAGCGAGATGAGAATGATGAGAACCAGAAAAACGATCAATGACCCGCGCGCCGAAGACAAACCGACATAATTCCGACTATTGAGACAGATTAGCCAGAAATTGTATCATCTTTGCGGTGATATGTTAGGTTTGATTTTCCACCCAGACGGGCAAGTGACCCAAGGCGACAATGTCGTGCCATTGCGCGCGATCGCCTTCGGTGAAGATCGCCGCTTCGGCAACGACATTTGCGCCCGCTTTATCCATGATTAGACGCATGCCCTGCAGCGTGCTCCCAGTAGAAATCACATCGTCGACGATGACAATCCGCCGGCCCGCCACCAGCCTGCGGTCCTTCGCGTCGAGGAATAGCGTCTGTGGCTGTCCAGTAGTGATGCTCAACGTTTCGCTCTGCAGCGCATCACCCATATACGGTTTATGCGTTTTGCGCAATACAACGTATGGCAGCCGCATTTCCGAACTGAGGGCGTGCGCCAGCGGGATAGACTTGGCTTCGGCAGTGACCAGCACATCAATGTCGCGGTCCGCCAGCAACTGCGCCAGTTCTGCGCTTGCCGCGTTGACGAATTCGTAGTCGCCCAAGATGTTGAGGATGGCGATTTTGACGCCCGGCTTGATTTCCATCAGCGGCAATTCGCGCGCGACGCCGGCTACCACTACCGAATGAAATTCGTCGACCATTGGAATTCCTCCCAGGTCATTGGACGCTCGCGCGCTCCATTATAACCTGTCAAGTCGGCGCGCCAAATCGTTACAAACCAATTTAGCTGGCAGCCACAGTTGCAGTTTGGGGCGCATTTTATATGGCGACCTCGTCCGCGATTCCATTCGTTATCCGGCCGTCGACCAAGGTGAGCACACGATCCATCTGCGATGCCAGCGACTGATCGTGTGTGACCATGACCACGGTCGTCCCGTTTTCGTCGCGTATTGTCTTCAGCGCTGCCAAAACCGTCTCGCCGGAATGCGAATCCAGATTGCCCGTTGGCTCGTCAGCTAGCAGAATTGGCGGGTCATTCGCCAGCGCGCGCGCAATGGCGACCCGCTGTTGCTGGCCGCCGCTTAATTCGTTTGGTCGGTGATGAAAACGGCCGCCCAAGCCCAGCATGTCAAGCAGCTCCTTGGCGCGATTGAACGGCTTGTGCCGGCGCACCTGAGCAAACTCGATTGGCAGCGCCACGTTTTCCAGCGCGGTCAAAGTAGGAATGAGATTGAAGAACTGAAAGACAAAGCCGATTTTCTGATTGCGAATGTCAGTGAGCTGCCCTTCATTCATAGTGGTAATGTCGATGCCGTCGATTTCGATTTTGCCGTCCGTAGGGCTGTCCAAGCCACCAATGATTCCAAGCAGCGTGCTCTTGCCACTGCCGGATGGACCGATTATGCCAACCATTTCATTTTCGTAAATCGCCAGATCGACACCGCGCAGCGCGTGTACGATATGGGCGCCAAGCTTAAGATTTCGTGTAACATGGCTCGCCCGAATGACCGTTTTCCGCATCAACTGTTTTCCTTTGCTTGAGCGTTCGAAAAAGCCGGCATAGATTATGCCCGGTCGCGCGTCTATCGGAAGCTTGGTAGGACGCTCATAGGCGTCGGTGCGCTTTCCGTCTAAACCTCGTTTACAATGCTGAAGATCATCGGGCGGCGTTTGGTTTCGTTGTAAATCAACTTGCCCAGGCTCTCTTCGACCAGGGTCCTACGGTTGCCATTGAGGTTGCGGCTGCGATTGACTGCATCGGTGATGTTATCTTTAATCTGATCGAGGAAGTCTTCCGCGTCTTTCAAGTAAACGAAGCCGCGCGACACAATGCGCGGTTCATCAACCAGCTTGCCGCTGCGCTGATCGACGTTAACGCTGACCAAGACGAAACCATCTTGCGCCAAGATTTCACGATCGCGAATCACCGCCCGCCCGACATCGCCTACGCCGCTGCCATCGACGAAGACGTAACCGCCCGGCTGACGTTCGCCAACGCTAATCCCGCGTGAACCCAGCTCGACCGTAGCGCCGTTCTCGACCATGACAACATTCTCGGCTGGCACGCCATTGTCCGCCGCCAGCTTGGCGTGCAAGTGCAAGTGCCTGATTTCTCCGTGGACCGGCATTAAGTACTTGGGCTGCGTCAGATTGAGCATCAATCGCATCTCTTCCTGGCAGGCGTGCCCGGAAACATGCACCGCCTCGATCGGATCGTAGACCACATCAGCGCCGCGCTCAATCAGCCGATTAATCGTACGGTATACCATCTCTTCGTTTCCTGGTATCGGATGCGAAGACAAAATAATCGTATCGTCCTTGCGCACATCTAACTGACGATGCCGTCCAGCTGCCAGCTTGCCCAATACCGCCGACGGCTCCCCTTGCGACCCGGTCACCATGAAAACGACCTTGTGCGGCGGCAGCGCCTGCGCCTGCCCGATGCTGACCAACATGTCGTCGTCAACATCGAGGTAACCTAGCTTGCGCGCGATCTTGGCATACTCGGACATGGTGTAGCCTGTTATGCAGACCTTGCGTTTGTGGTTGCGCGCCGCGTTGACCACCTGCTGGACGCGCGACACCAGCGAGGCGAAGGTAGCCACCATGATCCGCCCTTTAGCCGCGCGAAAGACCTTGTCCAAGGCGCCATCAATGACCGCCTCCGACTGCGTCCAGCCGGCGCGGTCGGCGTTCGTGCTATCCGCCATCAAGAGCACGACGCCGCGCTGCGCGAAACCGGCCAGTTTGGCGTAATCGGTCTTGCGCCCATGTACCGGCGTATTGTCGAATTTGTAGTCGCCAGTGTGCACGATCATGCCGTATGGCGTCTCAATGCCATAGCCGACGCAATTGGGGATGCTATGGCAAACGTGAAAGCTCTCCAGCTTGAAGGGACCGATTTTGATTGTGTCGCCGGCGTCAAAGGTATGAATCTCGGTTGACTTTAGCAGCCGCGCGTTCTTCAGTTTGACTTGCAGCAGGCCCGCAGTCAGCGGTGTTGCGTACAGCGGTATGCCGGGAAACGATTTGATGACGTGCTGCACGGCGCCGATATGGTCTTCGTGTCCATGAGTGAATGCGACCCCGTGCAGCCGAATATCGTCACGCTCTTCCAGCCAGCGATAATCGGGAATGATGTAGTCGACGCCGTGCATATCGTTGGCCGGGAACATGATGCCGCAATCAATCAGGAAGCCTTCTCCGTTCCTTTCGAACAGGGTCATGTTCTTGCCGATTTCGCCTAAGCCGCCTATCGGCGTGATCTTGAATTTGGGTTTTCTTGCCATTTGCTGTGAACTCCAATGGATAAAGGCCTGTCAGCGATTCCCGCGACAGGTTGCGGAAACTTGAATGGTGTATTGTGGGGTTTTGCGGATGAACCAACTCCGAACTTGAACAATGTGAACTGAATCAATCGCGCCTTGACCCAGCGCGTTATGTGCTCATAGCCACATGCTTGCAATTCACCGACGCTTGCAGTATAGCACAGGTGACGCTCGAAACTATTGCCATTCTGTAAAGGACAACAATGCCGCAATCACTTCATCCTGATCAGCTTGCGATAGCGCGTAATAGAACGGCAGCCGCAAGAGCCTGTCCGCTAGATCTTCCGTGATTGGGCAGTCGCCAGGTTTGCCGCCAAAGCCTTGCCCCATCGTCGACAAATGCAAGGGCTGAGAATGAAATACGCTGAGAATCCGCTGGCTTTTGAGATGTTCAATCAGCGCGCTTCGAACTTTCGCTGACGGCAGTAACAGGTAGAACAAGTGATATGACTGTTCCACGTGGTCTGGCACGGTGGGCGATTGTACTTGGTTAATGGCGGCCCAGTCGCGTAGCCGCATATCATAGCGATGCCAAATCTCCCGCCGGCGCGCCTGAATTTCCGCTGCGCATTCAAACTGAGCCAGCAGAAAAGCCGCAAGCATATCCGAGGGCAAGTAACTGGACCCAAGTTCCACCCAGGTGTATTTGTCGACTTGACCGCGGAAGAATCGGCTGCGGTCCGTGCCCTTTTCACGGATGATTTCGGCGCGTTCAACCAAGCTGATGTCATTGATAAGCAGGGCGCCGCCCTCGCCGCAAGTGAAGTTCTTGGTCTCATGAAAACTCAGTGTGGCGAGTTCGCCAAATGTGCCAAGATAGCGCCCCTTGTAGCGTGAAAAGAGACCATGCGCATTGTCCTCAACGACAGCGATGTTGCGCTCCCGAGCCAGAGACATGATTTCATCCATATTGCAAGCCACACCCGCGTAGTGAACCAAGACAATCGCTCGAGTTCTGTCGGTTATCAATTCCGGCAGTTGGCGCTCGTCGAGGTTAAGCGTGTCTGGGCGGATATCGGCGAACACAGGCTTGGCGCCGCGAAGAACAAAGGCGTTGACGCTAGAGACAAAGGTGAAAGAAGGAACGATAACTTCGTCGCCCGGCTGAATGTCCAGCAGCAAGGCGGCCATTTCCAGCGCATGCGTACACGATGTGGTAAGCAGCGCTTTGCCCACCCCAAGCGTGTCTTGCAGAAAAGCGTGGCATCTCTTAGTGAAGTCGCCATCACCGGATATGTGCTGAGTGGCAAGACTTTCGCTTACGTATTCTATTTCATGACCGATGCGGGTCGGCTTATTGAATGGAATGCGGTATCGGCTCATCGTCCATTGCTCCGTTGACAAAGCAGTTTTCAGCGTTCAGCCAGTCTATTGAAACCACCTGTGAAACCACAGTTCGACCGATCGCGTAACCATGCCACAGCGCTGGTAGAGCCGCTGCGCCGACAGATTTCTCCCTTGCGTAACAACATGTAGATCATCTATTCCCCGCTCGGACAACCAGTCCGCTGCGTAGCCAAGCATACCGCCGGCGCAACCAAAGCCCCGCGCGGAATCGGCCACGCCAACCAAACCGATGTTGGCATCGCCTGGCTCTCGCAGATGCCATGTCACAAATCCGACCGCTCGTCCCGCCACTTCAGCGACTACAACAGCATCAGCGTACTCTGTTGTCAGGCTCTTTTCCAACCAAATTTGGTACATGCGAGCGGCTTTGGCGCTTCCAAATCGGCGATCTACAAAAAAGCGAGATTGCGTAAAGCTGTCGCCCGCAATCGGCAGCAGCGCCGCAAGGTCGCCTTCTTTTCCGATCCGATAGCTGACTTCGTCCGATTGCGAAATCGGCGGAAAATCACTGACGCGCCCGGCGAATGTAAGACGAATATCTACAAAGTCGAAGCCGCCAGACAGCAGGTTCTCGATGGTGGACTGGTCCGCAGCGTCCGCGAGGAAATACAGGCATTCGATGCCTTGATCGAGGCAGGCCGCCTCCAAGGCGCGATAAGCGTCAATATCAAGACGACGCGATCTGGCTCGGGCAATTCGAAAGCCGAAATGACGCGAATCCCAAGGAAGGCACTCCATCAGGGCGCTGGTCATGCTGCTACTTCATCAGCTTCATCGGTTCGCTGTCGCACTACGTATACGGGGCGGTCCATAATCCTCAAGTGCATTCGCGCGATGTACTCGCCAATTATGCCCAGAGCGAAAAGCTGGGCGCCAGCAAAGATCGCGATCAGTGAAGCGGTAAAAGTGAATCCGGGCACTTCAAACTGAAAGGCAAATAACTGACTCAATATAATATATACTAGGATCACAGTGCCAAAGGCAGTCAAAAACAAGCCAAGCAGGTTGGCGAAACGCAGGGGCAATGTGCTAAAGCCGGTGAGCATGTTAAAAGCGTGCGTGACTAACTTGCCAACAGTATACGTTGAATTGCCGATTGTTCTCGGTCGGTGGTCAATTGGGATTGCAACAAATCTTGTCGTTCCCCAGGTCAGCAAGACATCAATATTGACAAGCGGTCCGCGATAATCGGAAAACGATTCGCGCAGCCCGGTGCGAAAAGCCCGAAACGCGCTGACACGGCGCGCGGTATCAGCGCCCATGGCGCCCTGCAATACGAGCTTCGTCGCTGCCGAAGCGATATTCCGCAGGATACTGTGCTGTTCATTAGTCGGCGAGCCATACACTGCGTCGTAGCCTTCAGCCAGTTTATCCAGCAAGTCTTTGATGCGCGCGCTCGGATGCTGCAAATCATCGTCCATCGTTACGATGCATTCGTATCTGGCGGCGCGGATGCCACAAAGCAGGGCATTGTGCTGGCCATAATTTCTCATCAGCTTGTATCCGCGAACAAACCGGTGATCGGCAGACAGTTGTTCAATCACTGCCCAACTGTTGTCGCCGCCGTCGTCTTCAACCAGAATTACTTCAAACTGGTCCGCGAGTTTTGGCAGCTCCTGCGCTAGCTCCTCGACAAGCAATCCAACGCTGTTTTCGCTGCGGTAAACGGGAACGACGACGGAGATCGATAGCATCAGCGGCACGCCCGCTCAATTGTCAAGGTCGACGCCAGCCGCGAAGGATTGCGCGCGCCAAGATGAGCCGGTCGCGCGGGCTCAGTCTGCCGCTGAAAGCCTATCGAGAAAAGCGAACGCGAAACCGAATCAGGAATGATAAATCCAGCAAGAAGAAGCATGGACGGCGCTTTCAATTGATTCCTGTTGAAAGAACATTCGCGCGACGCTACGATAGGCATCGTCATGGATGTTCCTTTCGTCATATCATCTGATTATGCTTGGTAGAAGCGGAATGCGCAAAGGCTGATAAAGCAGCGTTGCGCAAACAGTAGAGTTTTCCGCTACACCGGTCAGAGAAGCGGTTTATCCAAGAAGCTTATGTGCTATAATCCCGCCGATTAACCGAATGAGCCAATGAAAAGGGAGGCCCGCACGGAATGGCATACGACAAGATCACGGCGCCAAGCTCGGGAGAAAAGATCAGTTTCAGCGACGGCAAGATGCAGACGCCGGACAATCCGATCCTGCTATTCATTGAAGGAGACGGCATCGGCTACGACATCATGACCGCCAGCAAGCGAATCTGGGACGCGGCGGTGGACAAGGCATTTGGCGGCAAGCGACAAATCTCCTGGATGGAAGTGTACGCCGGGGAGAAGGCGGCGGGCATTTATGACGGAAATTACATGCCGGAGGAGACATTTGAAGCCTTCCGCGAATACAAAGTCGGCATCAAGGGACCCTTGACCACGCCGGTCGGCGGCGGCTTCCGCAGCCTGAATGTGACCCTGCGTCAGGTGCTTGATCTGTATAGTTGTGTGAGACCGGTGCGCTGGTATGAAGGCGTGCCCAGTCCGCTAAAGCAGCCCGAAGACGTGGACGTGGTCATTTTCCGCGAAAACACCGAGGATACTTACGCCGGCATCGAATACGAATCGGGAACGCCTGAGAACAAAAAGCTGGCTGAATTCCTGAAACGCGAATTGGGCGCCACCAATTTCTTCCCCGATGCCGGACTTGGGATAAAGCCGATCAGCCCCTTCGGCAGCAAACGGCTGATCCGCGCTGCCATTCAATACGCGATCGACCGCGGGCGCAGCAGCGTCACGCTGGTGCACAAGGGCAATATCCAGAAGTTCACCGAAGGCGCCTTTCAAAAATGGGGTTATGAACTGGCGCGCGAAGAATTCCCGGAGCAGACGATTTCCTGGGACGATGTCGCCGCCAATCACAATGGCAGTGTGCCCAAGGGCAGGATTCTGATTCAGGATACGATCGCCGACATCATGTTCCAGAAGATGCTGCTCCGGCCGCGCGAGCACGATGTCATCGCCACGACCAACCTAAATGGCGATTATCTCAGCGATGCGCTGGCGGCCGAAGTGGGCGGTGTTGGCATTGCGCCCGGCGCCAATATCGGCGACGAGATCGCGCTCTTTGAGGCAACTCACGGCACGGCGCCCAAGTACACCAATAAAGACATGGTCAACCCGGGTTCGCTGCTATTCAGCGGCGTCATGATGCTCGAGCATTTGGATTGGTTCGAAGCGGCTGAGCTCATCACCAAAGCCTACGAAAAGACCATCGATCAGCGCTATGTCACCTACGATTTCGCGCGCCAGATGGAGAACGCGACCAAGGTCCCGACAAGCGAATTCGCCACTCGCATCATCGATAACATGGATTCGGTTTGAGACTGCCGCCGGACCTTCTCAACAATGCGAGTGTCGTCGAGCCGGAACTTCACCGCTAAAGTCCACAGGGCGGCGCTAAACTGCCGCCCTTTTCATCTGTTCTGCGATCAGCCCGCTGCAGCCGACTTGCGCCCTTTGTCTGATTTGCGCTTTTCCCTAGAATTGAAGCTGGATGCCAGCGAACAATACTCCCATGCCGGGTGACGAATCCGCGCAAGCACAGGCAATCGAGGGATTTTTCAAGCGCGCCCAGGTTAGGCCGGTTCGACCTTATTCCCGGCCGCTGCTGATTCTTCTGATCATACTCTTGTTGGGCGCCGTCATCTGGCGATCGCCCGCGTTGCTCGCCACCGCGTTCGCGGCCGGCGCGCTTTTGATCGTGACATTGACACGCAAGAGTATCGTCAAGCAGGTCAAAGTGCGCCTTGCCGGATCCGAGTTCACCGTCGAAGGCGACGGCTATGACATGCGCGTTGAGGCGCCCTTCCGATTCAAGACCGGCGTTGAACGTAACCCCGCGACCGAAAAAGACGAGGAAAGCTGTTTCGTGCGCATGGTGATTGATGTTCAGGGCATGCCGCTCGTAATGGAGGAGCAAGTGCAGGCCGGTTATTATCCGCCGCAACTGGACGAAATCGTTGGCATTTCCAGCGCGCTCGGCATCGCCGAATTGACAAGCCTCACCCCGTACCCGGGGACGCTCTGGTCCCTTATCGAAGGCTTGGAAGCCCTGACGCAAGCCAGCCCGGCAGCGGAGTTCGAGGATAGTGTAGAAAGCCTGTTCCGCATCGGCAGACAGCAACTGGCGGACAAGGATTACATGGAAGCGATTGAAACTTTCAGCGCGCTCTTGCGGCAGCGCCCCGATTCCGCGCCGGCATATTACAGCCGCGGCGCAGCGCGTTATCATGCCCGTACAGATCTGGACAAAGCGGTCAACGACTTGACAACTGCCTTGCGCCTCGAGCCCAATCAACATAAAGCATACCGGCTGCGCGGTCTTGTGCGGGCGCAGCTAGGCGATTGGGCTGGCTTGCGTGACGACTGCTCGCTGGCGCTGCAATTTCATCCAACCAGCGCCGAACTTCATAGTCTGCGAGGAACCGCCTGTTATCGCTTGAAAGACTATGAAGCGGCGCTGGCCAATTTTGATGATGCTGTCCGCCTTGACGCCAGCCGGCATGAGGCATTCTATAATCGCGGCTTGGCAAGGCATCGGCAAAGCAACCTGACCGGGGCATTTGAAGATTTTCAACAAGCGCTCAAGCTGAATCCAGACCATATCGAGGCGCAGCGAAATATGCAGACGATTCGGAAGCAGCTCGCGCGCAGACAGTCTGGACCAGGGTCTTGAGCCACTCGCTACGCTTTTCCTCCAAGACTTCGCCTTGTTGTCCAAGAGGTCATGCCACCAGAACACTGATTTTCATCAACGTCCAAGAAAATGCCGAGCGAGAGAGCGCAAGCTAACGCGCCTCGGCGGAATTCGACGTGGCGGATTCGGCGCCTTCGACATTGGCGCAAGTTTCTGCATTATCGCCAGTCCCATGTCGCCCAGATGGTATTCCAACTGCAGGTCGTCTTCGTTTGCGTAGAAGAAATCCAGGACAACCTGCCAAATTGACCGCCAGACGATCTCATTCTCAACATAATCTTTGCGCTGGCCGCGCATATAGGGTCCGGGGTCGACATCATGAAAGGCGATCCAGCCTCCCTGGCGCACTAACGGATACCACAGCTCCAGCAACCGCCTAACATGCCTGGCGAAATGCAGGCTGTCGATGAAGATCAGATCGATTCCTTCCTTCAAGATTGGCGCCTCCTGCAGAATCCGTTCCTGCTCGGTGTCATCAATCTGCAGAAACGTCCAGCATTCGGATTCTATGGCATCAGAGCAGTCGCGGATGTCCAGCGAAATCAAGCTGCCGCCCTTTCGTTCGACAGCGTGCGCCAACACGCCGGCCGACCAGCCCTTGTCCACACCGCATTCCAATACAACCGGCGCCTCTACCTGGCAAACACGCCGATGCATGGCCATCAGTTGCGTAGCATGCTTGCCGAAAACGCCAGGTCCGCCTTCCGCATCGAACACCGTCTGCAAATTGTAGTGCTTTGTGACGACCATGATCCCTCCTGCTCTTGCATGGGCGCTTTTACCGTTTCATATCAAACCAATGGGCCAGGCGCTCGGTCAACTCAGGCATTGATTCGCGTCGTTGACCGAGCCCGTGTCACATCATTTCAACTGATTCTGGCTCTTAAGCCACTCACGGAACCTTATCTCCAAGCCATCGCGCAGGGAAATGAACGACTCCAGCACGGCGTTTTCATCAACCTCGACAGCCGCGGGATCTGGAAAGCTCCGATGGATGCGCATGGCGCGCATCGCATACGGACTGACGCTTGATGGCGCGCGTCCGGCGCTGTAAATATCAACGATATCGCCGCCCAGATGGCGCAGCAAGCCCTCGCCCATCTGAGAACCTGCGGAGTTTGCAGTGCACAGGATGAAACCTTGCAACTTGTCCGCCAAAGTCTTCCACTCCTTAACCGAAGTTTGCGCGCGGATGAGCCTGCAATCAGATTACGTCATCTTGTCCTGCGCGCGCGCCAGCCATTGCGACAATGAGAGCGCAATTAAAGCGAGCGCGATCAAGATCAGCCCAGTCCAAATGGCGGCATTGATATCCCGCTCAAATATGCTGTAGACCAGCAGCGGCATCGTCTGCGTCTTTCCCTGCAGATTGCCAGCGAATAAAATGGTCGCCCCGAATTCACCCAGCGCCCGCGCCCAGCTGAGAATCATGCCAGAAATCAGCGCGCGCCAGGCGATCGGCAGCGTGATATGCCAGAACATCAGCCAGCCATGCGCGCCATCTACGCGGGCGGCATCTTCGATCTCGGCCGATATGCCGGAGAAGCCCACTTGCGCCGAGCGGATATAGAATGGCGCCGAGATGAAGAATTGGGCGAGAATGACCGCCACAATCGAAAACGGAATAATGATGCCAGCATCGGCTAACAACGAACCAATGGCGCCGCGCCGGCCGAATGTGAGCAGCAGCGCCAACCCGGCGACGGCCGGCGGCATCACGATCGGCAATTCGATGAACAGGCTGACCAGGCGCTTTCCGCTGAATTCATAGCGGGAGAGGACGAATGCGAGCGGCGTGCCCAACGCGGCAGCCAAACAGACAACCGCGAACGTGGATGTGAAACTAAGCAGCGCAGCGGAAAGTATCGTCGCCGAGTCGGGCAAGCCATCCCAGGCGCGGGATGCGACACCGTTGACCAGCAGCACAATGACGGGCGCCGCCAGCAGCAAAATCGCTAACGCGCTTGCGGCAAAAACGAGAAGATTATCCGTCCTCAATTGTCGCTGCTTCACACTCGACCTCGGGCGCGTCGTCCTCGTCCCTTGATTTTGCAGCCGTCGCAGGAGGCGCTTCCGTCGGCTCAATGTCGTCTAGTATAGCAGGCCAGCAGAAGCCGTGGGCCGCAAGGAATCCACGCGCCTTTTCCGAGCGGATGAATCGCAAGAATGATTCAGCCAAGCCAGGATTGGCAGCGTCAGTAAGTGGCGCGATCGGATACGATGCCAATTGATTGTGCCGCTCCGCAATGGGAATCGTGATGACTCGATCAACGATGTCGCCAAGCGCATCAGACCGGTAGACAACTCCGGCATCGGCCTCGCCCAAAGCGACGCGGGCGACCACCTGCCGTACGTTGCTCTCTTCCGATACAAGATTTGCCAGCACGCGCGCGCGAAAGTCTTCGCCCCGCTCCACGTTGTAGGAAGTCAACATCGCATCAGTATAAGCGCGAATCGGGGTCCCGGGCGCCGCCAGCACCAGTAAGACTCCGTTTTCCGCCAGTTCCTCAAATGTGTCAACATTCGCAGGGTTGTCAGCCGGAACGATCAGCGCGAGCCGGTTGTGAGCGAAGGTCTCCACGTCTTCTTCTTTAACCCTTCCGGCTTTGACAACATTCTCCATTTGCAGTTCGTTGGCGCTGGCGAAGATATCGGCCGGCGCGCCGGCGCTTAGCTGCGCCGCCAAGGTTGACGAGCTGGCGAAGTTCAACAAGACCGCGACATCGGGATTCACCTTAGCGAAAGCGTCTCGAATCTCTTCAAACACATCAGTTAGCGAGGTCGCCGCGTAGATTGTCAGGCTCGTTCGCTGTTGATCCTGCGCGCCGCCGTTCCAGACTGCGAGGCTTAGCGCCAGAAGCGCCGGCAGAAATACGCGAATGCGCATCAGATTCTCCGTTTGCGAGATCGAATCTTATGCCAAGTCGATAATAATGCAAGCGCCTGCGCGTTCCAACTCAACGCTTACTGCGGCGCTGGCAGGTTCTGGCGCCCCAAACGCGTGGCTGTCATACGCTAATCCGACGCTTGCCTAACGATTGCTTGCCGCTCGCAGATTATCGTTTATCTTAACTGGCAAGCAGCTTATTGAGGATATCATGCGTTACGGCGGCCGGTCGGGACCACCATCATGGTTTGTCATTTTGCTTGGCATAGCCATAGTATTTGGACTCTATTACCTTTGGGCTGGCCTGCGCAACTTTATGTCCACCGGCGTCACTGTCGTTGAATCGACCCAGCAGGCGATCGAGCGTCATACCGCCACGGCGGTGCGGATTCAGGAAATCGCCATCAACGCGCCGACGCCGCTCCCGACTTTCACTCCGATACCACCCTGCCAAGATTTCGCCGTGGGCGTGCGCGAGGCAATAGTGCGCGAAGCGCCAGACACCGGCAGCCGAATCCTCGGCGCGCTCAGGCAAGGGGCAGCAGTATGCGTGATTGCCGCGCTTCCAAACACCGAGTGGTACTTGATTGACGACAATCCCCTGACACGTCGAATCGACAAAGTTTACATGCACCGAGACATCATCTATGCGCTCCACCCTACGCCTACACCGACGATCACGCCGACGCCTTCGCCCACAGCCACGGCGACGCAAACCTTCACACCGAGAGCGCGACCCACCATCGCGCAAGCAACCGCAAACAGACATTCGCAACAGCCCCTACCCCGGCCGACTTTCACGCCTTCTCCCACGCGCCCAAGCATCAGCCTTTAGCTTGCGGTAAAGACCGCATCGACTATACTGACGTCAATATGTCGCCGTCTCGCGTTCGCTGACACTAGCGGCGAAGGGGAATGTATTTGGCCGCCGTAATCCAGGTTGCAGTTGGCATCATCTTCGTGTTTATCCTCTTGAGCATTGTGGTGACTGAGGTCAACTCACTAATCGCCCGGGCGACCAAATTGCGCGCGAAGACGCTCCGCGCGACAATAAACTCCGTCATTGAAGACCCGGTGATTCGGGCGAAAGTTTACACCCACCCGCTGATTCAGCTTGTCAAAGCGGAACCGCTAGCTCCAACTCAACGCATCTCGCGAGACGAAGCCGAATCGATCGCGAATGGCGCCATTGGCTCGGTCGACTACATTGAAGCGCATACCTTCGTCGATGTCGTCTTGAACACGATCAAAGCCGAATCCGACCAGCAGCTATTCGGCGCGCTTCTAAACGTTATCGACGGCATGCCGGCCGGCGCCGAAAGACGCGGCCTGCGCGTGATGGTCAATCGAATCGTCACCAGCGGCCAGGGCATGAGCGAACTGCGCAATTCGCTGCGCTATGTGGAGGATCGCCGTTATCGCAGCGCGCTGACCGAAATTGTCAATCAGATCGACGAAGAAGTCAGCCTGCTCGGTTTGGAGCCGACGACAAACGTTTCGCTTATGGCAGGCATTCATCAGATATCGAATCCCAATTTGCGCAATGCGCTGTCAACAGTAATGGCGAGCGCCGAGAACATGGAGGTTGCCCGCAGCAACCTGGAAAGCTGGTTCAACAATTCGATGCAGCGCGCCAGCGCGTCCTACGCCGGCAAGATGAAAAACCTTTCGATAGTCGTAGCGCTCTTCTTTGCGCTCGCGCTCAACATAGACACGCTGCACATCGCGCGGACGCTATGGGAAGATCCAGCGCGGCGAGAACAAATCAGCAGCGAAGCCAGTTTCTCGGTTCGGAGCGGCGAAATGCAGTCGCAATTGGATGGCAGCGAGGCTGACGATGAATTTCGAGCGGCGCAAACTGATGATGTGAATTCATTAGAAGACGCGATCGAAACCGGCGCGTCCGTCGCCTACCAGTTGCAAGACATTCAAGACCTGCGCCTGCCGATCGGCTGGTCCTTTCAGACTATAGGCAATCTCCCGGCCGGCAATTCCACGCTGAATGATCCAAACAATCTCTGGAACTACTTCCCGCAGAATAATCCAGACGGCTGGCTGGGGCTTCTGGCGGCAAAGTTTTTCGGAATTGCCGCCACCGTGATCGCGGCCGCGCAAGGCGCGCCTTTCTGGTTTGGCATCGTCAACAAAATCCTTCGTCGATAACTGTCCCAAGCGCAGGCGAAATCTTCCAGTTGCGGGCGTTTTCTTCGGAGCGAGTTCGCAAATCGCCGAGAGCGTCGGTCAGCGCGATACAAAAACTTGCGCGTCGGAGTACGGGATCTGGACCTTATGAGGCGCCATCGGATTTGGCGGAAACTCAGACTCCAAACCATCAAATTTTAGTAGATTTTGTCAGTTGACATTTGCCTATGAGTTCGCTCAAAATAGATTCACCAAAGATCATTTACTTCGCAGCCCAATATAAGAATTAAGCTTATTCACCGAACGAGTAGAGGTCTAAGAGTGATCCAGACACTTGTAGAGCTTGCTGACAAACGTGGTTATGTAACATTTGAACAAATCGTAGAAGCACTTGATGATGACGGCGAAGACCGTGTTGCCTTGCGCAATCTCCTGTTTGAACTGGATGAACTCGGGATCGAGCTCCGAAAGGAGCCTGATTCCGCCCAAACCAAGGACGTCACCGAGTTCATCGAGCAGGAATACGAGAACCGAGACCACCTCCAAAACCGCTCAGTAGCTGATATAAGCGCCATTTCGTCCGACGATCCCGTCGGACTTTATTTTCGGCAAATGGCGCAAGAGCCGCTGTTGACCGCCGCCGACGAAATTGACCTGGCAAAGCGCATTGAGCGCGGATTCAAAGCCCGCATACGCTTGGATAATCCCGATGTTTTGCAGAAGAGCGATCGTTGGCGGCGCCACTTGCGCCGGCTCGTCTTTGACGGCCAGTGCGCGCGCGAGCACCTGGGACGCGCCAATACGCGGCTCGTCGTGAGTATCGCCAAGCGCTATATGGGGCAAGGCTTGCCCTTCCCCGACCTCATCCAGGAAGGCAACGTTGGGCTGATGCGCGCGGTTGACAAATACGACTATTCGCGCGGCAACCGCTTCAGCACCTACGCGACCTGGTGGATTAGGCAAGCGATAACGCGCGCCTTGGCGCAGAAGACGCGAACAATCCGTATTCCGCTGCACATGACCGAGCGCATTCGGCAAATGTACCGCGCTGCCCAAGACCTCGAGCAGACGCTAGGTCGCCGCCCCACCGCGGAAGAAATCGCCTCGGCAATGGAGGTGGCGGCCGACGCCGTTCGCGCGATGATGGATGCCAGCCAGCACGCGATTGCGCTGGAGCGCCCGGTGGGCGACGATGGCGACAGTGAATTTGGCGACTTCATTGAAGATCAGGAGACGATCAGCCCGGTGGATTCCGCCACGCAGAACCTGCTGGAAGAGACGATTGAAGAGGTGCTCGCCGAGCTGACGCCGCGGCAGAGTCATATTCTGCGGCTGCGCTTTGGGCTGGGCGGCGGCGAGCCCCATACGCTTGAAGAGATCGCCAATAAGTTTGGATTGAGCCGCGAGCGCATTCGGCAGTTGGAGAAGGAAGCGCTGCGGCGGCTTCGCCATCCTCAGTTGGCGCATAATTTGCGCGACTACCTGGCATAGTCTAGAATCGCTGATACAAGATTTGTGAGCGGACCAAGCTATGTAGTTGGTCGGCTTTTTTCATATATGGTGACAGCGCCGTGACACAACAATTCCAGGACTTTCTCAGCCAGCGCACACTAAGCATGCGCCGGAATCAGATTCGCGAAATACTGAAAGTCGTGTCTCAACCAGGCATGATTTCGCTGGCGGGCGGCATCCCGGCGCCGGAAACCTTCCCGCTTGAAGATCTCTATCGCCTCAATGAAGCCGTGCTTGATCGCTACGGCGCGGCCGCGCTGCAATATGACCTGACCGAAGGCTTCACGCCCTTCCGCGAGGCGCTCGTCGATTATCTGAAGGAGAAAGAAATCTCGGTCAGCGCCGATGAGATTCTGGTATTCAACGGATCGCAGAGCGTGCTCGATACGCTTGGAAAAGTGCTGATTACACCGGGGGATACCGTCGTCCTGGAATCGCCCAGCTACCTCGGCGCCATTTCCGCTTTCAGCGCCTACGAACCGAATTACGTCAGCATCGCCACCGATGACGAAGGCATCGTCCCCGAAGCGCTGGAAGAAACGCTCGATCGCCAGAAGGTTAAATTCATTTATCTGGTGACGACATTCCAGAACCCAACCGGGCGCACGCTTAGCGCAACGCGCCGCCATGAAGTTGCGGAGATCGTCCGCCAGCGAGGCGCGCTGGTCATAGAAGACGACCCTTATAGCGATCTGCGCTATCGGGGCCAAGCGGTCCCCCCTTTTTATACATTCGCGCCGGAAAACACGGTTTACGTCAGCACGATCTCCAAAGTGTTCGCGCCCGGATTGCGGCTCGGCTTTTGCGTTGCGCCAGCGGTCATTCATGAATGGCTGTACACAGCAAAACAGGGCGCCGATCTTCACAGCAACACTTACGCGCAGGCGCTTGCCACCGAATACATCTGCAGCGGAACCATATACGAACAGGTACCGAAAATCATCGAGCTCTACGGTCCCCGGCTGGAGGCGATGCTTGACGCAATGGATCGATACATGCCGGCCGACTATCGCTGGACGCAGCCGGACGGGGGCATGTTCGTCTGGGTGGAGGGACCGAAAGGCGTCGATGCCGAGGGTATCTATTGGCAGGCGGTCGAGCAGAAGGTCGCCTTTGTGCCCGGCAAGTACTTCTACATCGAACCAGAAGAAGGGCTGGCGACCATGCGTCTGAATTTCACGCGGTCAGACGAAGAGGCGATACAAAAGGCGATCGCCACTTTAGGCGCCGTCATACGGGACTTCAAACCGGTTTAACGGCTTTAATTTCCAGCAATTGCGACTACACTTGCACAATGTCAGCGCGAGAATCTGCAGAAGCTCACAGTAAAGATCCGTCGCGTGGATTGCGCGCGCTGATCCTGTCCTTTTACTTGCCCGCGCTTATGGTCACGCTGGGGCAGGGTTTGCTGGTGCCGATCCTGCCACTATACGCGGTCGACTTTAACATCAGCTACGGCTTGATCGGTCTGGTGCTGGCGGGCGAAGGCATCGGCACATTGATCGCCGATGTGCCGACCGGCATGCTTCAGCGCCGCTTCGGCAACAAGCAGGTCATGATGATGGGCATCCTGGTGAAAGCGCTGTCCGTCTTCCTGCTATTCTTCGCGCCGTCTATCTGGATCGTGCTTCTGCTGCGCCTCTTTGCCGGTTTCGGCCGCTCCATGTACACAGTTTCCGCCCACGTTTATGTGACCAACCACGTGGGGCTGGATCAGCGCGGCAAAGCGATTTCGATGTACGGCGGCACGCATCGCCTCGGCGGATTTATCGGTCCGGCAATCGGGGGAATCGCCGCCGGCATGTTGGGTCTGCGCGCGGTATTCGTATGCGTCGGCTTGGTCACCGCCGTAGGACTAATTTTGGTCGCCTTGTTTACGCTCAATGGCAAACGAGAAAAGCGGAAGAGCAGCGCCGCTGACGGGCATGATTTGCATATTCGGTCGGTCGTGGCATCCAATTATCGCATCCTCGCTTCCGCGGGCACGGCGCAGATTTTTGGGCAGATGATACGCGCCGGGCGGATGATCGTCATTCCGCTCTTCGCCGCCGAGGTTCTCGGGCTGGCCGTTGACCAAATCGGACTGATTGTCAGCATCTCGGTCGCGGTCGACTTCAGCCTGTTCGTGGTCGCCGGCTGGCTGATGGATCGCGTCGGGCGCAAGTTCGCCATCGTGCCTTGCTTCGGCATTCAAGCGCTGGGCATGGCGCTGGTTCCATTCGCCACCAGTTATACCAGCTTGCTCTTTGCCGCGGTTTTGATCGGCATCGGCAATGGGCTCGGCGCCGGTTCGATGATGACCTTGGGCGCGGACCTCTCGCCGTCGCGCTCGCGGGGCGAATTCCTGGGCGTCTGGCGTTTGATTGGCGATATGGGGCATACCGGCGCGCCGCTGATCGTTGGCGTGGTGGCCGACTTGCTCGTGCTTAGCTCAGCCATCTGGGTGATTGCGGGCTCGGGACTGGCGGCCGCCAGCATTTTCCTCTTCTTCGTGCCGGAGACACTGAAGCGCAAGCATCCGCTGGCGGCTGCATAGCCCGCAGTCCGATGCTGCGAAAGCTCAACATCCTCACGCTCGATTGGCCGCTGCGGCAGGAACGGCTGTTTGCGCGCGCGCAGCCGCTCATCGTCGAAATCGGCTTCGGCAACGGCGATTTTCTCATCCACCTGGCGCAGACGCAGCCCGACCGCAACATCATCGGCGTGGAGATCTCCAGCCAGTCGATGGACAAAGCGGAGGCGAAGATTGATGCGCTCGGAGTGGAGAACGCCCGTCCGATCCACGCGCGCGGCGAGACGGCATTGGCGCATTTTTTCGCGCCAGAGTCGATAAGCGAATTTCACATCAACTACCCCGATCCCTGGTTCAAGAAGAAACATCATCGCCGCCGATTCATACAGCGCGAAACCGTTGACTTGCTGACGAGCCGGCTGACCGCGGCCGGTCGCCTCTACCTCGCCACCGATATCCGCGAATACGCCGAGATGGCGGGGGCGGTCTTCGCCGATACGCCGGGGCTGAGCAATCAGTTTGACAAGCCTTGGGTGAATCGCCTGGAAGATCGTTTTCGCACAAAATATGAGCGCAAGGGCGATCGCGAAGGGCGGCGCGGGCATTTCTTCGTTTATCATCGGAATGAAAGACCGGTCGCCCACCCGCCCCTGATCGAGGAATTGGAAATGCCGCATCTTTTCTTATACTCGCCGCTTACAGCCGCCGAGATTGTCGACCGCTTTCAAGCCAGCCGGCGGAAGCTGGGCGACGCGCATGTCGCCATTCTGCACGCTTTCGCCGATCGCAAGCGAAATGTCGCCGTTTTTGAAGTGGTGGTGGAAGAGCCGAGCATCGAGCAGCATACGATGATCATGCTGGCGCCGCGGGAAGAGGCGGGGGAGTACATCGTGCGGATGACGAGCCTGGGTCACGCGCGGGCGACGCTGGGCATGCATCGGGCGGTGGAGGCGGTCGGCGAGTGGGTGGCGGGCTTGGATGAGGCGGGGATGGTGCTGGAGCGGAAGCTGCGGGGGTGAATGGAGTTCTTTTTTTACCACCGAGGACACCGAGATTTCCGAGGGCACAGAGGATTCAAAGAGTAAAACAAATATGCTAAAATGCCGCTCGTTGCCAAAACTCAAGCGAAGGCGAGTTGCATTGTGTCAGCAAATCGAAATCTCCACCAAGCGAAGACCAACAAAAAAGACGAATTCTACACACAACTTGTCGATATCGAAAATGAACTCCGCCATTACACCGACCACTTTCGCGGCAAGGTCGTCTACTGCAATTGTGATGATCCGCGAGTGAGCAAATTCTTTCATTACTTCGCCTACAATTTCCGCGTACTCGGATTAAAGAAACTGATTACCACCTGCTACCAGAATCAACAGATGGATATGTTCAGCCGGCACGATGCGGATAAGGCAATCTGGCTGGAATATGACGGGACAGAGAACGAGACCGGTGTTCCCTCAGTCGAAGACATCGGGATTCACTATCTTGAAGGCGATGGCGATTTTACTAGCGAGGAATGTATCGAGCTGCTAAAGCAATCCGATATTGTGGTTACGAACCCGCCCTTTTCGCTCTTCCGTAAATATGTCGCGCAGTTAATTGAGTACGACAAGAAGTTTCTGATTATCGGCCATCAGAACGCGATTACCTATAAGGAGATTTTCCCGCTGATTAAAGACAATAAATTGTGGCTTGGGATTACGCCTCGGGGAAAGGACATGTTGTTTGATGTTCCCGAAGACTACGCAAAAGAATTGGTGACGACGAAGAAAGAGGGCAGCGCGTACAGGATCGTAGACGGCGTCGTTTACGGCCGGCTGGGAAGCGCTTGCTGGTATACCAATCTGGACTACCGGCAAAGGCAC
>JAPOYT010000214.1:54436-63768 GCA_026706445.1 Chloroflexota bacterium
GAAAACCGCCGAGATTCCGCTGGACTGGGACGGCGCGATGGGTGTGCCGATTACCTTCTTGAACAAGCACAATCCCGAGCAGTTTGAGATCCTAAGCGCAAATGACTTCAGGTTACACGATGGCGTACCTTTCAAGGCACATGGCTTGATAAAAGATAAAGATGGTACGATAGACGGCAAGCCCAAATATGTTCGGATCGTTATTCGCAACAATAGGCTCTGAGGGCGATAAATGAGCGAGTTAGACTATAGTCAAAGATATAACCACATTAAGAGTTTATGGAACAATTGTTATCATCCAAGCATAAAACTATTGATGATTGATGGTTTCTTAAAGACTATTTTGGTAGTTTTGCTTCCGGTCATGGAACACATTATGATACTGGAAAACTACAAAACAAATGGCAATCTGCTCAAAAAGGCAAATTGGAAAGAAGTTCATAGATTCTTTTTTGGAAAATCACTTAATGATAAAGAGCTAAGGTGGATCATAGAGAATTTCTACCAATGTATCCGCCACGCTGGAATTCAATGGCAAACATTTAGTGGTCTAGAGCTAGGCTCAGATCCCGTTGTGTTTCGAATAATTTGTATCTATGACGAAAACAGAATCTGGTTAATCAACGTTAATGAAGAGCTATTTATAGAAAACGTTGTAGCGATTATTGAATTCTATTTCAATGACATACCCTTGCCAGACGGTATTCCCAATCAGTCGTATTCACGAATTGACATGAAGTTTTCTGAAACACCGCTTGAGGAACATCCTTTTGGCACGTAGGGTCGATTGTTTTCAAGCTTAATGTGTGACAACATCAAAGATGACGAAGCAATGAAAATTGAAAAGCTAGACATCACCGTGCGCGACCTCGTCGCCGGCTACCATGACGATCGCGTTGGCGGCGTGGTCGGCTATGGTGGCAAGTTGGATATCCGCCCGCCATATCAGCGCGAATTCATCTACGATACAAAGGAGCGTAATGCCGTAATTCAGTCTGTTCTAAAGGACTTCCCGCTCAATGTCATGTACTGGTTCGACCGACCGGACGGCAGATTCGAGATTATCGACGGCCAGCAGCGCACAATTTCCATCGCCCGCTATGTGGCGGAAAAACCGGGCTTCTCCGTCGACGGGCTTGGATTCGCCAATCAGCAATGTAACATTAGGAAGAAGATTCTCAATTACAAGCTGATGGTCTATGTGTGCAGTGGTGAACCTAGCGAAAGGCGGGATTGGTTTGAGATCATCAATATCGCCGGGAAACGGCTATCGGATCAAGAGTTGCGCAACGCGATTTACGCCGGGCCTTGGGTGACGGACGCCAAGCGCTATTTCAGTCAAACCGGCGGATCCGCGGCCGGCTTGGGCGGGGATTTCATGAGCGGGTCGCCAATCCGCCAAGACTATTTTGAAACTGTGATCAAGTGGATATGTAACGACAACATTGAAGAGTACATGAGAATCCACCAGCACGATGAAAGCGCCGCGCCGCTATGGGAATACTTTCAAGCTGTTATTGACTGGGTAAAGACAAACTTTAAGACCTATCGCAAATCTATGAAGGGCGTGGATTGGGGTGGTCTGTACAACAAGTACAATGACTGTGAAATCGACCCTGTCAAGATTGAAGCCGAAATTGAAGTGTTGCTCGACGATGAAGAGGTTCAGCGCGAATCGGGCATTTACCCCTATGTTCTCACGCGCGAAGAAAAGCACCTGAATCTCCGCGCCTTTGATGCTCGCATGAAGCGAAGAATATATCGGAAACAAGCAGGCACTTGCGCCATTTGTAAAGAGGATTTCAGTATTTCCGATATGGAAGCTGACCATATAACACCCTGGTCCGAAGGCGGCAAAACCGTTGAAGACAACTGCCAGATGCTATGTAGGAAGTGCAACCGCAAGAAATCATCCAAGTAACATAACAGGCTGCCAAGATGCCCAAGCTCACCCACCACACGCTCCCCAACAGACTCACCATCCTCCTGCGCGAAGCCCACAGCGCAACCTGCCAAGACGATGTCGACGGCGGCGGCAAGCTGGACTTCCACGCGCCCATTCCGGCCTGGGGAGACCTTGAAGTATGATACAATTGTGGTAGCATAATGATGTATTAAATCAGTGTCGAGGCAGCAGGCAGTGGAAGCTACACACTTGGTTATTAGTATTGAAGGAGCCTTAGCGATTGCCGCGGCAATTGTAGGCGGCGCGTTCGGTATCTATAGAGCGTCTGCGAACGCACACGCTGAAATCAGATCAATCCTCGCCGCTCACACGGAGAAGTTCAATACCATAAACGAGCGATTCAACACCATGAACGAGCGATTCAACAACGTGGAAGAGCGATTCAACAACGTGGCAGAGCGATTCAACGCCACCGACGAGCAATTCAAAGCCATAAACGAGCGATTCAACGCCACTGACGAGCGATTCAACGCCACTGACGCGCGATTCAACGTCGTGGACGAGCGATTCAACGCTCTGCAGGGGCAGATTAAGAGCCTTGATGACAAGGTGGACAAGCTAGGCGATAGCTAAAGAATTCTCAGCCTCGTGATGCGCCGCAATAGGTTGTCGAAATAAAAATCCAACAGTTTAACCTCACATTCCGCGATCTCGTCGCCGTCTGTTCCGACGGCGGTGGGTTGCCTATGGCGGCAAACCAATCGAAGACTACCGCCAAGTGCCCTAGCGGAAGCGCAGCCGCGAGAATATATCGAAACAAGGCGAAGGCCAGCCCATGACACAACTCACCCACCACACCCTCCCCAACGGACTCACCATCCTCCTGCGCGAAGCCCACAGCGCGCCAGTCATCAGCTGGTGGCTGGCTTACCGCGTGGGCAGCCGCAACGAGCCAACGGGCTTGACCGGCATCTCCCATTGGGTTGAGCACATGATGTTCAAGGGCACGGAGCGCTTCCCCGCCGGTATGCTCGACCGCGAAATTGACCGCGCCGGCGGCCAATGGAACGCCTTCACTTCGATGGACGCGACCAAATACTTCGAGACCTTGCCCGCGGGCAAAATCGATATCGCGATGGAAGCGGAAGCCGACCGCATGACCAATGCGATCTTCGACCCCGAAGAAACCGAGTCCGAACGCACCGTTATCATCTCCGAGCGGCAGGGCGCGGAGAATCAGCCGACCTTCTGGCTGCAGGAAGAGGTGCGCGGCGCCGCCTTTCGCGTGCATGGCTATCATCACGAAATCATCGGCGATGAGGCCGATCTGCGCGCGATGACGCGCGATGATCTCTACCATCATTATCGCCGGCATTACAACCCGGCGAACGCGGCCGCCATCGCCGTTGGCGCTTTTGACAGCGATGAGATGCTGGCCAAGATCGAGCGATTGTTTGCTTCGATAGAAGCGAGCGCGGCGCCCGCTCTCTTTTCGCGCGCGGAGCCAGCCCAGAGTGGCGAACGCCGCGTCGTGGTTGAACGCCCGGGCAAGACAGCTTTCTTCGAGCTATGCCACCGCGCCCCGGCCGCGGATCACGAAGACTGGTTCAAGCTGCAAATCATGAACGCCATCCTCAGCGGCTCGGGCGGCGCGTCGGACAACAAGACGAGCCGTCTCTACCGGGCGCTGGTCAAGACCGAGATCGCGGCCGGCGTCGGCGCCTGGCTCACGCCGACGGTGGACCCTTACCTCTACAGCATCATCGTCACGCTGCGCGATGACCGACAGCCGCAGGAAGCGGAAGCAGCGCTGCTGGCGGAAATCGCCCGCTTGCAAGCCGACGGCGTCAGCGACGCCGAATTGGAGAAGGCGCGGAAGCAGACGCGCGCCGCCTTCGCTTACAGCGCGGAAAGCGTCACCGAGCAAGCTTATGGGCTGGCGCAATCTTTTATCCTGGGCGATGTGCATTGGTTCGACCGCTATTCCGAGCGGCTGATGGCGGTGTCGGCGGAGGACGTGCTGGAGGTCGCCAATCGCTACCTCGCGCCGCGGAAGCGTGTCGTCGGCATTCTCAATCCGACCGATCCGGCCGAGGAGGCGACGCCATGACCGATCGAGGGGCGAGCATCCCAAATTCCAGCAACATCGCGCGCGCCGAGCTTGACAACGGAATCACGCTGCTGGTGTATGAGAATCCGGCGGTGCAGTCGGTCAACTTGATGGGCTCGCTGCACGCCGGCAGCATTTACGAAGCGCCGGAGAAAAGCGGGCTCGCGTCATTGACGGCGGGCGCGCTGATGACCGGCACGGCTGCGCGCGACTTTGACGCGATCCACGGCGCGCTGGAAGATGTGGGCGCCGATCTCGGCTTTCGCGGGCATATCCACAAAGCCGGCTTATCGGGCAAAGCGCTGGCGGAAGACCTGCGTCTGTTGCTGGATGTCGCGGCTGAGGCGCTGCGCCAGCCGGTCTTCCCGGCCGAGCATGCGGAACGCTTGCGCGGCGAACGCCTGACCTGGCTCCAGTACAGCAGCTTCGACACCCGTTATCGGGCGGCAAAAGCGATGCGAGAGGCGCTATACCCGGCGGCGCATCCTTATCACTACGGCACATACGGCGACGAAGATTCCATCGCCAGGATCTCCGTCGACGACTTACAAGCATTTCACGAAAAGCATTACGGACCGCAGAGCATGATCCTGGTGATCGTCGGCGCGGTTGAGGCGGCTGATGCAATCGAGCTGGCGACCAATGCTTTTGGCGACTGGCGCAATCCCGCGCAGCCGGCTGTGCGTCAGGCGACAGCGCCGGAAGCTTGCTCGGACGGTCGGCGCCCGACCGTTTTCCTGCCCGGCAAGACGCAGTCAGATATCAGCATGGGCGTCATTGGTCCGGCGCGCAAAGCCGAAGACTACTTGGCGGCGCAGCTAGCCAACAGCGTCCTGGGCGAATTCGGCATGATGGGACGGATCGGCAAGAGCGTGCGCGAGGAGAAGGGCTTGGCTTATTACGCTTTCAGTCGGCTTGGCGGCGGACATGGACCCGATCCCTGGACCGTTAGCGCTGGCGTCAACCCGGAAAACGTCGAACTGGCGATCGCGTCCGTCCTCGAAGAGCTAGAGCGGTTGACCACAGAAGCGGTCTCCGACGAGGATTTGGCGGATAATCAGAGTTACTTCACCGGTCGTATGCCGCTACGGCTGGAGAGCAACGAAGGCATCGCCTCCCATATCCACAGCATGGAAAGCTTCAACTTGGGCCTGAATTATTTGGCAAAGTACGACGAACTGATAACCAGCATCACGAAAGATGACATGCTGCGCGCCGCTCAGCGCTATCTGCGTCCCGAAGAAATGGTAGTCGCTGTTGCTGGACCAGATCGCGAGAATTCCGAAGCGGCTGATTAGCGGATACGTCTTGGAACATTGCAGTGGCTCCGAGCGCGCGCGACGAATTGACAAAGTTGAAGAACATCGGACCGAAATCGGCTGTCAGGCTGCGTGAAGCAGGCATTGAGTCGCGGGAGCAGATTGCAAACTTGGGCGCGGTCGAGGTCTATCGGCGATTGCGCCAGCGCTATCCGGCCAGCTTGACGATGCTCTGGGCGCTGCAGGGCGCGCTGCTGGATCTCCCCTATGATCAGATTCCGCCCGAAATCAAGGCGGCGCTGCTTGATGAACTCGCGCGGCTCGAGCGCTAATTGCCGAATACGCAGATGAAATCTACGGGCAATCCATATTATAATCTTGTAAAGTAATTGTTGAGTTTCTGGGCAATGCCTGGCCGCAAGAGAAAGTGCGTAGATGGCGGGAAAGCGAATCGTAATCACCGGCATGGGCTTGGTCAGCCCGGTTGGCAACAATGTGGACGAATCCTGGGCGAATATCCGCGCGGGCAATTCTGGCATTGACTGGATTACGCTCTTTGACGCCGAACTGGTCGAGAATCGGGTCGCGGGCGAAGTCAAGGACATTGACCTGGTGGGCCGCTTCGGCCGACGCGAGATGCGGCGGATGGATCGCGCGCAGATGCTGGCTTTGGTCGCCGCCGAAGAAGCCTTGAACGATGCCGGCATCGAAATCACCGATGAGAACAAATACGATGTAGGCGTGGTCGTCGGCTCCGGCATCGGCGGGATCGTAACTGTCGTACAGGCGCTGAAGGGTTTTGAGGCGAAGGGACATCGCGGCGTCAGCCCGGTGATTGTGCCCGCGCTGCTGCATGATGGCATCAGCTCGCGCGTATCCATGCACTTCGGGCTCAAGGGTCCCAATTACAATATCACCGCCGCCTGCGCGACCAGCAACAATTCTCTGGGCGATGCGGCCGATCTAATCCGCATGGGGCGAGCCAATGTCATGGTCGCTGGCGGCAGTGAAGCCTGCATCATGCCGATGGTCATCAGCGGCTTCAATAACATGAAAGTGTTGACGAATACTGAAGATATCCCGGAAAAAGCCTCCCGTCCCTTTGACGCTACCCGCGATGGCTTCGTCGCGGCCGAAGGCGCCGCCCTGCTCATCCTCGAAGATCTCGATCATGCGCTGGCGCGGGGCGCGCCAATACATGCCGAGCTAACCGGCTACGGTCATACATCCGACGCCTTTCATGTGACGGCGCCCAATCCCGACGGCCTGGATGCGGCTGAAGCGATGCGGCGCGCTCTGCGCGAGGCGAAGATCCGCGCTTGCGAGATCAGTTATATCAATGCGCATGGAACCGCCACCCAGCTCAACGACAAGAGCGAAACGCTCGCCATCAAGCAGGCGCTGGCGGAAGAAGCCTACAACATTCCGATCAGTTCAACGAAGTCTATGACCGGGCATATTCTGGGCGCGACGGCGGCGGCGGAAGCGGTGTTTTCGGTGAAGGCGCTGCAAGACAACTTCATCCCGCCGACGATCAACCTGGACCGGCCCGATCCGGATTGCGATCTTAATTACACACCGAATATCGGCGTCGCCAAAGAGATCAACCACGTTCTCAGCAATTCGTTTGGCTTCGGCGGGCACAATACCGCCGTTGTCATCAGCCGCTACACCCCCATCCCCTAGCCCCTTCCACATCTCTATGTGGAAGCATCCCCAAGGTGAGGGAAGAGGAAATCAGTTTGCAGTCAGCTGCGAGAGAATCTCTTCGAAGGCGGCATCAGCCAGCGCGCGGATTTCAGCGTCAGTGCGGTCTTGAATCGGATGCGGCACATAACAGGCGGCTGGGTCAAAGCCCAGAGATTTCCCCTGCGCGGCGGCCGCTTCGACAAATTCGTTTGAGGCGACGAACATCCCGGGAATCCCGCGGGATTCGAGGTCAGTGATGTCGTGCACACTGCACGACGTGCACGACCCTCAATCGGCGAGCGCTTCAATGACAAGATCGCACTCGCTAACGATCTGATGCTTGAGGTCAACCGGCGCCACCCGCGTGAAGGTGGGCTTGCTATAGCGACGCGAATCGACGCCCATTTCGCCCAGCCGCGCCTCCAGATGATCAAGGAAGACATCGCCGCGCGGTTTCGATATGTCGAGCAAGGCGACGCGCTTTTCGTTCAAGGAACGGGGTCGCGGCAATGCCTCGCGCTGCGCAGGCTGCAATTCGCTCGTTGGATCTAATAACGTTGACATGGATTGCTCCTTATGATTTATGATGCCGCGGTTGGCGACAGGCATTTTGTGGCTAAGGCGGGCGAGACAAGTCTCGCCCCTACAGTATCAGATTATTTTGGCTGTATTGGCGCTGGCGGGCCTTACGGCGTAACGCCCCTACATCCATTCAAATTTACGATTTGATTGCGACGGTCACGGGAAGGCTACCCTTGGCGCTGCCGCCAGCCCAGCCAGTAATCACCGCCGCCCACATGCCCGCTCCACCGCCGGCATGAGCAATCAACAAGCCGCCCGGGCGGAACTTCGAAAGACGTTTCTCGGCTGTATAGGCCGGCATGCCTTCGTCAATTCCAGCGACGCCAGCCAAGACTTCGCGACCGTCCACCGTGAGCTCTTCTTCGAGCGCCTGGCGAAAACGCGCTTTCGACCAGCCGGCGTCGCGAAAGACGCGCATATTCTCCGGCGAGACTACCAGCAGCGCGTCCCGCCCACCATACATTTTACCGTGATACACCGTTCGCAGCGTCAGCGCCAAACTGCGCGTCAGCGATTCGGGCCTCCGCGATTTCTGATCGCCTACGGGATGCACGCCGCCACCGGCAAAAAGCGTTACGGTGGATTCATCCGCGCTGAAGCCGCGTTCGACAGCCAGCGATTCCCAGTAAGAATCGCGCTCGCGCTCGGCAAAACAGAAGCCGACCTTGCCCGGCTGCCCCAGCGTGGCGCGGTCGACGCCGCCCGGGCGGCCGCCGCCAACGTTGCGGATCACCAATTGCAGCGCGCGGCCGATGGTGGAATTGGCGCGATTGCCCTGGCCCAAGACATTATGTCCCCAATTCATACCGATCTTTTCGGCGATGGGCCCATTGACGATGACGATAGGACCAGAAAAATAGGTGGTCGCCAGCACACCATGCATGCAGAATTCATCAAGGCAAGCCGCCTCTACCGCCGCCAGCACAACCGGCAAATACTCCGGCTTGCAGCCAGCCATCACCGCATTGATCGCGACCTTCTCAATCGCGCAGGACACATTGTCTGGCGGGACGACGCCGATGATCTCGGAGGGCGATCTTGTCGTTCCCGCCAGCATTTTCAGCACGCGCTCCTCGGTCGGCGGCACAACCGGCAAGCCATCCGACCAGCCGCGTTCATGCATCAGCTCATGCTCGTCTTGCTCGGTTGCCAGGTCTACCCGCCGCGCCTGGAGCGTGGTGTCGCCGAATTTGAATGCAAGTTTCTCAGGCATGCCCGGTTCTACCGATTTTGATCCGCAGCCGGGGCTGAATTCCGGCAGGTTGGCGCCGAGCGCGGGCAAATCTGTCAGTCGACGCCAATCAGCGCGCCGCCATCCGATCAACCGCGCTGTTTCTTTACCCGCCTGGACGCGAATCAAGGTGGGCACCACTTCAATGTCGAGGCGATAAGACAATTCTAACTTGCGCTCGTCGATCACATCGGCGATGCTTTCGGGGAACGAGGGATCGTCCTGCGAGTGAACTTGCAGCTGAAGCGCGCGTGTCAATTCGAAGATGGCCGGCTCAATCAATTGGCAAGTGGCGCAATCGCGCTTCAAGACCGCGATGAAACCGTTGTAGTCTTTCGGAATGACGGACATGAAATCACTTGCCGTTGGGAGTCTGTTTAGGGTTGCGTACAGGGTGCGAGAATACCTGAGTATAACACGCTAAATCAGATTGAAAATCTATCGCAAGCAGGGGAAGTGTATCCTTTTCGGTTGAAACATAAAAAGCTTTACCACCGAGGGCACCGAGAAAAGCGAGAGCGCCGAGAATTGTCTGCGAAATATGCCATTTTCTTT
>JAPOYT010000183.1:0-10613 GCA_026706445.1 Chloroflexota bacterium
GCAACACGCTCTTCCCGGAGGAAACCCGCCTCCTTGGGAACGTAACTGACAAGACCTTGCTCCATCTCCAATGCAATTGCGGTCAAGACAGCCTAAGCATCGCCAATCATCTTGGAAGCAGAGTCACCGGCGTCGACATCAGCGACGAAGCGATCCGCTTCGCGCGGCAACTGTCACGGGAAAGCGGCATAAAGGCGAGCTTCATCCGCGCGGACATATACGATTTCTTCGCGAATGACAGCGCGCGTTTTGATGTGGTCTTCTCGTCTTATGGCGCGCTCTGTTGGCTGTCGGATCTTGCGGCCTGGGGGCGCGGCATTGCCGGCTGCCTAAAGCCCGGCGGCCGATGCGCGCTAATCGATTTCCACCCGGCCTTGATGATGTTCGACGGTGAATGGCAGTTTAGGCACGATTATATGGGCGGCGCCCCCTGCGAGTTGGAGTCGGGGGTTGGCGATTATGTCGCCTTGACTGGCGCCGCCGCCGAGACCGACAGTTTGCTGACAGGAATACGCGATTTCCGTAATCCATTTCCGGGGGTCGAGTTCCAATGGGGGATAGCCGAAGTGGCGACTGCATTTCTCGACGCGGGCTTGCGGCTGTCTCATCTGGTCGAATACAAGTTTTGCAATGGATTCAAGCCAATGCCGGACATGGTCGATCTGGGCGGGCGGCGTTACGCGATGCCAGCCCGCTTGCCACAGAACTTTCCTCTGATGTTCAGCCTGGTCGCCGAGCGACTTCCGTGAACCGCGAAAGCATGGGTCGAATATCCCATCAAGTGGCGACATTGGCGCGAAGCCTTGTCCTGTTCGCGTTCGCGGCCTGGTTTCCCTTGGTTGTCGCATGGATTCTGCTGCTACTCTCGCCCGCGTCGCCCGCCCAAGCAAACGAAACGATACGGCGAATGCTTGTAATTGGCCTTGGCTTGGCGGCCGCGCTCGCGCTGGCATGTTGCGTCTGGACGGTTCGACAGAGCGAGACCGCTAAAGAGAGGCTGGCGCGCCGAATAGCCACGTTATTTCGAAGCGGCACATTGGCGCTCATTCTGTGCATTGCGCTCATTGAGTGCGATATTCTTGCGATGCTGCTCCTGCGCGGCATCGCCCCGGCGATCACGGATCCATTCATACTTTTGCTGGTCTGCTGGACCGCCGTTTTCGTCGCCCTAATGTTGACAGTTCATCGGCCCGCCTTTCATGACAGCAACCAGAATATGCGCAACTCGTTGGCGCTTCTGGGCTTTACCACAATTGCTCTGCTGGTTGTCGCGCTGCTGTTTGTCGTGAGCAATCGCCTGATTGGCGCCAGCGGGCTATACGAGCGCTTGCGCGGAGCGCTGGATTATCGTCCGCTCCAGTTCATTGATGATGGCGAAGCGCCTTCTGCGCGAGAGTTCTGGGCAGAACAGAGCGCTACGCTTGTGCGCTGGCTTCCATTCAGTTATTGGACGGTTGCGCCAATCGATGGCAGGTACATCAATGTGGATGAGGCGGGCATACGGCATACGCCCAGCTTCACAGATGATCCCACGGCGCCGCGCATTTACTTCTTTGGCGGTTCGACCATGTGGGGCGAAGGCGCGCGCGACGCTTACACGATTCCGGCGCAAGTGGCTCAGTTGCTTGCCGATCGCGGCAATCCCGCGCATGTGGCGAATTACGCGCAATCTGGTTATGTAAGCTGGCAAGATCTATTGCTGTTTCAGGCGCAGTTGGCTTTGGACAATGCGCCCGACCTGGCGGTTTTCTATCATGGATTCAACGATGTTTATTCGACGTACCTGCAAGGCAGCCCTGGCTTGACCCTTCGTGAAAACCAGCGCGTCAATGATGTCGAGATCGGCCGGCTGTTGCGAAGCGGACAACCCGTTTTGCTCCCGTTTGATACCGATACCAGCGATTATGATTGGCGCCTTGTGACCGGTGGATCTACAGCGCCCAGGGACATTGTGGACCGATGGTTGGCGAATCGTCGACTAATTCGCGCCGTCGCCGAAGAGCACGCTGTTGATGTTTTATTCGTCTGGCAGCCAGCTCTGTTTGCAAAAGGCGCCCGAACTGCCGGCGAGCAACAACTCTTGGACGATGTCGAGCGCGCTCAACCTGGTTTCATTGATCTGTACCGCGATGTCCACCGCGCAGTTGGCGATCAGCGATTGAGCCAATCCGCCGATGATGTGATCGTCTTGACCGACCTTTTCAGCGATGCGCAAACCGGCATCTTTAGCGACCGTGTCCACATCAACGAAATCGGCAATCGTCGGGTAGCGGAGGCTCTTGTCGACCCAGTTGCCGAAGCCTTGGAAGCCCGTTAACGGAAGCGACAGATCCCGGCGCTAATCTGGCGGTGTCGTATCTTCGTCGATAGTCGCCATCAGTTGCATCGCTTCCGCCTTCTCATCTTCGGTCAGTCTGAAATCGTTGCTGAAATAAGCGGACTCGGGAAAGCGGTAGTTCCAGGCTCGATAAAAATCCCCCCGCCGCCAGTCACGGCTCAAATTGCAGTCGAAGCGCACCAGATAGCCGTTGGCCAAGCGCGCGTCGTGCCCATGCTGAATATGGGCCAGCCCCCAACTGACGCCGCGGCCGTCGCCCTTGTCGCTGAAGGCATCAGGCACATGGGGTCCGGCAGCGACCGGCGGTACGGTCACCTTTCCGGCAACTTCGAATTGCAAACCGTCGCTGGCGAATTGCACCGTATTCTTTTCCGGACCTTCATGACTTGTGATTGCGACGATGCCTTCGCGGAAAGGATAGAGAAAGGTCTCATGACCGCTGTTGGTCAGCGGATTCAATGGCGATTTGACGAAGGGTCCGCGCGGATCATCGGCGGTGGCGACGCCCCAACCGATGCCCAGGTCATGGCGATAGCTGCGGCCGAATTGCACACCTTTGTAGTATAGCCAGATCTGTCCGCGGTAGAACAACAGGTATGGATCGTGCAGCTTGTGTGAATCCCAGTCGCCGAAGCTGTCAATCGCATCGGCATCATCCGCGTCGCCCACGAAGTCGCCGCGCCGTCCGGGGCGCAGAACAGGCTGCTCAGTCTTCGTCCAAGGTCCATCGGGTGATTCCGCCCAAGCCATGCCGATTTGGTGGATAGAGCGATGCTTCCACAGGCCTTGTATCACTTGATAGTAGAGATAGTACTTGCCGCCGTGAACCAGGATATCAGGCGTGAACACGGCTCGATCGTCGAAAGCGCCTGGCTCGCCACGGATGACTGCCGGTCCGCGCTCTTCCCAGCGGAAGCCGTCCCGCGAGGTGGCGTACCAGATATCAGCCATGTCCCAATCCCAGGCTGGTCGGGTCTCGCTGGCTTGGGCTATACCCAGCCAACGTTCTTCCGTGTTGCGCCGCGTATACCAGACGTAATAGGCGCCGCCGACCAGGATGATTTTGGATGGATCGCGCCGAGTGACGCCCGGCTCTTTGCCGATCCCGCTAATCGGCGAGTAGCGGAAGGCGCTAAAGAACTCGCTGCCCTGATCTTTGTAAACGCCATAGCGATCGTAGACGCGCTCCATCGCCGCGCTGATTGGGCCTGGCGGACGCGATTCGTCGGGGCGTTCCGGCTCATTGACGTAGTCCAGGTCTTGCATATTTTGTTCGTTCAAAGCCAGGTCTGGCGAAAAGTAGACTTCTTCCGGATAGCGGATATTGCTTCCGCGGAAGCCTGGACGCTCGATATCGCGGCGCAGGTTGCAATCGAAGCGCACAATATACGAGTTTCCGCTTTTCATCTCTTCGGTGGCGATATGCGACAAACCCCAGGTGATACCGGCGCCGTCTTTGGAATCGCTATAAGAATCAGGCGCGAACGGTCCGGCGGCCAGCGGCGGCAGATTGACATGGGCGACCACATCAAAGTTCAGCCCATCGGGCGCGTATTGAATGCTGTCTTTTTCGGGACCATCGTGGCCGCAGATGGCGAGAATGCCCTCTCGGTAGGGGAAGAGGCAGGTTTCGTGGCCGCTATTCGTGACCGGATTCAAGGGCGACTTGACGAAGGGACCCGCGGGCGCGTCCGCAATCGCCACGCCCCAGCCGATACTGCGCGAATACTTGGTCGTCCAGCCCATCGGCTGACCCTTGTAGTAGAGCCAATACTTGCCACCGCGAACGAGAATAAAGGGATCGTGCACCTTGTGGCTGTCCCATGCTCCGTATCGCGCAACTTCGTCCGAGTCGTCATCTCCCAGCCACTCTCCCGCCTCGCCTGGTTCGAGTACAGGCGCGTCGGCGCGCTGCCAGGGACCTTCTGGCGACTTCGACCAGGACATGCCAATCGTATTGCGCGTGCGCGTCCGATATGGATAATCAACCGCCTGATAGTAAAGGTAGAAACCGTCGCGGGTCATTAGCACATCGGGCGTGAAGACAGAGCGCCCGTCGTAGGCGTCTTTGGGTCCGCGCTTGACGGCAACACCCTGTTCTGTCCAGTTGAAGCCATCTTCCGATGTCGCGTACCAGATTTCAGCCAGATCCCAGTCGAAGACTGGTGTATCCCAAGTCTGCTCGCGCTGCGGCGGCTTGTTGGCATGATCGCGGTCCTTGTTCGTTTTGCGCCTGGTATACCAGACGTAATAGACGCCATTGATGCGCAAGACAGTCGTGGGATCGCGCCGCGTGACGCCGGCTTCTTTGCCGATGCCGCTGATCCGGCTGTACTTGAAAGTGGTATAAAACTCGCTGATCGAATCTTGATAGATGCCCCATTTGTCATAGAGCCGCGCGTGAGCGGCGCTCACTGGACGGGCGGTCGGCTTTTGCCGGCTGGGCTCGCCTGGCAGACGGGGCTTGTCGCTTGTGATCTTGTTCACGGCTCAGTTGTCCTCCAGAATCATCGCGGCCGCTTTCTCCCCGATCATGATGCAAGGCGCATTGGTATTGGCATTGATAATATGCGGCATGATCGAGGCATCGGCGACGCGCAAGCCGGCGATCCCATGTACGCGCAGCCGCTCGTCAACCACCGCCAGCGGATCGCGCCCCATTCGGCAGCTGCTGGCCGGATGATAGATCGTCGTCGCGAACTCGCGGATGTAGTGGATGAGCTCGTCATCGGCTGTGATTTGCTCGCCCGGGAGGAACTCGACGCCGCGATAAGGCTCGAATGGCGACGCGGCTGCGATCTGTCGCCCGAGCTTGATTCCCTCCAGCAGCGCCTGAACATCGCTGTCTTCCATGAGACAGGCGAAATCAATAGCGGGTGGCGCGAAGGGATCCGACGACTTCAGCTTGAGTTCGCCGACGCTCATCGTTCCCACCAGCCCGACAAGAATGGTAAAGCCATGCCCATCCGGCGTCTCGAAGCCGTGACGAACGAACCAATCCGGACCAAAGTGATATTGCAATTCGGGCGCCGCTGAATCCGGATTCAGCCTAACGAAGCCGCCGGATTCGCCGAGATTCGAGGTCAGCAGCCCCATTTTCTCTTCTTGATATCGTTTGATCTGCTCCGGCGCGTCCTTGTTGACCAGGCTGAGGGGCGCTTTGCAGTGGTAGGCGAGCGGGACCTGGATATGATCCATCAGGTTCTGCCCGACGCCCGGCAAGTCATGAACCAGCGGTATATCAAATTCGGCGAGATGATCAGCGGGTCCTATTCCTGAAAGCAGCAGCAGCTGCGGTGAATTGATCGCCCCGCCGCAAAGGACGACTTCCCGTCTGGCGCGCGCGGTTTGTAATTCGCCATCGCGCTGATAATCCACGCCGACGCAGCGAGCGTCTTCTACGATTAACCGGGTGACCTGAGCGAATGGTATCGCTTTCAAATTCGGGCGGCGTAGCGCCGGCCGCAGATAACCAACCGCCGTACTGTGACGTTTTCCTCGCTTCTGCGTCACCTGGTAGACGCCAAAGCCTTCTTGCTCGCCATCATTGAAATCGGCCTTATGCGCGTAGCCCAATTCAAGCGCGGCTTCCACAAAGGCGATGCTTAGCGGATTGGGGTCTTGCGGATCGGCGACGTTGATGGGACCGCCGACGCCGTGATGCGTCGATTCACCCCGCTCCTGATGTTGCGTCTTGCGGAAGAAGGGCAGCAGATCTTCATAAGCCCAGCCTTCGTTTCCGCGCGCCGCCCAGCCGTCATAATCCGACGGATGTCCTCGCTGATAGACCATGGCATTCATTGAGCTGGTGCCGCCGAAGACCTTGCCGCGCGGAACGTATTCGCGCCGGTTATTGAGTCCCGGCTGCGGAATCGTCTGGTAATCCCAGTCGTCCGCACTATGAAATAGCTCGGAGAAGCGCGCCGGAATATGAATGTCCGGATTACTGTCGGGTCCGCCGGCTTCGAGCAGCAGCACGGAATAAGAATCGTCCTCGCTGAGGCGGCTCGCGACCGCCGCGCCCGCGGATCCAGCGCCGACAACAATGTAATCCGCTGTGATCAAAAGCTCCTCCTTGGGCGCCGCAGTTGGCTGTAGACACGGTCCAAGTCGCCAGAATTTGACAGGGATATGTCAATTGTCTACAATCCCGCAATTATATCGTTGCTGTTAGCCGCTAGCCAATTTCTAGGAGCATATATGGGTGACGAGCGCAAGCAATCTGCCGCTTTTCCTGGCCGGCTGCCGCTGGAAAAGCCGACCGACCGACCATTGAGCGCGGCAATGGAGCGCCTCTATGACATGTGGACGCCAATGCAGGATCCGGGCAATCCCTTCTATACTGTCTTCAAGTACTCGCCCGTAACCGGCATCGGGGTAGACGAATCGGAACTATCGGTCTCGCGCCGCGACCCGTCCAAAGTGCTCAAGATCGGCGACACGTACTACGTCTGGTATACACGTCGGCGCACGAAGCATCGGCCCGTCGGCCGCTTCAATATCGATAAAGGCGATGATGAGACGCCAATCGTCGACTGGGATTTGGCCGACATCTGCTACGCGACCTCGAAGGATGGTTTCAACTGGGTGGAGCAAGGGGTGGCGGCGGCGCGCGCGCCAAAAGGCAATTACGGCGATCGCTCGCTATCGACCCCCGATATCCTCGTCTTCGGCGGACGTTACTATCTTTACTATCAGTGCTTCACGACAATGTGGCGGCAGAATGACTGCGTCAATGTCAGTATGGCTTGGTCGGATTCGCCCGATGGACCCTGGACGCGCCTGGACCGCCCGGTGGTGGAGCAGGGCGCCGAGGGCGAGTGGGACAGCTGCGCGATTCATGATCCTTATCCCATGGTTTATCAGGGCAAGATCTGGGTCTACTACAAAGGCTCGCCGGCCGACAAATCACCCGGCAACCTTTTGCGGGCGCAGGGCGTGGCAATAGCCGACCAGCCAGAAGGTCCCTATGTCAAGTCAGCGCTGAACCCGGTGACCAATTCGGGCCACGAGACCATGCTCTGGCCCTACGAGGGTGGAATCGCTGCGCTGCTCATCCAGGATGGTCCGGAGAAAGACACGATACAGTTCGCGCCGGATGGCTTGAATTTCGCGCCCAAGGCGCACGTCCAACTTTCGCCGCACGCGCCAGGTCCCTTCTGCCCCGACGCATTTGCCGACAACGGCGACGGGCGCGGCATCACCTGGGGACTCAGCCACATCATTCCCCAGACCGATGCTGGCCATGGTGACTTGTACATTGTTCGCTTTGATTGCGCCTTGTCGCGCGATAGCGAAAGACCTGAATTTAAGGGCAGCAATCTTCACTGGCATGAGGCGTCTTGGTTCCAGCCGCAGGTGAAGCTGCCCGATGAATGGCGCCAGCGCATTCTGGCGGAACAAGCTGATCGCGACCGGCCAACGATCGGGACCTAGTTTTCAGGCGGAACGATCTGATCAGCGCCCCATCCAGCCGCCGTCCACCACCAGAATCTCGCCATTTACGAAGTCGGACGCCGGTGAAGCCAGAAAGACGGCCGGTCCTTTGAAGTCATCGATCTCGCCCCAGCGGCCGGCCGGTATCCGTTCAAGTATCGAGCGGTAGCGTTCGGGGTCATTTTGCAGCGCTTCGGTGACATCGGTGCGGACGTAACCGGGCGCAATCGCGTTCACCTGCACGCCTCGGCTCGCCCATTCATTCGCCAGCGCCTTGGTCAATTGCCCGACCCCTCCCTTGCTCGCCGCGTATCCGGGCACGTTGATGCCTCCCTGGAACGTAAGCAGCGAGGCGATGAAGATGATCTTGCCGCTGCCGCGCGCCAGCATCCCTTTGCCGATTTCGCGGCTCAGCGCAAATTGGGCGCTCAGGTTGGTATCGATGATCTTGTCCCAGTATTCATCCGGGTGGCGCTCGGCCGGTTCGCGCAAGACCGTGCCGGCGTTGTTGACCAGGATGTCGATGACCGGGTGATCGGCTCTAACGTCTCCAATGAACTTGTAAAGGTCAGCCCGATTGGAAAAGTCGCAGCGGTAGCCAGCGAAGGAACGACCCAGGGCGAGAATTTCTCGCTCAATTTCACTGCCGGAAGCTTCCAGGTTGGCGCTGACGGCGATGATATCGGCGCCCGCTTCCGCCAATCCGATCGCCATCGCCTTGCCGATGCCGCGGCGCGCGCCAGTGACTAGCGCCGTCTTGCCGTCTAGCCGAAACTGCTCCACAACATTCATTTAGATCTCCAGCAGAATTTTCATCACGCGTCCGCCTTTTTCCATATCTTCAAAGCCGGATCGCAGCGCGCTCAGCGGGCGGATATCGGTGATCAACTTGTCGAGGGGCAGGGCGTCCGCGGCCGCCAGCGCAATGGCGTCGGCGAAATCTTGCGACTCATAAACGCGCACGCCTTGCAAGCGAAGCTCGCGCCAGAAAAAGCGGAAGAGGTCGATCTGCGGCTTCTGGGCGAAAATCGCTACGATCACCGCCAGCCCGCGCGTGCGCAGCAGCTCGGTCATGATGTCGGCGCCCGCCTGCGAGCCGGAAACTTCAAAGACGATGTCGGCGCCAGCGCCCTTTGACCGTTGCATGACCATCTCGATCAGATTGGTTTCGCCTGGATTGTAAGCCGCCAAGCCCAGAGATCGCGCCAATTCTAGGCGAAACCGGTTGATTTCCGAGACGAGCACATTCGCGCCTCGCTGCTTCGCCACCAGCGCCACTAGCATGCCGATCGGTCCGCCGCCCAGCACGACGACTTCATCGCCTGCTTTCACGCCAGCAAGCCGCACATCGTGGCAGGCTACCGCCAAAGGCTCAATCAGCGCGCCATGTTTCAGCGACAAGTTCGCCGGCACTCGATGCAAGGTATAAGCGGGAACCGTCCAGTAGCTTTGGAAGGCGCCGGGAGTATCAATGCCGAGGAAGTTCAGATGGTGGCAGATATGGCTGTGCCCGGCCTCACATGCGGGGCAAGAGCCGCAAGGCGCCAGCGGCATAACGACTACCTTGTCTCCCAAAGCGAAATCTTCTACACCGGCGCCCAATTTGTGAACGCTGGCCGACATTTCATGCCCCATCACCAAGGGCATCGCGACACGCGCGTCCATTGCGCCGTGAAATATGTGCAGGTCGGTGCCGCAGATGCCGCAATGCGACACTTTCAACTGAACTTCGCCAGCGCCGGGTTCGACTGGCTCAGCGGCGCCGATGCGTATCCTTCGGTCGCCTTCATAAAAGGCTGCGACTGTCATCTTGCTTTTCCTCGGCTCTACGCGCTGGTTTTCCCTGTCGGTCATGAAGACGAATCCGGCGCGCCAACTCTCAGGACCCGTCTTCAACGTCGTCAGTGCGATAGTGGTCGGACGACCTACTGGATATTGGTCGACAGCGCCTCAATCGCCGCCCGGCGGTCGCGCGCGCGTATCGCGTCCAGGATTCGCTTGTGTTCCCGATAGCTGTCCATAATATCGTCCAAACGGTTGTACTGCATCATCATGCGCATCGCTATCGGTTGCCAAAGCGTGAATAAATCGCGGTCGTCGTGACTCTTGACGATCGCCTGGTGAAAACGCAGATCGTAATTGGTAAGCGCGTTGAGGTCATTCGCTTCACAGGCAGTTCTAATGTCGTTCAGAATCGCCTGCCAAGTATCAATGTCACCGTTCGTGATTCTATCGAAGATGCTTTCCAGCACATATACTTCGATGGCGCGCCTCAATTGCACGACGAGCGGACGCATCTCGTCGCTGGGATTCTGCGCCACGCGTACGCCTTTGTTCGGCTCCAACACCAGCAAGCCCTGCTGCACGAGCTGACGAAAAGCTTCGCGCACCGGACCTCGGCTGACGCCAAAACGTTCTGAGAGATCGGCTTCGCGCAAGGGTTCGCCTGGCTTTAGATGGCCCCCTAGTATGTCCTGCTGCAGACGCGCAGCAATTTGCTCGGGCAGTGTTCGAAAGATTTCATTCACCGGCATGGCTTGTCTTTCATTCAGTTCCGTCATTCGTCGTATCGCATCAAGAAAGCGCCTTACGGGCCTACGGACTGTGGCTCGAATAAACGTCAGTACACTATTGCTTATACGGATCAGCGGCATCGCGCAAGCCATCTCCGAGAAAATTGAACGATAGCACGGTGGCGATGACAAAGAGCCCGGGTATCAGCAACCAGGGACTTTGGCTCAGGCTGCGGATATTCTGCGCGTCTTGCAGCAATACGCCCCAACTTACCGCCGGCGGCCGAATGCCGATTTGCAGAAAGCTCAACGCCGTCTCCGCCAGG
>JAPOYT010000183.1:10652-10776 GCA_026706445.1 Chloroflexota bacterium
GAAGCTGGCGAAGGAGGGCAAGAGATGTTTGATAATGATCTCCATGTCGCCCATGTTGGATATCCGCGCCGCCATCACAAAGTCGGCTTCGCGCAATTCCAGCAGCTTGCCGCGAACGGCGCGC
>JAPOYT010000256.1 GCA_026706445.1 Chloroflexota bacterium
CGGATGCATCGGACCCTGAAAGAACAGACCGTGTATCGTTATTTCTACCAGACACACGCAGAGCTGCGACAGCATCTTGAAGCCTTCATCCAGGCTTACAACTTTGCCAAACGGCTCAAGACCTTGAAGGGGCGAAGTCCCTATGAATTCATCTGCGACCGCTGGCGGGAAAACCCGGAAGTCTTTCATCATAAACCACACCATCTCACTACGGGACTATACATCTAGCTTAGGGGCAGAGCGCTTGGGTCCGTTTCATCATCAAGCGGAGTGCCGTCCCAAGCCGCGTCCCTTGGCTTACGGAAGTCTTCCGCGTTGCTTATCTCGTTCGTCGGCGGCACGGCGCCAACTTCCGCTTGATGGTGATAGAACAAGCCCGCCAGAAGTTGCGCTATTTCTTCAGGCAGTCGCCGCTTGAATTCTTTCTTGCTTTCTCCCGATAGCTGCCCGTTCAGCGTAAACGTAAATTGTTCCGGCACATTGTCGCCGGGCTGCCCCAATTCGGGCGCCCACTGATCGATTAGATGCCAGGCGCTGTCGCGGAAGTGATACAACTCGAACTGAATGCGAACCTCGCCGGCGATGCCTTCAAAACGGATATCCAGCGCCAGCGGCAGCATCAGATTCTGCTTCTCCACGCGTCCCAAAGCCTGTTTGCTGAGGCGCTTCGCGATCGGCGCGATCGCCTTTTGCAGCTCTTGATTGGCTGTTCTTGGCGCGCGCCGCGCTAGAGAATTGAGCTGGCTGATGATCTTGCCTGGCATCACTGCCTCGGTGCGATTGATGCGCCCGTAAACATCGTATTGCACCGTGCGCATCGCCTTGATTCTCCAGCCGCCGAGGACGACGCCCCGCCGATCCAGCAGCCGCTTGACCACCGTTAGTTGGTCGGGAGCGCTCGGCGCGCCCAGGCTGCTGTTCTGCGCATGGAATTGCCAGCTTTGACGGCGCCCCTCTGCCGAATTGGGGTCCTGCCAATTGCTCGCCGCGTAGGGAGGCTGCCAAACATCAAATCGGGGCGGCCGACGGAAAACCAAGCGCAAGATCAGGCTCAGCAGCCAGAGGCTGATCAGCGCAAGCGTCAGCAAGCCGAGCGCAAGCAGCATGTCGCCGCTGGAATAACGGCTTTCGTTCAGTAGTATCCCGTCTTCAAGGAAAATGATGCTCAGATTTACAATCGGAATGTGAAGGCCGAACCTGGCGTCCGCCGGAATGGTGGACTCCGAAGAGCTGACATCGCCGCTTGACCCCCGCGCGTCGGAGCGGTCGATGTGAAAAAGCTGCGAATTGTCGCGGGCGATAGGGCTGTTCGCCAATTCGAATTCATCAATGCCCGCCTCGATCTTGAACGAGATGATGCCGTCCCCGCGCAAATGCCCCAGCGGCAATTGAATCGAGAATTCCTGGGTTTGATCAGCGGCCAGAGGCGGCAATGGCTCGATGGTTTCGACGCGCCCCGATTGATATTCGCTGACGACAATCCGCGCTGGGTTGCGCGCGTCGCCGCCTTGATTCGTTACGCTGATGCTGACGACCGCGGCGCTGCGGTCCGGTGTGTAGCTAACACGAGGCGGCGAGATAGCATAATCACGCGGCGTCGCCTGCGCATATCCCCCAATTGAGAAGAAAACCAGGCAAACGAGAAGCGTCAGCCGCGCCCAAAGTGCAAGGTCAACGGCGGCTGAATGATAAGACATGCCTTGGCGTTGCGCATTCTCCATTATGTTCTTACTATAATGCTGAACTGGCGGATTTCCAAGTCCGCTAGATTCCCGAGAGTGGCGAAAGCCGTGGATGCGCAAACATCTTATGGCGTTGTAGGGGCGACTTAGTAAGTCGCCCGAAAACTTCTATAGGGAATGGCGGGCGACGCTGTTCCGCCGCGCGAAATGAAAGCTGAAACCGAACGATCGCTGTCATGAGCATAATGGCATCGCCCGCTGAAAATCAGATCGACGCGCTGATCCGTGAGTTGTCGCTCGCTTCATTGCCTGGCGACGCCTTCAATCAGTATGCGCCGGGCGAAGACAACAACGCCATTCGCCGGGCGAATCTGCGGCTGTATCTGCTGGCGATGGCAGCGCGGGACCCGAAAACGCTGCTGGTGATGGAAGCGCCTGGTTATCGCGGCTGCCGTCTGACCGGTGTACCGGTGACCAGCCGCAAAGTCTTGCTCGAGGGTCTGCCTGGGCTGAGCTTATTCGGGCGCGAGGGCGGCTTCCGCGATGTCGCCGATGCCGGCTTCGAGCGCGTCTATGGCGAGCAGTCGGCGACCATCGTTTGGAGCGCGCTGGCGAGCTTGGGCGCGCTTCCTTTGATATGGAATACCTTTCCGTTTCATCCACACCGGGCGGGGCAGCCAGACAGTAACCGCAGACCGCGCGCGCGGGAAATCGCCCTTGGCGCCAAATTCCTGCGGCGGATGTTGGCGATTTGGAATTTCGAGCAGGTGATCGCCGTCGGCAATGTCGCGCATGAGACGCTGCGAGCTTTGCGCTTGGACTGCCGCAAGGTTCGGCATCCGGCGCACGGCGGGAAAAATGATTTTGTCGCCGGTCTGATTGCTTGCCTGTCAATCGGCGCTTGATGGCGAGACGGCGTCCGAGACCGTTTCGTCTGCCGCGTCAGCTTCTTCAACCGGCGTCTCCGCATCTTCGTCCGCGTCCGGCCGGGAAGTGCTTCCGCCTTCTTCTTCATAGACATCGGTGAGCAGCAGTTGATACGAATCTTTCGGCAAGCGCGATAATTCCTTGCCCGCTTCCTGGCCCGCCGGCGACATCAGCGCTTCCGTCTGCGCGTCGGTCGATTCAAAATAAACTTCCAGGATTCGATAGACCTTGGGCGCGCCCTGCGGACTGCCGGTGACATGCACGACCTGGCGGCGCCGGATATTGGGCAAACGTTCGATCAGCGCGAGGAAATCCTGATACACATTTTCGAAGCGCTCGGCATCTTCCGGCGGTCCGAAGAGAATCATGAATTTGATCATCTTGCGCCATCATCCCGCTGCGCCGTCATCGCTCCATACGATACGAGACATCCTCTTTATATGCAAGGGACTAGCGCCATGCCCGGCGCCGCCAACCGCCACGGTTGCGTTTCGTTCTCGCTTCCGATGTGGTACATTCTCGCCTATGAAACAGCCGCGCCAGCCAGGCTGCCCGCGGCGCGCGAAGGAATACACAGGACAATACCATGCCTCATTTGAATGAAGTTGGGCGTCTGCCCGTCCCGTCAGACAACTGCGCTATCGCCATCCGCGATCTGGCTGCCAGTACCGAGATCGCCAACGGCGGCGCGACATTCAATCTTTCGCATCAGGTGCTGGAAGGACATCGTTTCGCTATTCAAGCGATCGCGCAGGGCGAAGAATTGACTTCTTGGGGGCAGCGCTTTGGCATTGCCCTACGCGACATTCAGCCGGGCGATTACGTGATAAACGAGAAGGTGCGGCTGGAGTTGGCGCGGCGCGACCTCGACTTTGCCATTCCTGAGCAGCCGAACTTCGACAATATGATACTGGCTTATGAATTTGACGAATCTTCGTTCTCGCCCGCGCCACCCTTGGCGCGCCACAGCGACATGCGTTATTTCGAAGGTTATCCGCGCGGCGGCGGGCGCGGCGTCGGCACGCGCAACATGATCGTTGTCTTGGGCACATCGTCGATGGTCGCCGGTTTCGTCCGAACGCTGACGCAAATGACGGCAAGCATGGCTGACGCTTGCGCCAATGTCGATGGCATCGTCCCCATCGCGCACACGGAAGGCGGTCACCGCGATCCTAATAATCGCGAAGCGCTGCTGCGAACCTTGGCCGGCTTCATGGTTCATCCCAATGTCGGCGCCGTTGCCGCCATCGACTTTGGAAGCGAAGCAGTCGCCAACGCCGACTTGCAAGAGTACATGAATCAGAATGGTTATCCGCTGGCGCATGTCACCCATTGCTTTCATTCGCTGTCTACCAGCTTTGAATCTAACGTGGAATGGTTCAAGAATCTGTTAAGGGAATGGCTGCCGCTGGTGAATCGCGTCGAGCGCAGCGCCCAGCCCTTGAGCGAACTCAAAATTGCATTGCAATGCGGCGGCTCCGATGCCTTTTCCGGCATCAGCGGCAACCCGCTGGCGGCTTGGGTGGCGAAAGAAGTCATTCAATACGGCGGCTCGGCGAACTTGGCGGAGACGGACGAACTCATCGGCGCCGAGTCTTATGTACTGGACAAGGTCGAGCGCGTGGAGAGCGCGCGCAAATTCCTGCTTATGGTCGAGCGCTTCAAGGAAAGAGTCGGCTGGCATGGTGAAACGGCCGAGGGCAACACCTCCGGCGGCAACAATTATCGCGGACTCTATAACATTTACCTGAAGTCCCTGGGCGCCGCCGCCAAGCGTAATCCCGATGTGCCGCTGCATGATGTGATTGATTACAGCCAACGGATGACCAGCGGAGGCTTCTATTTTATGGACAGCCCGGGCAACGACCTGGAGAGCATTGCCGGGCAGGTGGCGAGCGGCAGCAATATGATCTTCTTCGTCACCGGCAATGGCTCAATCACCAATTTCCCTTTCGTGCCCACGCTCAAATACGTCACGACCAGCGCGCGCTTCAATCTGCTGCGCCAGGACATGGATGTCAACGCCGGCGAATATCTTGATGGCGCGCCGCTCGCTGAGCTTGGCGCCCGCACGCTTGACCTGACGATAAAGGTGGCGAACGGGCAGCCATCGGCTGGCGAGAAAGCCGGGCACTATCAGGTGCAAATCTGGCGCGACTGGCAACAGACGCGCCCGGCCAATGTCGCCTTGCTGGCGCAACGAAGCTACTCGGGACGACCAATCGCGATCCCCGACGATGTCGATGTTCCGCAGGTGGAGATCCCGGCCTATGACGCCGACGGAGGATGGACTACCGAGCAAATTGGCTTGATCATGCCGACCAGCCTGTGCTCGGGGCAAATCGCCAAGATGACCACCGACTCGCTCAACGCGGGGGAAATCGGGCGGGCGGCCGGGCTTTCGCGATTCGCCACGCTGGTGCATACCGAGGGTTGTGGCGGCAACGTTATTCCCGAATACAAAGATATGCAGATCGGCTACTTGCAGCATCCCAAGCTGCGTCACACGCTGCTGCTGGAGCACGGCTGCGAAATCACCCACAACAGCTATTTCCGTCAGTTGATGGCTGAGCGTGGTCTGGATCCGGCGTCTTTTGGCTGGGCGAGCATTCAACTGGATGGCGGCATTGACGCCGTCATGCGCAAGATCGTCGGCTGGTTCGGCGAGCGTCTGCGCGAAGATGCAGCGCCGGCGCGCAAGATTGCCGGCGTCGACGCTCTTCGTGTCGGTTTGCTTGCGCAAGGTATGCCTTCCGCGCGCGTGGCGCGCGGTTTGGCGGAGCTCTGCAAGATTATTGTTGCGGGCGGCGGTACTGTCGTGATCTCGGATAAAGACGCCATGTTTGACGGTCCCTTCGCAACCGAGCTGGGTCTAGACGATATGCCCGACGCCACCCTGGGTTACGGCCAGCGGGCGAAGCAGGCCGGCTTCCACATCATGGCTAACCCGCGCCAACATTGGGGCGAGACGTTGGCTGGGCTGGGCGCGAGCGGCGTTGAGGTCATGCTGGGCGCCGTCGAAGGATTCCTGCTGGCGGGTCATCCACTGGCGCCGGTGCTGCAAGTCAGCGGCGGCGCGGAATCACTTGATGAACTGGATGCCGTGCTGACGGAAGCCGACGATGTCGCCGGGACTCTGCTTGATTTGCTGGTGGCGACGCTCTCGGGCGATCATACCCCTAGGCATCAATTGGTCGGCAACCACGATTTTCAGGTTACGCGCGGCGTACTCGGCGTTTCCTTATGAGTCGTTCGTCATTTGGGAAATGTACGGGCGTCGCGACCAGCGCGAAAGGGCGAGACGAGTCTCGCCCCTACAAGGCTTGTCCGCTACTTGTTGGCTCGCTTTCGACGCTGCGCAGTGCAAAGGCGTACAAAGGCTTCACCACAGAGGAATCGAGGAAACACAGAGGGGCGCGTAGACACAGCCCTACGGCACAGAGGGATGAACGTTTGTAACTCAATCGACGTTGCAGGGGCGTCCGGCGGTCAGTGTCTGCACGGCCTAGGCGCGGCGGCCAAACTACGGCTTACGCTGTCAGATGCCCGTAGACCTTGCCCCAAATATGGCGTGTGTACGGGCGAGCGATCTGCAGTGTCGGCGGTCAGTGTCTACGCGACCTACGCGCAGCGGTGGCTCGCCCCCGCAGAATCCTGTTTCAATTTCCGTTGATTTGAATTGACACAGTAGCGGACAAGCCTTACAAACGCCCGTTGGCGGAATGCCCAATTATGCGGTCAGCCGCGCCGCAGAGCCAGTTCGCGCCAAAAGGTCACGATGCGCTCGATGAGTATTTCTTCGGTGATATAGGTGGCGTCGAATTCGACCACGTTTTCGACTTCTCGTATGCGCCATTCCCGCTGCAGTTCACCGAGGGCGCGCGCGCGTTCGGCCGGGTCATGATAACGCGCGCCGAGCGTCAGGTGCATGCGCCGCAAAATCGAATCCAAGGACGCTACCAGGCAAACGATCACGCCGTTCCGCTGCAGCTCCGCCAGATGCCCGCTGTTGAGCAGCGTATTGCCGGAGACGCGAATCAAGGCGCGGCGATGCAGCGCGATCTCGTCCATGATCTGCGTTTCGACCGTCTTCAGGTGTCGCTCGCCGTAGCGTTGGCGCATGCGGTCGATGGTGTCGCCGAGGCGGTTTTCGATCTCTCGTTCCACATCAATCATTTCCAGGCTCAGCCGCGACGCAAGCTGCTGCGAAATTCTGTGGCGATTCGGTTCGAGATAGCCGGTGACGATCAGGTTTAGATCGCCGTGCAGGGGGTAGTCACGCGCTACCATTGCGCCAACCTGGGTACCAACAGTCGAGGATCCCCGGCAGTTGTTCCAATGAACGCAGGCGCGGCTGATAACTGGTAAAAGCGCCGTTTTCTTCCGCGCGTTCGCTAACGCGCAGCACCGCCTTCATGCCGACTGAGCGCGCGCCGGCGATATCGGCATCGGGGTTGTCGCCCACGAATACCGTCTCTCCCGGCTTCGTGCCCAGGCGCTCCAGCGCTAGCGTGAATATACGCCTATCAGGCTTTAGATAGCCAGCGTCAGCGGCTGACAAACGACAATCGGGGAAGAACTTAATTAGACCATGCGCCGCCAGCTCGGCGTCGCGCATTGCCATCGGCTGCGAGGCGTTGGTGACGATGCCCAGCTTGATGCCCGCTTGCCGCAGGACAAGCAGCACCGGCGGCACATCGGGGAAGACCACCGTGCCCGGCACGACATTCCAATCATACGCGCGCAAGATTTCATCGACGTCCAGCGACTCAGTTGCCACGCCGAGCCGCTTCAGCGTATTCACAAGTATGCTCGGCATGTGCGGGGCGCGAAGGGTCGCGCGAGCTTGCGACCAAGCCGCTCGCGTATCTTGCAAATAGGCTTCCAGCAGCAAGTCGGTCTTTAGCCAATAAGCGCGAGATTGCTGCCATACGTAATCTTTGACGCGAGACAACCGCGCCGCCTCTATCTCGCGCCAAGCAAGCTGGACGCCGCTCCAGTCGACCAAGGTATCGTCAAAGTCGAAGAGCAGGCCCTTCAGTTGAACTGCCACGGGCGCCTAGCCTCCGGCGCTTCTGGCTGCGCGTTTCGCCTTGCGTTCGAGCGCTTTTCGGCGCCTTTCTTCGCGTTTGGCTTCGTCCTCATTCCAAGGGGTTGGTCCATCGGATGGCGGCGGCGCTTCCGCTTTTGCCGGCGCCGCTTCAGGCGCGGGCGCGGTCTCTAGCGCAACTGGCGTTTCCGCCTCGGCTGCCGGCTCGGGCAATGCCACATCATAGGCGAAAGATTCAATCGCCGCGGCCGCTTCGTCTTCGTAGGCATTGTAGTAGTCATCGGCATGAACTGCGTCTTTCATGCGCCAGACCAGCGCGGTCGCCTCCATGCCGCTTTCCAGGCTTTCGTGGCGCGGCCGCCACGCGAATCGCTCCCGCAGGAGACGGCTATCGATGATAACTTCTCGTTCCAGCAACCGGTCGCGCAAATTCTTTTCCCGCAAGCTGGACAAGAATCCGCCGGCTGCGAATCGCGGTTCGCTCAAACCGAGCGCGCCGCTGAGAGCAGCGCAGAATTCACCGGGCGTCGCTGTCGATTCGGCGGCGGCGTTGATTATCTCGACGCCCTCCGGTGTGGATTCGGCTTCCAGAAGCGTTGCAATCGCCGCGGCCAGGTCGTCTTCATGAATCCAGGATGCGGGCGCGGCGCCGGCGGGGAGCCGCCGCGAGCCTTTGATCGCGTCCGCAAGGGCGGCGGTGTCGGCGCTGGCGCCACCGTAGATATAGCCGCTACGAACGATGGTTCCGCTCAAGCCGCTCGCGCGCATCAGGGACTCGGACTGCAGCATCGGCGCGTAATCCCCTTCGCGCACGTCGTGGTCTCCTTCTTTGGCTGCGCCCCGGCTCGACTCATACAGATAGCCGAAACTGAGGGAGACGATGCGCTTCACCCCTTGCTGTTTCGCCGCCTCGGCGACCGCCGCCGTGACGTTCACCAGTTCATTGGAATAGGCGGAAAATCGGTCAGCAGCCTGCGGGCTGCCACCGTAATACTGCGGACCAGCATGTACTATAGCCTCCGCCTCAGTCATCGCCAGCGCGCTTGCGATTTCGCTGGCGCGGCCCAAGTCAGGGAAAACTGGCAACGCGCCCGCCATCCGAACCGCCAGGGCGCCCTCGGCATCGCAGGCAGTCGCCGCGACCTTGTGCCCCCGCTGCAGCAACGCTCGCACAGTCGCCAAGCCAACTCCTTCGGCGCCGCCGGTGACGAGAATGTTCATTGATTGCTTCGCTTCTGCCATTGCATCGTCTTTCTCAGGTTGGAAACTCCTCCGGCATTATGCCACAGGATGCAAGCCTTTGGCATGTGCGATTGCCGTTGTTTGCTCCGGGCGTGGACTATCTAGCGCGTTTTTGCCATCGGTAGTGTATCCATTTCGGTTGAATTTCAAATCAGTCGCAGAATCCCTTTAGTTGCTAGCATGCGGAAGCTGTAGGGGCGGCACGCTGCGCCGCCCGCGTTCTCGCATGACATTTGCGGGCGTTTCAGCGAAACGCCCCTACAATTCGTCGTCATTTTGAGTGAAGAAAGTCGAGCAAAGATTCGAATCCAGAACGCAACAATTTCCACCGACTTTGATACACTTCCCCATCGCATGCTAGAAGAACTGGCTCATTAACGATATAATTGATGACGAACTTGTCACAAGCCGGCGCCGCGAATAGCGCCGAATTTGTTCAGCGGGGATCCGTTGCCTTGAAGCGAAAGCGAAAACCGACAAGACCGCGTTTGATAACGCTCCGCGGCCTCCTGTTCGTCCACGTCGCCATATACATTGGAGCGATTCTCTATACTTGGTGGTCCTTCGTCGATTTCATGTACCGCACCGGCTTCATCTTCAATGAGGCCGATGTGCCGCTTCCCTTGCATTTCGCCTGGACCGGCGTCTTGGCGGTCCATATCTTGCTGACGGCCGCCTTGAGTCTTTTGAATCGCTGGCGGCTAGCGCGGAAACGACGCTCTGAGGCCCGCGCGCGTTCCAGCATTCACGAGGACGAGGCGCGCTTCAGTGAACTGCTGGACGAAGTCAGTGAGTTGCGCGAATCATTGGAAAGCCGGCGGGCAAAGGCGGCGCCCTATCGGTTGACCGAATGGGATGATGAGCCGGAAGACGAGTTGATTCTGCTCGAGCAGTATCGGGCGGAACGCAAGTCGCTTAAGCGGTGAGGGAACGAATGACGACGAGCTGGATCTGGGCTGACGAGGCGACCGGCGGCGTCAAGGGCGCGCGGCTCGACTTGGCGCTAGGCTTCATCGAGTGGGTCGATCAGCCGGGCTGCGCTTGTGGCGACGCCGCGTCAAGGCAGCCTGTCGCGGATTTTCTCTCGACCGGTCCGCTTGAATCGCCGCCGGCCGATGTATTGGCGGAGATGCGGCAGACGCTTTCTATTGACAGTCCGCGCGCGCGGCGCTAATATACGCGTCCGTTAGGGCCTGTAGCTCAGTTGGGAGAGCGCCACAATGGCATTGTGGAAGTCAGGGGTTCGAGTCCCCTCAGGTCCACTGGCGAACGCAAGATCTGCGGCGGTTATGTGAAAGGTCGGTTCAGTGGCGAAGCATAAACGCAGTGTCTGGGAAGAATTGGTGGAAATGGGACGGCGGATCCTGAAAGAAATCGACGACTTGCTGGATCCGCGAGCGCCCCAACCGCAAAAGCCCGCGCGCGTGCCGGTACCCGTCGGCAAGCGGCGGCGGGAATACAAGAATGACTAGCGATGCGATGGCCTTAAGCTCTCGGGCGCAGTTCAGTCGGACTGCGCTTTTTGCTTTATCCTGGTCAAAGCCTGCCAGCGGCTCGCCCCTAGATTTCATAATTGTGTGGATTCGCTATAATCTGCAAGCTTGGCCGCGCCTTGCGAGCGGCTATGAAAGAAGTTAACCAGGAGATAGATCATGCCGGAATTCTCGATTTTCGATGGTCACAACGATACATTATTGCGCTTCTACAACAACGACGATCTGGAGTTAAGCGACTTCCTGAGCGAG
>JAPOYT010000257.1 GCA_026706445.1 Chloroflexota bacterium
GAAAACCCGGAAAACTTTCATACTGAACCGCACCATCTTACTTCGGGACTATACACCTATAACGCATTGATTCAGGAGCAGAGCCTCGGCCTACATTACAATACTTCCGCCGACCTCCTAGATTATCTGGCTGACCCATCGGTGTTCCGTTATGAAAACGGATACGTCAATCTGCCAACTGCGCCCGGGTTGGGCATAGAGTTGAACGAGGATAAAATTCGCGCGGCTTCCGATCATGATTTGCGCTGGCGCAACCCCAGCACCCGCCGGAAAGATGGATCGGTTGGAGAGTGGTAGCGGCAGCGTGACCGAAGCGTTTAGCTAATTCACAGATGCATTATATGATACGCTGCTATCGGGTCAAAACAGCGTATAGCAATTTCCCATATCTGTATCAGGCGTTACGCGCGCGAGAAGCATGCGCAGCAAAATGTTTCTTAACCTTGCTCTCATGAAATCCCCCTACGATGAAAATAGAATATACCGTCATGGGAGGGCGAATGGCGCGAGAACGCATTCTAATCATTGAAGACGAGGCGCGGATTGCACAATTCTTGGAGCGCGGACTGGTCTACGAAAGCTTCCGGGTCAGCGTGGCGGCGGATGGCCAAACCGGTCTTGCCATGGCGCGTGACAACCCGCCTGATCTGGTGGTCCTGGATTGGATGCTGCCAGGTTTGGATGGGCTGGAAGTGTGCAGGCGCCTGAGAGCGGCCGGGAGCGTGGCCATCTTGATGCTGACCGCCAAGGACGATATCAAGGATCGTGTTAGCGGACTGGAAGCTGGCGCCGACGATTATCTCGTCAAACCGTTTTCCATTGATGAGATGATCGCCCGCGTGCGAGCGCTTTTGCGGCGGGCGCCGCCGGCCTCTCAGCCGGAGATCTTGCGCTTCGCCGATTTGTCGCTGGATACCGGCGCCCACCGCGCAAATCGTCAGGATCAAGCGATCGATCTGACCGCCAAGGAATACGAACTGCTGGAACTTTTCATGCGCAACCCGCGGCAGGTCTTGACGCGCGATGTCATTTTCGATCGCGTCTGGGGATATAACTTCGGCGGCAAAAGCAACATCATAGAAGTGTACGTGCGCTATTTGCGCCAGAAGACGGAAATCGGTGAAGCCAGCCGACTGATCCACACGGTCCGTGGTGTAGGTTATGTCTTGCGCGAAGATTGAAGCTCAAACGACAATTCATTATCGACTCGCCAGCGAATTGGCTGTTCGCGCTACGGATCGCGCTGCGGCTGAGCTAGCGGCAGCAACTTAGCTTCGCTCAAATCGCGCGACATCAACCGCGCCGGCTGAACCGCCGTTCAGCAGCTTGTCGACAGCGCGCTCGGCGGTCGCGGCCGCTAGCGCCAAGCCATGCCCGGTGAAACCGACCGCAAAGCCAACGCGCGGCTTGCCCGGCAGCGTCCCGACCAAGGGCAAGCCGTCGCAACTGAAACCCATGATGCCGCTCCAGCGATGCGCCACCGGGGCGGTGACATCTGGGAAATACCTTTTGAGGTAGCCATCGAGAAAGGCATGCACTTTCGGATTGAGCCGATCTTCCGCCGTGTCGTTTTCTTCGCGTTGATTTTGCTTGCGTCCGCCACCCAGCAAGAAGCGCCCGTCAAAGGTGCTGCGATAATACATATAGCCGTAGTCGCTGTAGCCGCAGTAGGGAACGGGAACGTGATCCAGCGGCTCGGTCACCAGGCACTGCGCCCGCGTCGGCGCCACCTTGCCAATGAAATAGGGGTCTATCATCGGCGAGTAGGCATTTGTGCAGAGCATGACGTAACGCGCCTTGAAGATCACCTTGCGCGTATGGACTCGCACGAAGCCTTCCATTTGCTCCAGGTGATATAACTCATTGTTGGGGATCAATTCGGCGCCGCTTTGCGCCATGACGGTCTTCGCCAGCAGGTAGGGCTGCACGCCCGCGTCCAGCGGCTGCTCAATGGCGGCGTAAAAGCCGCGATTCAGCGGATCTCGGCTGTAGTATTCGATGTCGATCTTGTCCTTCGAGAGCGCGCGGGCAGCCAGCTCCAGTTCTTTCGCCTCTTCCCTGGTTTCCGCCAGCAGCAAGGACCCGCTATTGTCAATCGGCACGTCAAAGAGGCTGTTCTTAATGAACTCGCGCCAATGCGTAAAGCTGCGCAGCGACATGCCCCAGACTTCGCGCGCGACATCGTGACCGTACTCTTCAATGGCGCGGTGATAATAGGTATCAAGCCCGCTAATCATAAAGCCGGCGTTGCGTCCGCTGGCGCCCAGCCCGACATCGCGCGCATCGGTGACCACCACATCGCGTCCGTGGACTTGCTTGGCGAAGCAGGCAGCCGCGCCGCCGGCAAGCCCGGCGCCAACCACCAAAAAGTCGATTTCGCGCTCGATCTGCTCGGCGCGCTGCCAATGGGAAACGGTCATATTCCTCTTCTCGCTATCGCCGTAATTGCGGCGCCAGGATATTCTTGAAGCTAACGCGCAGGCTGTCAGTTTCCGCTTTGTGGACATACAGTTGATTCATTGGCGAATACGCATCGATTCAATGGTTACGATACGACTATTGATAATAGACGGCAATCGGCGAAAGTCAAATTGCGGCGGTTTCTAGGACATGGGCAAATATGGTGTTAGAATGGATTTGGTAGAAATTCACGACCACAAACAGAGACGACAAACATGGGAGGTTATAAATGCGAACTGTTAAGAGCTTCATAATTGTGGCAGCGCTGCTGTTGTTGGTAGCGCCGTACGCCTCGGTAATAGCCGACGGTCACTTGCCCGATCTGGGCGGACGCACAGTTACGGTGGCGGTGGAAAACGCTTATCCGCCTTTCAACGTGCTCAACGAAGAAACCGGCGAAGGCGAGGGTTGGGATTACGACACGCTGGGCGAGATTTGCGCTCGACTGAATTGCGTGCCCGAATACATTGAGACGAGCTGGGAAGGTCTGATCGTGGCTGTCTCCAACGGTGAATACGATATGGCGGCTGACGGCATCACCATCACCGAAGAACGGGCGCAGATTGTCGACTATTCTGACGGTTACATTGACGTCATCCAGCGCATGATGGTGCGGCTTGAAGAAGATCGTTTTGCCAGCGCCTCCGATTTTGTGGCTGGCGACTTCGTCGTCGGTGTACAAGTGGCGACCACCAATTACATCGCCGCGGAGGAATTGCTGGGCGGCGGCAGCGAACGCATCGTCGCCTATACTGAATTTGGCTTGGCGGTCCAAGCGCTGATCACCGGCGACATAGACGCTGTAGTGATTGATGATGTCGCCGGTCAAGGCTATGTGGGCTTGAATGCCGACAAGATCAAGCTGCTGCCCGATGATTTGATCAAGCAGCAGTTGGGCTTCATCTATCCGCAGGGCTCAGAGCTGGTTGAGCCATTCAACATGGCGCTGGCGGCGATGCGCGAAGATGGCGCGCTTGCCGCGATCAACGCCAAATGGTTGGGCGACGGCGAAGCCGAAGAAGATATGATGCTGCCCGATCTGGGCGGACGCGCGGTTACGGTGGCGGTGGAGAACGCCTATCCGCCCTTCAACGTGCTGAATGAAGAAACGGGTGAGGGCGAAGGCTGGGATTACGACACGCTGGGCGAGATTTGCGCCCGACTGAATTGCGTGCCCGAATACATCGAAACCAGTTGGGAAGGTCTGATCGTCGCGGTTTCCAACGGTGAATACGATATGGCGGCTGACGGCATCACCATCACCGAAGAGCGCGCGCAGATTGTCGACTACTCCGACGGTTACATTGACGTCATCCAGCGCATGATGGTGCGGCTTGAAGAAGATCGTTTTGCCAGCGCCTCCGATTTTGTGGCTGGCGACTTCGTCGTCGGTGTACAAGTGGCGACCACCAATTACATCGCCGCGGAGGAATTGCTGGGCGGCGGCAGCGAACGCATCGTCGCCTATACCGAATTTGGCTTGGCGGTCCAAGCGCTGATCACCGGCGACATAGACGCTGTGGTCATTGATGATGTCGCCGGTCAAGGCTATGTGGGCTTGAATGCTGAAAAGATCAAGCTGCTGCCGGACGACCTGATCAAGCAACAGTTGGGCTTCATTTATCCGCAGGGATCGGAGCTGGTTGAGCCATTTAACATGGCGCTGGATGCCATGCGCGAAGATGGCGCGCTTGCCGCCATCAACGCCAAGTGGCTGGGCGACAGCTAATTGGCTGGACATACAAGTAGAACTGCGCTGTGGGACGGGGTTCGCTCTGTCCCATTTTGCATTTGACGCACAGACCTTGAGGATCTCGAATGTCGTCGCGGCAACTCGAACCGGATTTAGAGCAAGTCATCGCGGAATCGCGCGGACGGGCGATGCGCCTGGCGCGATTTTATACCTTGCCCTACTGGATCATTTTTCTGGTGATTCTCGGGGTCCTGCTGGCGATCAGCATCATCACCGACAAGGTGTATTCGAATATCTTCAATCAGTTGATGGACGGCGTCAGCATGACGCTCTTCGTGAGTATGGCGTCATATTTAACTGCGCTGTCCATCGCGGTCATCGTCGGCATTGTGCGCTCGAATCCACCAGCGCCGCCGCAATCGCGCGAGTCAAGGCGCAAGGGAATCATGCGCATCCTGCGCATCGGCGCCTACAACGTCTGCACGGTATACGTCAGCGTCATGCGCGGCATCCCCATATTGGTTGTGCTGCTGGTCACCGGCTTCATCGTCGTGCCGGCCCTGCGCGACCTGATTAACAGCACTGTTGTGGAGGGCGTCCGCGATCTGGCGGACAATCCGGAAATCCCCGACCTCATTTGGCGCGGCAGTTCGGCTGGAACCGCCATCGTTGCGCTGGCCATCACCTACGGCGCCTATATGTCGGAAACGGTGCGCGCCGGCATTCAGTCAATACCCAAGGGCCAGTTTGAAGCAGCCTACTCAGTAGGCATGACCTACTGGCAGACGATGCGTTCGGTGGTTTTGCCGCAAGCCTTTCGCAATGTGCTGCCGCCGCTCGGCAACGACTTTGTGGCGATGATCAAAGACTCTTCGCTGCTCGCCTTCCTCGGCATTCGCGATATCACGCAGATCGCCAAGACAACTTCAGGCCGATCGTTTCGTTACGTCGAGACTTACGCGGTAGTCGCCTATATGTATTTGACCCTGGTCATTCTCGCGACGACCTTGGTCAATCTGATCGAGGACACCGTCAACATCGAGCGCGAAACGCCGCGCCTGATTCAGCGGCTTGGTTCGCTGGTCCCCGGCAAGAAAAAGCGCGAACCGATTGTCGAGAGCTTTGATTAGGCCCTTACTCGTCCGAGTAAAAGCCGACTTTGTTGCCTTCCGTATCCCGCACCCAGCCGACAAAGCCGCCGCCGGCATTTTCGCCCAGCGCTGTCTTCGGCAGCAGCACCTCTCCGCCAGCGTCCGGCACTCGCGCCAGGGCAAGGTCCAAGTCTCCAGTGATCGTGAAATAAACCATGGTCCCTTCCGATGACGGCGTATAGCCGTATTGCGGGTTATGGACCAGGCAGCCGCCCACCTGACCGTCATGAGGGAAAACGCCAAGCATGCTGCCCATCGTCTCGCGCATGTCATTGACGAATAGCTGCGTGCCGATGACCGTCTCGTAAAACTTGCGGGCGCGCTCAAAGTCAGCGACCGGCACCTCGAACCAATTGATTACGGACATGTCTCACTCCTGGAAGTAAATGCGAAATGGTTAGCGTGGCCGGCAAGGGCGCAACGGTAAACGTTAACGCAATCCAATGCAATTGTAGAAAATGACGAGGTGGAAAGTCAGGCGCTATCGCTGGCTTTGGACCAGCCGGTCATCGTCTTCCGGAGCGGCCGCAGCCAAGTCGGCGCCATCGTCCTCTACTTCAGTCGATAATCTTTGGCGCTTCAACTGTTCGGCGAGCTCGAGACGCTCGTCATTGTCGATCTCTTCGACGGCGCTCAGGAAATCATCATTGAGCTGCTGGCTGTAAAGTTGCACTTCATCCATCGCGTCAATGGTGTCTTGCAGCTTGTCGATCTCGTCCTTGATTTCGATACTCAGACGCTGGCCGCGGGTGCTGCCAGTGTCTTTCGTGCCGAGCAGCGACATCTGGGCATAAACCGTGCCCAAAGCCGACAAGGTGCTCTCCAGGTGGATTTCGGCGCGCTTGATGGTGCTGGCGCTTGCTTCCAGGCTCATCAACTGTTTCTGCAGCAGTTCCAATTGCTGCAGTCGATCGCGGCGCGTCTGTTCATTCTTGTCATTCTTGATCTCGCGCTTGACTTCGGCGATTTTGCGCGGGACCTGCTGCAAATCACGAGCGGCCAGGTCGTTGTCTTCAAAATAGTCGATGCGGGTCGCCAGGTTATACATATGAGCGATCCAGTCGTTGATGTCGCTTATGAGCGTGCGTTTCCGCGTCCGCATGGCGCCGCGCGCGGCATCAGCCAGCTTGAGCATGTTGCGGCGATATTCAAATGCGTCGCGCAGCCGCTCGCGGGAAATTCGGTTGCGGATGTTTCGTAAGTCGTATTCGCGTTCAAAGTCCTCAGCCAGCGCCTGCTCAGTCGCTTCCGGATCGGCCAGCGTCGTGGCGACGAGCACCGTCTGCGTCAAGCCGCCAAGAACGAGCCAGAACCATGGCTGCCATTCTATAAATGACAGGCTGACATCACGCACGAAGAGGAATAGGATGAGCGTGACCATAAGCGTGACAAGGGTTTCCCAGCGCAGCAGCGCATTCGCCAGCAGCGTGCCAAAGACCTTCTGCCTCGCTTCGCTATTCACCGCCATGATGTTGATATTCCTGTTTCCCGAATCGTGAATGCGGGCGCCATGACGAAAGCAATCCTCTGCGCGATTCTGTCACATGCAATGGCGACAGCCTGCGCCGGGGCAGCGCGAAAGCGCCCAAGGATCGAATTCGCTCAGTCCGCGCCAAGCAGTCGCTGTCGGCGCTCCTCCAATTGAAGCTCGACCTGCCCAATGCCGACCGTATCCTCAATCTGGTCGGACAGTTTGCGGCTGGCCAGTTCGGCGCGGGCGTCTTCTTGATCGATCTGCGAATAGATGGAATCAAGCAAGCCGTCGATCTCTTGATCGCCCGAGGTATCAAGTTTGTCCATGCTCTTCAGCGTCTTGGTCATCACCTTCTTGGTTTCCGCCAATTCGAGCAGCGAGCGCATCTTTTCGCGTTCCTGCTTGATGGTCGTCAGGCGCCCTTCCAGCTTCAGGCGCATATTCAACATGCCCTGATATTGCTCTTCCTGCGCTTGCCACTGCTCGTAATATTCTTGAGCAAGCTCTTGTTTGGTGTTGAGTTCAGCTTGCGCCGCCGCCGCCAGGTCGTCTTTGCCGCGCAGGATCAGCGTGTCGATATCGCGATCCAGCTTGTCCGACTGATTGGAGAATTCTTCGTATTTGCGCTTCAGGGTACGGACCGAACCGCCAACGGTCGCCGCTGAATCTTCGAGCGCTTCCAGGTTGCGCTCGACTTGTCGGATGTATTCATCCATGACCTTTAGCGAATTGGTCTCCAGCGCACGGTCAATCATGCCGTGCAAGTTGGCGCTAAAGAGTGTTTGCACCTTCTGTAGAATCGATGGCATATTCGGTTTATCCCCTTACTGAGCTAGAGTACGCGCGGCGGATTGCAGCCAGTATAGCATAGGTCAAATTGGATTTTCAAAAACCGTTCGCGCTGATTTACCTAAGTTTACGAAGGATTTGCGGGCGGGTTGCGCTTGGCGGTCAAGCGGCGCTGTATCGCCAGGAGATCGGACAGGATTGCATAACCCGTTTCCAGCTTGCCCGCGCCGGCGCCAATCAGTGTGATGTCACCCAGCAAATCTGTCTCCAAGGTAATGGCGTTGGTCGCACCGCCAACGCTGGCCAAGGGATCGTCAAGCGGCAGGCGATTCGCCTTTACCTCGCCGCCATCAGGCGTAGCGCGGGCGATCAACTTGTATCGTTGTCCCGCCGCGTTGGCGTCGGCGATATCGGCGGCGCTGATCGCCGTAATGCCGCTGACAGCCAGATCAGCCATTGCCAGTTTGCCGCCGAAGAGCGCGTTAGCGAGTATCAGAACCTTGCCCGCCGCGTCCCAACCCTCGACATCGCCCGAGGGGTCGGCCTCGGCGTAGCCCTGCGCCTGCGCTTGCGCCAGAGCGTCGTCGTATGACAGGCCCTTTTCCATCTGGGTAAGGATGTAATTGGTCGTGCCATTGAGGATGCCGCGCGCCGAGCGAATTTCGCAGCCGGCCAGCGCGTCTTGCGCCAAGCGCATGGTTGGCGTGCCCGCCATCACCGTCGCTTCGTAACGCATAAGCAGCCCCTTGGCGCGCGCCTTCGCCCGCAGACCGGCATAATCCAGGGCGACCGGTCCCTTGTTGGCGAGCGCCAGATGCATGCCCGCTTCGAGCGCCTGATAGCAAAAATCCAGCGCCGGCTGAGCCGTTTCCAGATTGGTCGGGCTCGCTTCGACCAGTACATCGGCCTCGCCGATCATGATCATTTCGCGGACGGTCATATCGCGCCGCAAACCCGGCTGATCGGGAAAGTCGACGAAGCTGCCGCCCTCCGCTGCTTGCAGCAGCGCCGAGATGTCCAGTCCGCTCGACCGATAGAGCGCGCCTTTGCTGGCGGTTGCCACGCCGATTATTTCAGCCGTGAAATTGTGTTTGCTTTTTAGCTCGGCGGCTTTGTCACGCAAGATCTGCGCTAATCCCTGGCCGACGACGCCGAAGCCGATGAGAAGCAGTTTCATATCAAAAGCCGATTGCTGGTTATCCGATATCGCGCGCTATGATACTCGCGCAGACGCCAAGTGGAATAGTCCCTTTGCCAATTGATGGGGCAAAGGAATCGGCAGGTGCGGGGCGCTATTCTGAAGCGGCGAGCCGCTCGACGGCCGCCAGCGCCTTGTCGACGCTTTCCTGCGGTCGAACGCCGATCTGCTGGTCGACCAGAATCCCGCTCTCGTCGATGACCCAGTAGGATCGCGTCGCCGATATCGGCAGCTTGATGAGGAAGAGCTTGAAGCCCCAGGCGCCCCAAGCGTCCAGCATCTTGTGAGCGGGATCGGAGAGCAGATCGTACTGCAAACCCTTGCGGCGCTTCCAGGCGGACAGCGCCTCGACGCTGTCTGAGCTGATGCCAAGGACGACCGCGTTCTGCGATTCGATCTGCGGAAAGACATCGCGGAAGGAGCAGGCTTGATTGTTGCAGCCCATGGTATTGGCTTTGGGGAAGGCGAAGATGATCACGCGCCGGCCGCGATAATCGCTTAGTCGAACGGTTGCGCCATCGTGATTCTGGAGTTCGAAATCGGGCGCCGCTTCTCCGACCTTGGGCATTGAGATCACTCCAAACTTGCTGCCAGCCTGTATCTTCAGTATATCACCACGGATGGCAGTCGCTTTTGAAGCCGGGTTTCAGTCAGAAGATCGCCTCAATGGCTGTCGATCCCGTGTTCGGAGTCTTCTTCACGGGCGACGCGCTGACCCTCGGCGATATCGACGCGGCTTAGCAGATAGCCGCCGAGCAGGAAGAGCAGGATCAAGCTGAGAATGGCGGGACGGCTGCTGCCGAGCGCGATGCCGGCGAAAGCGAAGATCAACGGACCAACGATCGAGGCGAATTTCTCCATGATGCTGTAAAAACCGAAGAATTCGCCACTCTTCAACGTTTGAGCGTTGCCGTTACTGATGGAGGCTCCGGGACATGCCGCAGAATCGGCAGCGAGAAAAGCAGCCACCAGATGGCGACGCTGAGGAAGGAGAGGCGAATGCCGGCATTCTCGAATACGCTGTCCGGAATGAAGAAGAACATCGCCACGTTGATCGCCAGCAGGATGCCGCCGCCCAGATAGCCCAGCGCATAACCGCGTGATGAGACCCAATCGCGGTCTTCTTTGCGCGCGACATGGGGCAGCAAGGCATCGTAGAAAATGATTGAGCCGCCGAAACCGATCCGCCCAAGGACGAAGAAGAGCGAAGCCAGCAGCCAGTCGCCAGTGCTGACCAGCGCCAGCAAGCCCGTGCCCAAGACGCCGCCGCCGATGAAAAGCGCCAGGAAGCGCTTCTTGCTGCGCATGACATCGGAAACTGTGCCGAGAATTGGTGACAGAATCGCCAGAATGAAGAGCGAGAAGCTGATTGTCAGCGACCAGTACGCGGTCGCCGTCGCCTCGCTGGGCAGCGCGCGGCCAGCCACTGTGCTATAGTAGATAGGCAGCAGGCTGGCGAGGATCGTCGTCGCGAAAGCGGAATTCGCCCAGTCGTACATCGCCCAGGCTTTGATGCGCCTTCTGTACGTCGCTTGTTCCGAACTTCGACCCTGCGCCATCGTCCGTCGCCTTTCAGGGGGCCTGCGCCTAAAGATACATCGAAATCAACCGCTCGGCACATCATCCGCGCCGCTTGATTGAACGGTGGAGCGACGCCTGCGCGATGAAGGGTAGTGTATCCATTTCGGTTGAAATAGGTAAATTGCATCCACCTGACAGTCTGTAGACCCTCGCGCTGCATGGCAGCGGCTCACGCAAAAGGCTTTGCCTGCTT
>JAPOYT010000051.1:0-5819 GCA_026706445.1 Chloroflexota bacterium
AAGACCATTTTACGCATTTATGAAAATGCCAATATCAAAATGTCAACAGAACCTAATTGAATCTTCAACATTGAGCCAGTGTGAGAAGGATGGGGCGCACCAGGCTTTGGACGAAGTAATTGACGATGTACGCAAAGGCAAGATTCACAGTTTTCGGATGAAAATTCGTGGCATTCACGCGCCTGCTTATGGTGGACAAGAGGGCGGCCGGAAGATGCGTATTGAGCGATATGGCTTTACGATCATTCGTATCTCAGGCGAGCCGTTGAAACGAGACGTTATTGAGAATCCTGTTGAGAGCTTGCCCGGTAACGATCATCCCGCTATCTTCCCGGTGGAAGTCATTAGGGAGTTGATAAGACTGCTTTGCCCAGAAGATGGCATGGTGCTGGATCCATATCTTGGAAGTGGGTCAACGATGATAGCGGCTTTGCTTGAAGGTCAAAGTTGTATCGGAATTGATATAAGCCGCGATTATTGCATTGACGCGCAAAAGCGCATGCGGAATTCGGTGGGCCGGTCGCCCGAGCCTGCACCTGTACCGGCAATGGAGAAGCTCTTGTGACGGAGAACGAAAGAGCTAGGTGTACCATGATACAGACTGAAATGACAAAGCCTTCTCAGGTTACGCTGTGGCAGGTCGCCAGCGACGACACAGACTACGAAAAATCTAAGCCAATGATAGACAATATCGACTGTCGACTCGGCCTATTGAACATAGCAGATAAGTCAGTTTCGCTAATCCTCACTGACCCTCCATATTTTATTGACGGCATGGGAGATGGCTGGAATACTGAAAAGCTGAAGAAAAGGGTCAAACCAGGGGTTGTAGGATCCATGCCCGCAGGCATGAAGTTCTCTACTCAACAAGGTAAGGATTTACAGCAATTCTTATACCCGATTGCAGTGGAATGGCTTCGAGTACTGCGCCCCGGTGGATTCTGCCTGCTTTTCAGCCAGAATCGCCTAGCTCATAGAGCGGGCATAGCTTTGGAAGATGCGGGTTTTGAGATTCGAGATGTGTTGCTTTGGCGCTATGAGGGCCAAGCCAAAGCGTTCACACAAGAACACTTTGTGAGGAAGAGTGATCTATCTGAACAGGAAAAGGACAGACTAATTAGAAAACTAGGTGGACGCAAAACGCCACAACTGAAGCCCCAAGGTGAAATGATAATCCTTGCTCAAGCACCGCGAGAAGGCACCTTTGTTGAGAATTGGGATAAGTGGGAAACAGGACTCATTGATGTCAATGACCCTTACATTAACAAGGACAAATTCCCAGGTACAGTCATCGCCACGAAAAAGCCGAAACGACAGTTTGGTCACATGACCGAGAAGCCCGTGGATTTGTTACGACATTTGATACGGATTTTCAGTGCCCCTAACTCACTTGTGTTGGATCCATTTGCTGGTTCAGGTAGCACTGGTGTTGCCGCGTTGATGGAATCACGGACCTTTCAAGGATTTGAAATTGAAGAGGAAATGGCTGCCATAGCAAATTCTCGTATTTCTAAGGCTTTATCTGATGACTAAGAGTTTGCCAACAGCGTCCGAGCTACAGGAAGCTTGGAATGAACTGCGAGAGATTTATGAGACTTATCTGTTGCCTTACGAAGTGAAGATTCCAAAAGCTGAGCACTACAGCGAGATTGCGCGGTCAATCTGGTTGGCGGTACTTTTCCATTTCGAAGGTGAAGAAGTGCACAAAGATGTTATTAGTGATGTCTGTCAGCGAGACAAACCTGAATTGGCCAGGGATCAGCAAGTTCGCCATCTGAAACGTGAAGGCTGGCATTTGACTGGCAAGCGCGGCTTCCATTGTCTTGATCCATATCAGCCATCGCCAGAATGGGTCACGGAGAGAAACCGGCGAGCTGGCCGCTTAGGTGCTAAAGACTTTTCTGGACTGAAGAAATTCTTTGGAAACGCCTGCGCGACATGCGGCGCGAAAGAGGGGAGACCTGACCCACGCTATGGACAAGATATAGTTGCTTTGCAACACGGTCACATTGACCCTGCCAAGCCCGCAAACGACAAAGACAATATTATTCCCCAATGTCAATTCTGTAATCGGGCATATCGTAGTGATTTTGTCTTTGATGACAAGGGACGTGTATATGCTGTGGCTGATGTTGGACCTGTCAGGAGAGCGTCCAGGCCAATACAGAAGAAGATTCTTGAATGGCTAAAGTCTGTGTTTTCATAGACTTGATTCAGTGCCTCTATGGTGAATAAATGCCCATAATCGAAACCCGCAACATCCACAAAATTTACCCCAACGGCGTGCACGCCAACGATGACATTGACTTCGCCGTCGAGCGGGGCGAGATCCACGCCCTCGTCGGCGAGAACGGCGCCGGCAAATCCACCCTGATGAAAATTCTCTACGGGCTGGAGCAGGCCACTTCGGGGCAGGTCTTCATCCGCGAGCAGGAAGTCGAGATCGGCAATCCGCAAGACGCCATCGAGCAGGGCATCGGCATGGTGCATCAGAACTTCATGCTGGTCGATTCCTTTACTGTGGCGCAGAACATCATCCTCAACCGAGAGACCAAACAGGGCATGCAGATCGACTTCCAACAGGCGGTCGCCGATACCGAAGCGCTTTCCAGAGAATACGGCTTGGCGGTCAATCCCAATGCCAAAATCGAAGATATTCCGGTGGGCATGCGCCAGCGCGTCGAAATCCTGAAAGCGCTCTATCGGGGCGCTGAAATCCTCATCCTTGATGAACCGACTGCCGTTTTGACGCCGAGCGAAACGCAAGACCTCTTCGCCGCCATCCGCAATCTGGTCGAGGGCGGCAAGACCGTTATCTTTATCACCCACAAGCTGAAGGAAGTCATTGAAATTTCCGACCGCGTAACCGTCATGCGCGACGCCCGCAAGATCGGCATGGTCAACACCGCCGAGACGAGCGAGCGCGAGTTGGCGCGGATGATGGTCGGGCGCGAGGTATTCATGCAGGTTGACCGTCCCGCTGTCACGCGCGGCGCATCGGTCTTGCAGGTCGACGATTTGACCTATGCCGATTCCAGCGGGCATCAACTGTTAAAGCATGTCAGTTTCAAGGTCTATGAGAACGAGATCCTCGGCATCGCGGGCGTCGAAGGCAATGGACAGACCGAGCTGGCCGAAGTGCTGACCGGCTTGCGTCCGCCGACCACTGGCGAGGCTTTCATCAACGAAGAGCAGATTCTTGGGCGGGGACCGCGCTCCGTGCGCGAGCATCAGGTGGCGCATATACCGGAAGACCGCCTCACCAATGGCGTCGCCTTAACCTCGTCAATAGAAGACAACTTGATCATCGATCGTTATTATCGCCAGCCCTTCACCCGCCGCGGCTTGCTTGATATCCATTCCATCGTCGACAACGGTGAAAGTCTCATCAGCGAGTTCAACATCATCGCTCCCAATGGCGCGATTCCAGTCAACGCCCTTTCCGGCGGCAATATGCAGAAAGTGGTCGTCGCGCGCGAACTGTCGTCTTCGCCCAAACTGCTGATCGCAGCCCAGCCAACGCGCGGCGTCGATATCGGCGCCATCGAATTCATCCACCAGGAATTGGTCGACCAGCGCACCGGCGGGCTGGCGATCCTGCTCATCTCAGCCGACCTGCAGGAAGTGATGAAGCTCTCCGACCGCATCATGGTGATGTATGAGGGCGAAATCGTCGGCATCTTCCCCAATGACGAGCGCCTGACCGAAGAGCGCATCGGCTATTATATGCTCGGCGCCGAAGTCCAGCCGGCGGAAGAAATGGAGCAATACGCATGAGCTTCAAGCCCAAAGGGCAGGCCTCCGAGGCAGAATCCGCCGCCAACTTGTCTTTCGTCAGAAAACACCTGCTGATGATTGTAGGCGGCGCCGCTGGCATCCTGGTCACGCTCTTTGTTATGAACACGCTCTTCGACGGCTCGATGGAAAAGATGACCGGCACGACCGATTGGCAGAATATCTTGCTGGTGAATGTCTTGGTCGGCGCCTGCATTTTCTTGTTCGTCGTCGAGCTTAAGCGGCAGGCGATCCGCGTTTTGCTGACCGTTGTCGTGGCGCTGCTGCTTGGCTTTCTGGTGACATTCGTCTTCAATCTCGATTCAGCCGAGCGCTTCGGGCAAGGCGAGTTCCGGGTTCAGGTCGTCTCCGATGCCGAGCCGACCGAAAACGACGAGGTCGATCTCGAATACAACAAGCGCCGTGGCGGCGAGTTCAACAAGCCGAATGTAGTATCGCCGGTCAGCGAGATCGCCTGGACCTTCGCCGGGCGCGAGGGCGATATCGTCTCGCTGCTGGCCTACGCCAAGAATCGGCGCTCCGATGTCGACCTGCTGGTCGAGCTGCGCGATGTTTCCGGCGCCGCGCTGGCAGCGGCGACAGCAGCGACCGAAACCCAGGTTGAAGAGACCTTCGATGATCTGGTCAGTACGAAAGACGCGGTCATCGAGGGCTATGAATTGCCCGCCGATGGCGTCTACACGCTGTACTCGCGCCCGGAGGACATCGCCACCGGCGCCGTGCTCTCGGAAGCCTTGAGCCAGTCGCAATTGGCATTTGAGGCGCTGCTGCTGGGGCCAATCGAGCGGGTCAATCGCTGGGGGGTCTGGATCCAGGACGCCATCACGCTGATCCTGCTCGGCATGTCCTTCGCCATCGTCTTCCGCGCCCAGCAATTCAGCCTCGGCGCCGAGGGGCAGCTTTATTTCGGCGCGCTCGTCTCCGGCATCATCGCCCTTAATTCGCCCAATATCCCCGGCATTATTCTGATCCCCTTCATCATCCTGGCTTCGGGCACGGCCGGCTTCATTTACGGCTTGATACCGGGCGCGCTGAAAGCCTACCTGGGCGCGAACGAACTCGTCTCGACGCTGATGCTCAATTTCGTCGCCACCCGCTTCTTCGAGATGGTGCTGAACTTTCAACTCAAGCCGGCGGACGCCGGTTACGTCGCCTCGGAGAAGTTCGATGTCAACGCCGTGCTGCCGGTGATTGTGGACAAGACGCAAGTGACGATTGCCGTGTTCGTTCTTGCGGTCGTCGTATTCATCTCCTGGCTGCTGATCCGCCGTACGCCGCTCGGCTACGAGATTCGCATCATCGGCTCAAACCTGCGCTTCGCTGATTATGGCGGCGTCAACTCCAAACGGACGATCATGCTGGTGATGGCGATCGGCGGCATCGTCGCCGGCTTGGCCGGCATGCACCTGGCCAACGGCATCCACCGACAGTTGATACTCAATATCTCGTTCAACCTGGCATTTGAAGGGGTGGTGGTCGCTTTGCTGGCCCGTTTGAATGTGCTGGTTGTGCCTTTCACCGGCTTGCTCTACGCCTACTTGCGGGCGGGCGCCCAATTCATGGAGCGCGATGCCAACGTCAGCTTTGAAGTTGTGCGCATAATTCAGGCGATCATCATCCTTCTGATCACCGCCGAAGCGCTGGTGACCTTCTTCCAGGCGCGCCAGAAACGCGCCGACATCGACGAGGAGGGGCACAGCCTGGTAGTCGATCCCGATGCTGCCGCCGCTGCGTCCGGAGGCGACAATGCTTGACCACTACCCCCATCCCCCGGCCCCTCCCCCCAAATTGAGGGAAGGGGAGCTTGGTTCCGGCAATATCGCTGAGAGCGACGAAAACCCCCTCCCTCTTCATGGGGGAGGGGGTTTGGGGGTGGGGGTAGAAGAGGACGACAATGTTTGAGAATGTCATTGACGGGATTTTCAGCGCCCTTTTCGTCGCCGCCATTCTGCGCGTCACCACACCGATCTTGCTGCCATCGCTGGGCGCGCTGATTTCGGAAAAAGCCGGCGTGCTCAATATCG
>JAPOYT010000051.1:5867-10535 GCA_026706445.1 Chloroflexota bacterium
CTGCCATCGCTGGGCGCGCTGATTTCGGAAAAAGCCGGCGTGCTCAATATCGGCCTCGAAGGCATGATGCTTTCTTCGGCTTTCACCGGCGTGGTCGTCAGCGCTTACGCCCAAGATTGGTTCGGCTTCGATACCGGTGTGGCGATCGGTCCCTGGCTCGGGCTGGTGTTTGGCGTTAGCGTGTCGGTCTTGCTTTCCTTCGTGCTGGCGCTCTTCCACCTCGATTTGAAGGGCGATCTCTTCCTGTCCGGCATCGCCCTGAACATCCTCGGCTCGTCGGCAACCGTCGCCATCATGTATGAGCTCACCGGTGACCGCGGCAATACCAGCACCCTGGCCAGCTTGCAGATGCCCTTCATCCAGATTCCGGGCTGCGTCAAGACCGAAACGACGACCAACATTTTCGAATTCCTCTGCGGCGCATTCAGCAATCAGAATCTGATGACCTGGGTCGCCTTCATCGCCGTCTTCATCGTCTCCTTCGTCTTGTACCGGACGCCTTTCGGCATGCACTTGCGCGCCGTTGGCGAGAATCCGGAAGCGGCCGCATCGGTCGGCATCAATGTCAAACGCATTCGCTATTACGCGCTGATGATCAGCGGCTTCTTCGCCGGTTTGGGCGGCATCCACATCGGCATGGGTTATTTGCAGCTTTTCCAGCGCGATATGACCAACGGGCGCGGCTTTATCGCCCTGGTCACGCCATCGCTGGGCGGCGGCACGCCCGTCGGCGCCATGATCGCGTCCTCGACCTTTGGTTTCTTTGACGCCCTTGGTCTTCGCATCGGCTCGCTCGAAATACCGGCGCAGCTGCCGCAATCGATTCCTTATTTCGCCACCGTGCTGGCGCTGGTGATCTACGCGTTGCAACGGCGGATTTCCCAGCGCGTCACCGAAATGCGCACCGCCTCCGGCGCCGCCTTCGATGCGGCCTTCTGGGGCTCGATCCAGCGCATTAGCATCTTGCACATGCTGCTTATGATGATCGCTGTCATCGGCGTCGTCACCAGCGGCTCAATGCTGGCGGCGCCCAATGGCTTCGGCGGGGCGGAAACGGCTGTGCCGGCCGGCTTGCTGATCGGCGTCGCCTCCCTCGCGCTCTTCGTCATTGGCCTGCCCTTCGTCCGCGATATCTTTAGCATCCAGCGGAACTGGGCGGCGAGCGCGCTGGTGACGATCGTCTCGCTGGGCATCTACCTGACGCTCTTTCTCGCGCTCTTCTTCGAGCTGCTGCTGGCGCTGGTCATCGGGCTGGTCTTGAGCGGCTTGGTTTGGTTCATGATCGGCGGGCGAGTGTTGATGCGAGGGAAATAGCGATCTGTTCGAAGTGAAGGAGCGTGGCGGGAATTAGAAAAGTTGGACGACGCCGCTACGTCCCTTGTACCAAAAGCATGATTTGCGCGACTATGACGCTAGCATCCTTGCGAGCCGCGCCATCTATAATCAGTATTGAGAAGATTAAGAGCCCTGTCAAGAAAACTGGAATCATTGATGCCTCGTGAAGCGGCAATACGCTTGAGGCGCGGCTCTGATTTAAGCTCGCCGCCGGGAGCTTTTGTGATATAATGCGCATAGTAAGCGCCGGAAGAGGCAAGCATGGAAATCCCGTTCAGCGCCGATACTATCTTGAACGCCATTATGGTGATCGCAGCAGTAATCACCCTGAATTGGCGTTTGGCGACGAAAGTGGATATCAAACGACTCGACGACAGAATCGACAAGCTGGACACTAAAATCGACCAGAATTACGCGGCTTTGGACGCCAAGATCGACCAGAATTACACGGCGCTGGACAAGAAGATCGATAATCTCCGTTTGGAAACCAAAGTTGATATGCAACGCCTCGAAGATCGCCTGCAATCTGCCAACGAGTACCACGCCCGTAGCGTCAACTTGCTTGATGCCATCCACCGTGAACTGTCGGATCGTCGCGAGCCGCTGTAGCCGCCGTTTCTGCTGATGCGAAGCAAAATCCTCGGCTGCCTCTACAGCCAAGCGCTCGGCGACGCCTTCGCCATGCCGGCCCATGTCCACCCCGATGACACCGAGCGCGCATTCGGCTGGCTCGATAGCTGGCAAGCCGCGCCCGACGCCCACATCGTGCACGCCGGTCTGCCCGCCGGGCGCATCACCGATGATTCCGAGCAAGCCTTCTCGATCGCCCAGGCGGTGATCGACGCCGGCGGCGTCACGCTGGAAGCGGCGGTCAAGGGATTGGTCGCCTGGTACGACCGCGTTGATGGCGACAACTCGCCCTATGTCGGGCCCAGCACGCGGCGTGGCCTGAATGCGCTCAAAGCGGGCGAAGAGCCGCGGACGACTGGCTTGTGGGGCGATACCAACGGCGCGCCAATGCGCATCGCGCCCATCGGTCTGCTGCATCCGGGCGATATCGAGGGCGCGGTCGCGGACACAGTGACCGTCTGCATGCCCACCCATTTCACCCAGCCCGCGGTTTCGGGCGCGGCGGCGGTCGCCGCGGCGGTTGCCCAGGCGATGGTCGGTGGCGTCTCGCTGGATGATGTGATCGCGGCTGGGCTGCGCGGCGCAGAGTTGGGACGCGCCCAGGGACGGCGCTGGTTCGGCTGTTCCGTGCCCTTCAAGCTTGAGCAGGCGCTGGCGATTGCCGCGAGCAGCGCTGATGCCCGAACGAAACTGCGCCGTATCTTTGACGAAGTTGGCGCCACCCTCAATGTGCCGGAAACCGTCGGCGCCGCTTTCGGGCTGCTGGCGATGGGAAAAGGCGACCCCAAGCAGACCGCGATTCTGGCCGCCAACCTCTCCGGCGATGCCGATACCATCGGCGCGATCGCTTGCGCCATGGCCGGCGCCTACGCCGGTTTTGACGCGATTCCGGCGGCGGACATCGCCGTGCTCGAAGCGGATGAAGTCTTCCGGTCATACAATGTGCGCGGGATTGCGGACGGGCTTGCGGCGCTGATCGAAACGCCGGCTGACCATGCCTAAGCGCCTGGTAACGGTCGGCGATCTGGTCGCGGATCTGGTCCTGGAAGCGCGTTTGCCGCTGCAAGCCCAAGAGCACCAGACGGCGAAATCGCTGCGATTCGAAGCGGGCGGCGCTTGTACGACCATCTTGGCGGCGCGCAATATGGGGCTGGATGTCGCGGCCCTGGGCGCGGTCGGCGCCGACTTTCAAGGACGCATGCTGCTCGATATCCTCGATGCCGCCGCCGTCGATACCACAGCGCTGTTGATCCCGCCAGAAAGCACGACAACCACTGTGCTCGCGCTCACCGATGCCGAGCAGGGCGAACACGTCTTCATCGGTCACTACGGCGTCGGCGCCGACATCGAATTCACCAGCGCAGCCGAAGCGCGCCTCCGTTCCGCCGACGCCGTCTTCATCCCCGGTTATACCCTGGTGGAAGCGCGGCTCGCGCCTTTGGTCGCCGGCGCATTTGACTGGCTCGCCGAGCGCGAAGGCCGGCTCTATTTCGATGTTGGTCCCTTTTCCCGTCAGCTCTCGCGCGCCCAAGTCAATCAGGCGCTGGCGGTCTGTGATACGCTGCTGCTGACCGAAGATGAGATCCCCTTCGTCGCCGACGGCACGGATGGAATTAACGCTTGCCGCCGCTTATGCGCGCGCCATCGGAGCTTGACAGTTGTGCTGAAGCTGGCCGATGCCGGCTGCCGCATCCTGTCGCGCTCGCTTGATTTGGCTTGTCCCGCCTTCGCCGTTGATGCTGTCGATACCGTTGGCGCGGGCGATGCCTTCGCCGGCGCTTACATCTGGGCCGATCAAAACGGGTATTCTCCGCTAGAATGTGGCACAATCGCTAATGCGATGGGCGCTGCGAGCGTCCGCAAGGTCGGCGCGGGCGGCAATGCGCCTTCATGCGCCGAAGTGCAATCGCTGCTTGACCGCGACGAAACGGGAATACGGCTGCCATGCTGAAAGAACTGATTGTCGAAACACCTGCGGGCAATTCGTTAATCGACATAACCGCGCAGGTTAAGGAGCTAGTCGTGGAGAGCGGCGTACAGGCTGGCGTCTGCGCCCTGATCGTGCCGCATACGACCGCCGCCATCACCCTTAACTCGGGCTTAGACCCGGCCACGCCGGCCGATATTGTCGCCGATCTCAAGCGCCTGGTGCCAACTCGCGTTGACTTCATTCATCAATATGACACCCCGGCCGATGCTGCCGCCCATATCAAAGCCACGCTGGTCGGCAACAGCATCACCCTTGCGATCGACGAGGGCGAACTGCTGGTTGGCTGGTCGCAGTTCATTCTCTTCTACGAATTCGATGGTCCGCGCAAACGCACGGTGCAGGTGAAAATCATCTCTGGCTGATTCACCTGCGTCCCTTGCGCGTTGGATTATGGCACACAAAGACTTGGGATTTTCCTCAACATTGATGGTTGTAGGGGCGAGCCGGTGGCTCGCCCGTTGATCCAAAATGGTAGCAGCGGGCGACTCACCGAGTCGTCCCTACGAATGTCTTGCTGGTTGGGGGTTCATCAAAACAGAAGGAAAACGAGGAGAGCCGAGAGATGCCACGCAAAATCATAATCGATACCGACCCCGGCGTTGATGATACGATGGCGATCTTCTTCGCCCTTTGCTCGCCTGAGCTAGACGTCGTCGGCTTGACCACCATCTTCGGCAATGTGCATACCGAGTTGGCCACCAAGAACGCCCTGC
>JAPOYT010000273.1 GCA_026706445.1 Chloroflexota bacterium
TTGCCGGTGCATGGAGCACCGATTACGGTGTCACTTTTGCCAGTTATGTCATCGCGTCGTTGCCGCTCATTATCATCTTCGCCTTCACATCCAGACGCTTTATGGATGGTTTGTCAGGCGGCTTGAGCATCTGAGTCGCCAGCTACCGGCACCCCTTCAACAAAGGAGAATCAAAAATGGCAGTGTTCCCCTTTAACGCCGACCTGCCCAGAAACCAGTGGACGGAGATACATGCCGACGGCTGCCCCGAACCTGTGCCCGCCTGTATCTATGATGGGCACAGGCTGGATGGCGGCCTCCCGCTCGGCGGGCTGGGCACCGGTTACTTCACGCTGGAAGGATCCGGGCTGATCGGCCACTGCTCGATATTCAACGATATCGTGCCGCCTCGCGCCGACTTCGCGGAATGGCTGACGGTTGTGATTTCGGGCGGGGAAAGTTTGCCGCTCTCAACCGCGGTCATTGCCTACTGGGGGCATCATCCCGTCGCCGACATGGTCTGCCGTTTTGAAGCGAAAAACCTGGAGCTTGGCATTCGCGCCTTCGCGCCGCTCATCCTCGGGGACAGCGCCGATAGCAATATCCCGGCGGCCCTCTTCGACATTGAGATTCGCAGCAGCCGCGCTGAAGCCGTGGATCTTGAACTGATCGTCGAACCACCGAAAGCGCCCAGTGGCTCAACCTATGATGTGGCTTTGATCGGTGAGAACATCGAAGTCGCCAATGATGACGGGCAGCTCACCGGTCGAATCGCGCGCACGATTGGCGCCAATGGATCGAGCCGCGTCCGATTTGTCTTCGCCTGGCATGCGCCCTACTGGCGCGACAGCGGCCGCGAACCCCATGTTAATCAATACGCCGCCCGCTACGAGAATGCAGCGGCGGTCGCTAAGGACGCGCTGGGGCGATTCGACGCCTTGTTAGCTCGCGTATTGGCCTGGCAGAAGGCAATCTACTCTGCCGATCTGCCGGCTTGGCTGCGCGACGCGCTGGTGCAGGGACTCTACAGCTTGTCGAAGAATACCGTCTGGATCGCTAAAACGCGAAAGGACGAATGGTGGGATGAAATCGGCTGGTTCACCCACAACGAAAGCCACACCGGCTGCCCCATCACCGAGACCATGGTCTGCCGCATGCACGGACACATGCCCGCCCTGTTCTTCTACCCTGAACTGGAGAGGACCGCGCTGGAAGCATTCAGGCACTTCCAGATACTCGATGGCGAGATTCCCTTCTCCTATGGGATGGAGTCCTCCATGCGTGACCCGCGCTATCATTGCCAGCATCCGCTGAACTCCGGCCAATACGCCCAGATGATCTATCGACTTTACCTGCGCACATGTGATCGTGACTTGCTGGCGCACTTTTACGATTCCGCCAAGCGAGCGATACGCTACCAGCATTCACTGGACGACGATGGCGATGGCTTGGTCAATGACCAGGCGCATGTGCAGCCGACCGAACTCTGGCCCGCGAATCAGTTCTACGACATTTGGCCCTGGTGGGGCACTTCGGCTTATGTGGCGGGCGCCTGGCTGGCGACGCTTTCTTGCGGCGAAGCCATGGCGATGGCGATGAATGACAGCGAATTCGCCGCCGAATGCGCCGGCTGGCTGGCGCGCGGCAAAGCCGCCTACCAGGACAAGCTTTGGAACGGCGAGCACTACCGCCTCTGGCACGATCCGGAAAACACGAGCGGCGAGGGACCGGACTGTGATGTCTCGCTCGGCAATCAGCTCATGGCGCAGTGGTGCGTCAAGATCGCTGGCATTCCCGACATCTTGCCGGGCGACCAAGTCCAGTCCGCCTTGGGCGCCGTCAAGCGGCTCAATATGGGCGCCACCGAACACGGTCTGGTCAACGGCGTCAATCCCGATGGCTCGCGTTACATCTCGAAACCGGATTCAGATGCCGATCAGGTTGTCGAAATCCTGCCCAACAACGATCATGCGACGCAGGTCTTCGTCGGCGAGAATTTATGCGCCGCGATGACATTCATCTATCACGGACAGCGCGAAACCGGGCTGGAAATTGCTCGTCGAATCTACGAAGCGGTCGCGCTGGCATCCCGCACCCCGTGGAAGCAGCACTGCCTGATCGACGCGGATACCGGGTTGCCGGTCTGGGGCGAAGATTATTATTCGAACATGGTCATCTGGGCGCTGCCGATGGCTTGCGCCAATCAGAATATCACCGAGTTTGCGCAGAGCGAGTTCGTTCGCGCTCTGCTCACTGGCTAAAAGCCTGGACGTTGAGATAAAGAAGCGCTCGTGTTGAATCATGCTGCGCAGGCCCTCGGTCGCCTGTGAGCCTGTTGGCGCATGATGGGCGCGCCTGTTGTAAAGCCTAAGGCAATCTACTGGCATTAGAACCCGCGCCGATCAATACTGGGTCGCCTAAGGGCTCAATTTAGTATCAGCGTTGCAATTCAAGCGCTTTATCAGGCATCCAATACATTAGTGCGATGACGCCGGCGCATTTGGAGATTGCGCGATGAATCTCGGGCGCAAGCCATCTTGACTAGGCGGGCGGCGGAATTTTATGTCTCGACCATTAATTGCGAACTCAGTTCAAAGCTGTTATAAATCTGACGAGAATTGCGCTTTAAGAGAGAGGCTTGACTTATGAGACTGTTTGGCTACAAAACTCAAATTGGCGACGTCGGCGATACGATGCCTTTCTACTACAACGGTGAATGGCATATCTTTTTGCTGGCGACGCCACCTGATACATGGACAGTTCCCGAACGGGCGGCTTGTACCTTGGGGCATATTGTGTCCAAAGACCTGGTTCACTGGGAGGAGTTGCCAAACGCCTTCGGACCGGGGCAGGAAGGCGATCCCGATGTTGGCGCCATCTGGACCGGATCCATCCACGACCACAAGGGCAAATTCCATTTCTTCTACACCGGCTACAGCCACCACGCCAAATTTCAGCAAACGATCTGTCACGCGACAAGCGATGATATGATCACTTGGGAGAAGAACCCCAACAATCCCATCATGCATGCCGATACCTCGGAATGGGAACCGGCTGATTGGCGCGACCCTTATGTCTATTACGACGAAGAAAAGGGCTGCTACGCCATGTTGATCGCCGCGCGTCTGAAAGAAGGGCTGGAAGACCGCCGAGGCTGCGTGGTGGTCGCTTATTCCGACGACCTTGAGAGTTGGGAACTGGGGGGTACGCTTTGGGCGCCACAGCAAGCGCACTGCATGGAATGCCCGGAGACCTTCAGCCTTGGCGGCTACAATTACCTGGTCTTTTCCCGCTATTCGGGTGACGCGAAGACGTTATATCGCGTGGCCAAGCCGGGCGAGCCCTGGGAAGCGCGCCCGCTTGACGCGCTCGACGGCTCCAAATTCTATGCCGCCAAATCGGCCGGTGATGGCGATCGGCGCTTCACCTTTGCCTGGATCCCGCGGCGCAAGTTTGGCAGCAACGATGAAGACTTCATCTGGGGCGGCGAATTCGGGTCGCCGCGAGAAATGATCGCCATGCCCGATGGCGCCTTGACCTGCAAACTTCCGCATGAGGTCGCGTCGAGTTACAGCAATGAGCAGGATATCGAACTGATTCCAGGCGATGGAGAATGGGACGGCGGGCGCTGCGACGCGCGCGGGACATTCGGTTTCGCGCATATCAAGACCGCGCGCGCCGATCTGATGCTGGAAGTGGAGATTGCCTGTGATCCCAATACGATGAACGCTGGAATCCTGATGGAGCCGACGGCGGACATGTATATGGGGCATATGCTGATGGTCGAGCCGGGCCGCAAACGCGCGTCGATCAGGCGTTTTCCAATTCAATGGGAACCCTTCTGGCAAGCCTGGGTGCCAGGCAGCCCCGAGCTCGGTCCCGATATGGCGCGTCCGATGCTGGTTGATCAATTTCTCTATTCGGAACCGGAAGATGGCAAATATCAGGTCCGTATTTTGCGGAATGGCCAACTGGTCGAGTGTTACGTCAACGATCAGATCGTGATGTCGTACCGGATTTACGAAGAGTCCGAGACGATGTTTGGTCTCTTCGTGGATCAGGGCGCTGTCAGCTTCAACAATTTGTCCATCAAAACATAGCTGACGGTATTCTTCTATCTCGCGGACGTCGTTATTGCGCCCGTCCTGCTAAACTATCTGCGCTGTCGTTCGGCAGAGGGAGGTGATTATCGCGGTGATTGATTCGGGGCATAACGCAAGCGTATGCCGCATTTGTAATCTCGTATGAAACACAAAGCAATATAGACAGGAGAATGAAAATGTCTTGGGTTAAGAAACTTGCGTTTCTCGTGGTATTGATGGCGCTGATGAGCGGCGCCGTTTCCGCGCAGGATAGCCAATTCCTGGAAGTATGGGATCAGTGGGAATTCTATGGCATGACTGCTGCCGGACCTGCGCTTGAAGTGATTCACGCGGCGTGGAATGCAGAGCATCCCACGGTCTTCATGGATCGCTCGGTCTTTGGCGGCGGCTGGCCAATTCGCAACGCGATCGAGCTGGCGCTGACCTCCGGTGACGCGCCGGACGTCTTCTACTCATGGCCCTCAGGCGCGGGCTTGACCGCATACGCGCAGGAAGGCTACTTGCTCGATCTGACGCCCTACGCCGATCAATATGGCTGGTGGGATCGCCTGCCCGATTGGGCGATTGAGCGCAATATGTGGAACGGCAAGCTCTATGCCTATCCTTGGGAGCAGGACCTCGAATACGTTTATTACAACACCGTGATCTTCGAGGAGCTTGGCTTGGAAGAACCGCAGAGTTGGGAAGACATTCTCAACTGGTGCGCCGTTGCAAACGAAGCTGGCTATATTCCGATTTCCTTCTCCAACAGCCCCGATGGCTGGCAAGGCGCCAACATGTTCACTGACATGGTCGCGCTGACCGGCGGACGGCAAGTTGGTCTGGATGTACTGCGCGGCACGACCAGTTGGAACCGCCCCGAGGTCGTCGATGCCTTGGAGAAACTGCTTGAGATGGTCGAAGCCGATTGCTTCTCGCCCGGCTTCAATGGCAAGCACTACGGCGACTCTTTGGCGGAACTGTATACCGGGCGCGCGACATCGGTTTGGACCGGCACCTGGGTGATCCACGATATCAGCGGCAATATGGCTGAAGGCACGCTGGACGTCTTCTATATGCCCGCGATCTATGACGACATCCCGCAAGCGACCCACATGTCGGAGGGCTCGGCTTACTACATCTGGGCGAACGCCAGTGATCCGGATTTGGCGGCCGAATACATCGACTTCGTGACCGACCCGCGCTGGCTGCCCACCTGGATTGAAGAGGGCTTCGCCATCCCGATCCAAAAGGATCCCATCGACTGGAGCATTTACGATGTGGATCCGGTAATCGGCAAAGCCTTCCGCATCGGGCAGGAGATGCAGGATCTCAACGTCGATGCCTTCCACACCACCGTGGCGCCCAACGTTGTACGCGCGCTCTATCAAGGCGTACAGGGTGTGCTGGGCGGTGAACTGAGCATTGAAGACTTCCTCGACAACATGGACGAGGAGATGGCGGCCGCCGCTGAACTCGGACAGGTTTGGGAGCCGGGCGAGCGCATGTAGTCTGGCATTCGTCCCCCATCCCCCGACCCCTTTCCCGTAGTGCAGTGTCTACGCGCACCCACTAGGAGGGACGGGGAGCATTCGCGAGAGTCTGTGCCTTTCCCCTCCCTCTTTATGGGGGAGGGGGCCAGGGGGTGGGGGAACCGACATGGAAGGACGCCGGCATGGGGCGCTTCAACGTCAGGCCCTATATTTTCATAGCGCCAGCGCTGATTTACCTTGGCGTATGGATCTTTTATCCGATCCTTAACGCGCTTGTACTTAGTTTTTTCGATTCGCCGACAGGGCGCTCGCGCGATTACTTTTGGGTGGGCCTCGGCAATTACGCGAAACTCTTCCAAGACGACTTGTTTCTCAAGTCCTTGTATCACAACATCATTTGGGTTTTGCTGAGCATCGCGCTTCCGGTGGTTTTGGGTTTGCTGCTGGCAGTTCTGCTCGCAGGCAGGGGCAGAACGCGTTTGATGTACGCCAGCATTTATTTCATCCCGCAAACGGTGGCGGCTGTCTGCGCCGCGATCGTCTGGCGCTGGATTTACGACCCCAGCATAGGACCGCTCAATTGGCTGCTGGAGACAATCGGGCTGACAGGCCGACCGTGGCTGGCGGACGAATCAATCGTATTGATTGCGGTGAATATGATCGGCAGTTGGTCGTATTACGGTTTTTGCGTGCTGATATTTATGGCGGGGCTGCAGAATATCAGCCCCGAACTCTATGACGCCGCCAAGATTGATGGCGCTGGCGCATTGCAGCAATTCTTTTATGTCACGATACCGCTGCTGCGCAATGCAATCGTCTTTGTCCTTGTCTATACGATCATCGGCTCGATGAAGTTTTTTGACCTGATCTTCGTGGCGACCAATGGCGGACCCAACGAAGCCAGCACCGTGGTTGGGCTGCGCATCTATTGGCACAGTATGCGCGAGGGCCGCTTTAATTACGCGGCCACGATGAGCACGATATTGACAGTCGTCATCCTGGCGCTCAGTGTGGTGGTCATCCGGCAGATCGTCACCGAAGATGAGGAGGACTAAATGGCAGACATGGGCTCGCCCAAGAAGAAGCGCTCCTATCACTCGTCAAGGTTGATTCAAAGCGCCATCATTCATCTTATCTTGCTTCTCTTTGTCTTCATCGCCCTGTTTCCGATTTACTTGATGTTTAATGCCGCGCTCAAAACATCCCGTGAGTTGTTTCAGAGTTTCTTGACGCTGCCTACTGACCCGCAATGGCAGAACTTCGGATTCATCCTCAATGAGCAAGGGTACAAGGGCGCGCTATACAACAGCATGATTCTGTCGACATCGAGCATGATATTGACAACGGTCATCTCCGTGCTGGCCGGTTACGGCTTTGCCATTTATCGCTTCGTCGGCAAGCAGTGGTTATTCTTGCTGGTCCTTACGGGTTTGATGGTATCGGAAACCTCGGTGCTTATTCCGGTTTACCAATTGCTGCAGGACCTCGGACTATTGAACACCTACGGCGGGATGATCTTGCCGCAGGCGGCGCTGGGGCTGACATTCGGCGTCTTTCTGATGACTACTTTTTTCAAAGATATCCCGCGCGCCTTGATCGATGCAGCCGTTGTTGACGGCGGGTCCGACCTGCAGGTGTTGCGTTATGTCATCATGCCCCTCGCGCGCCCAGCCATCATGTCGCTGGCATTGATCGAGTTCATGTGGGCCTGGAACAGTTTCTTCTTCCCGCTTGTCATCGCCACCAAGCAATGGCTGATGCCAATGAGTGTGCGGATCATAGACTTCATGGGACGCTTCACCTTTAGATACGATATGATCGCGGCGACCACCGTCATCCTCTTCACGCCGATTCTGGTGCTGTATCTGATCACGCAGCGCAGTTTCCATCGCGGCATTACCTTCGGCGCGCTGAAAGACTAAACTCCTAAAGGAATAAACAATGTCCGACTCCTACGCGCGAACGCTGGCGAAAGCCAATCAGGCCGTCGCCGATGCTGCCGCCGGCCTTGCTAATGATCCCCATCGACCCAGCTACCATTTGATGACAGCTGCCAACTGGATCAACGATCCCAACGGTCCGGTCTATCACGATGGCTACTGGCATATGTTCTTCCAGCACAATCCCTATATCGCCGACTTTGGACCGATGGGCTGGGGACATGTGCGCAGCCCGGACTTGGCGCATTGGGAGCACTGCCCGATCGCGATCATGCCAACTCCCGGCAGCTACGATGGCGCCGGCTGCTGGTCGGGCAGCGTCGTGATTCATGATGGCGTGCCGACGATGATGTATTCCGGCGTCGCCGATATGACGCTCTTTAGCGCGGATGACGACCTGCCGCCTTCCGATCGTCAGCGCATCCCGCAGGGCTACTACCACGAGTTCGTCCTGGAGATCGACCAGGAAACGCAGTGCATTGCCACCAGCGATGACAATTTGCAGACTTGGGACAAGCATCCAGCGAATCCAGTAATTCCAAGAATACCGGAAAGCCTGGACCTCATCGGCTTCCGCGATCCTTTTCTTTGGAAAGAAGATGACGAGCGCTGGTATATGCTGCTCGGCGCCGGCATCAAGGGAGTGGGCGGCGTAGCATTGCTTTACCGGTCGCCCGACCTGCTCGAGTGGGAATACCTGAATCCGCTTTATATCGGCGATCCGGCGGAGAGCGGCATCAATTGGGAGTGTCCAAATTTCCTTGACTTGGGCGCGAAAAACATGCTGGTTGTCTCGCCTCATGGGCGGCCGATCTACTGGCTCGGGGAATACGCTGACCGAGAGTTCAAGCCCGATGGACCAGCGAGACGTCTCGATTGGGGTGATGTCTTCTATGCGCCGAATAGCCTGCGCGATCCATCAGGTCGTTGGTTAATGTGGGGCTGGGTGCGGGAGGCGCGCCCCCGCGATCAATACGCTGCGGCTGGCTGGGCGTCATGCTTGACTTTGCCGCGTGAAATTTCGCTGGACAATGCGGGCAAGTTGAATGTCAAGCCGGCGGAGGAAATGAAGCAGCTGCGAAATGGCATGTTGTTCGACGAATTCGTCGTCTTGGGCGCCAGCGAGGCTAGGACGCTGGATGTTTCTGGTGATCGCTTAGAGATCAGGCTAAATATAAACCATCTTGACTGTCAGGAATTTGGCATTCAGTTTCGGCGCAGTTCCAACGGCAGACAGTTTACGGAATTGACTTACAACTACGCCACCCACACGCTGCGTTTGGACCGGGAGCATTCCACAGACACCGATGAAGTTACGCGCGATCCCTGTGAATGTCAACTGGTGTTGGGACGGGGCGAGACATTGCAGTTGACAATCTATTTAGACAATTCCGTTATCGAAATTTATGCGAACGATCGAGTCTCAATGGCCAGCCGAATATATCCGAACCTAGAGTCCGCTCAAGGGCTGCGACTGTATACCGGTGGCGGAAGCGCGAGCGTAGGCGCGAGTGTCTGGCGAATGAGCAGTATCTGGCAGGACGAGAAATAGCTGCGGTCTTGCCAGAGGTCCGCGTTTATCCATGACCTGGTCTAGGTAACACCTAAAACGGAACTGCAAAATAGACGATGTTGCCGCAATTTGGTTTTTTCAATGCACTCTAAGCAGCAACTCAATTACAAGAGCTCTCCCTCGCGGTTGGCCAATTTAGTCATTAATGATTTCAAGATTACACTCTTGTAAGCGCACGTTGGCGGTATCTGCTGGGGGTTTCGCCGGTGAAGCGTGTAAATGCCTGGGTGAATCCACTAAGACTATTGTAGCCAACATCCAGAGCTGTTTCAGTCACGCGGGAGTCGGCAGCTAGCAGCTCCATAGCGCGCATCATACGCGCTTTATGCAAGAACTCGTACCAAGACTGACCGGTCTCCTGATTCATGCGGCGGCGTAGGGTGCGAGCGGATAAATTGGCGACTTTCGCTACATCCTCCAGACGCGCTTCACGCAAATTTGCCAGTGTGTAATCCATAGCTACCGCGAGTGCTGGCGATTTTGCAAGAGGCAGGCGAAAGGGGTGTTCCTTAGCCATCCACTCATGACACAATGCGGCCATAGTTTGAAAAAAGAGGTTGGCAGTGGTGTCGTTAGGATCCCTGTCAACGCCCCAACGCACACTGTGCAGAATCATTTCTCGAAGCAGAGGCGGCACTGAAAAGATCCGGCATTTACTTTTCGGCACGCCTGGAAAATCGGGGTCAAAGCAGATCGTCCGCAGCGAGACTGGTGTCATAAAGTCGGTCGAGTGTGGTATGCCGCTTGGCATCCAGACAGCCCGAAGTGGTGGTAGGAGTATTTGCGTTGACTCCACCTTGATATGCAGTATGCCATGAATAGCATAAACCAAGATGTGACGCAAATGACTATGTAAACCGTGCGTTCGTTCTTCAGAATCAATGGCGTAGCAAAAGGCTGGCGCTTGCGACCCATCGATTTCAGGATCAGGATAGCCCATCTGATCTCTCGCTATCATGCTCAATATACTGCCAAAAATATACACCAACTGACCGTTTGGAACAAATACTTGTCCGAAATACGCGAGACGGCATATAGAATTGGGAATATAGTGTAAGAAGCCTGATGAGATTCTTGACAACCTTGATTTAGGTTAGGGGCGATAATCATCATGCCCAATCGGCGATCAAACAGACTTTCTTGTCGGTAACGAGAAGCAAAACTTGGGATTGTGAATGTGTAGTTTCGAGATTGGCTCATTTAAGTCAGTTGCAATTCATGGAGATCATCAAGGAGTTACAGCGTTGCCAAATGTGCGCGTAGATCTTTTTAGCGACAACCTCGCTAAGCCAACACCTGAAATGCGGCAGTTTATGTGTGAGGCTCCGGTCGGCGACGAAACGAAACATGAGGATCCAACGGTCAATCTCCTGCTTGATATGGCGATCGATTTGTTGGGCAAAGAAGCCGCTGTG
>JAPOYT010000055.1 GCA_026706445.1 Chloroflexota bacterium
AAATGGCTGCCCGCAAGCGAAAAGCGCTACGGCTATTTCAAAGTCCGCCTGTGGGAGCGCGCAGGCTGGATCAGCGGCGACTATGTTTATACACGCGGCGAATGCGGCGCTTGAAGCCGCGCGCCAGGCTGACAATTTGACGCATTGACATGGCGATCGGCGCGTCAAGTATCGACGCGATTGCCGGCTTATGGCAGACGCTCCAGCGGAAACTGCTGTGAGAATACGGCGAAATATTGACGGACTTTGGCGATGATGTCGCGCCGTTCCGCATCGGGCAGCAGGCCGAAGACCGCCCGCAGTTGATCGATCAGCCCGCGCTGCACCGCGACAAAGCGCGCGCTGCCGGCAGCCGTCAGTATCACATCGACCGAACGGCCGTCCGCCCGGTTGCGCCGCCGCCGAACCAGCGGAGGATTCATCGCTTCCAGGCGCTTGACCAATCCCGTCATGGTTGCGCTGGTCAGATGATGATCGCGCGCAATGTCGCCGATGCGGCATTCGCCCGCGTTTTCCGACAAGGTCTTCAGCACATAGAACTGCGGCGGCGTGAGCCGGTGCGATTCGAAGTGGTAAGCCAGCCGCTTTTCGCCGTCAGTGACGATGTCGAACAGCGCCGACCACAGTTCCGCTACGTCACGGTCGAGGTTGTCATCCAAGCGCAGCCGCCTCCTGCAAGGATTCAATCGCCCAAAGCATCCCAAACTTCAAGTTTACCACGCACCTCTCGGATGACTTCGTCAACGAATTCCGTCGTGCTGGCTTGCCCGCCCAGGTCGGGCGTTTTGACGCCGTTATAGACCGATTCCAGAGCCGCTTCGTAGATGGCGCGGCTGGCGAGCGCCGCCTCTTTGCTATCGATATAACGCAGCAGAGCGCCGCAAGCCAGTATCATCGCCATGGGATTAGCGATGTTCTTTCCCTGCAAACTCGGCGCTGTGCCATGCGGCGCTTCTGTAAGGGCAACCTTGACATTGAAGTCCTCATCGAATGCGAAGACGATTGATTCCGCGCCGGCGATTGTGCCAAACATCTTGATGACCAAGTCGCTAAGATTGTCGCCGTCGCGGTTTAGCGCCGGAATCACAAGCGCTTCGCCATGGGTCTCCAGCAGCAGCGCATAGGTCGCGTCTATCAGCTGTGGGTTGTAGCGGACGCCAGGGTGCAAGCCAGCCGCGCGATCCAGCTCCTCCTTGAACATGCCCTCGTATACCGGGCTTACCGTGTACTTGGGTCCGCCAAAGACAGTGGCGTGATGCTCGGCGGCATACCGAAAAGTGAACTCGGCCACCGCGCGGCAAGTACGGCGCGAGATATGCCGCTTGTTGTAGGCCACCTCATCAAGGCCTTCGCCCTCGCGCCATTCTTCGGCCGCGTAGGCGCCTTCCACCGCCATCCGCGCCACGGCGATGGGCGCATGCACGCCCGCCAGCGGCATCACCGAGGGAATCCGCCGTCCCGTGCGCAATATGACGCTGCCATGCATTAGCTCTCGCAGCAGCGCGTTGGGGCTGCCGACATCATCGGGATCGCCCGGTGTGATGGTGGCCGCTTTGATGCCTAGACCGGTCTCGAGAATGCGCGCCGCCGCCGCCCGCACGACATCGTTTCCGGTGCTTCGGCGATTCTCCAAAGACAGGTCGAAGGTCTCAAAAGCAAGACCACGCATACGAATCACGCTTGGATCCAGCACGCGCAGCGCTTCATCCAGCAATTCCTGCCCAGTTTGATCGCCCTGTAATACGCAAATTCTGTAGTTGTCCAAAGTTCGCGCCGCCTTCCAGCCATATCGCCTCATAACTTCCTCTATTGTATGTGAATTAGCGGAACCGCGTAAGCGCAGCCGGATACTGCTCTGGAGTGATAAAGGGCTGAGCAATTTGCCTTCATGCGGTAAAATGGTTGCAATTGACGATGCATGTCGACTTAGACAGGAATAGTTCTTATGCGCCGACTCAGTATTCTTCTAATCCTGCCCATCCTCTTGACCATTTCGGTTGCCGGTCAAACCCAAGACGATAGCGGCTATTCGTCGACGGTCAATTGGTTTTACAGCGCCTGCGAAGACCGCATGGTGATTGATCTGCACGGACGGATGCAGCTTGGATACGATTTGTATTTTCAGGCATTCGATCGCTTCGCCGGTCTGGGCGAAGCTATCACTGCTTTGCGGCGCATCAGCGTCAATGGCGATTATTCGGTTAGCCAAGTTATCTACTGGCTCAACGGCGAGAAGCGCGGGCTCCGAACTCCAATCAGCGTCGTGATCCGAATTGGCCGCGAGAACGATCCCGAAAGCACAATTTTCCTGCAGCCGTCGGATGATTTCCTTGGCGACTGCGAAGAGCCGGGCAGCACATTGGTCGAAGGCGCCGATGTAACGGGTCCAGCCGAGATCGTTTCTCATTCCGGCGTCTTCCTCCCCGAAGGCGGCTTCCTGAACCCGGTTTACGCCGATCCTGACCCGGGCCCGCTCGTGCTGATTGGCGCCCGCGAGCAGCCGGTCCTGGCGCCGGGCAGAACAGACGACCCCGGCTTAATCTTCGCCGAATGCCTCGATGTCGAGGGCGCCGACCCGGGGATTCTCTACGACACCGATCAAATCCGCGTATTCTGGTCCTGGTACGCCAAGACTGCCGCCCAAGCGCGCGATCATATCAACGCCGCGCAATACGGCATAACGTTGAGCGGTCGGACCCTGCCAAATGTTCAGGTCAGCGAGGTCAAGCAGATACCCGGCAGCGCCAATTGGTGGGTCTTCTACACGGTAAATCTCGGCGACAAATGGGAGCCCGGCAATTACCACATCAATTTTGCCCTCACCTGGTCGGCTGCCATCAGCGACGGCTACGAAGAATTCGGGCCGGGCACCGAAAACGAATTGCTTGACAGCGGCTGCTCATTCACCATTCAGCAGAATCCGTGGGGGGTAGAGGTCCTTCACGAGCAGCCGAGTATTCCGCTCAAGTCCTATCCCTGAGCGCGCTCTAAGCCAGTGAGCGGTTTCTAGGATTTCAACCGGTTTGACGCATTTGTCCACACTCTCCAAACATGCGGCGTCGCTGCTCGGCATCACATTGTCCGACGAGCAGATAGGCAAGTTCAAGCGTCTGACCGAACTCCTCCTGTCTTGGAACGAGCGGATGAACCTGACCGCCATCACCGAGCCCGCCGAGATCGCGATCAAACATTATCTGGATGCCTTGACGCTGGCGCAGGCGGTTCCGCAATTTGACGACCTCCGACTGATTGATGTAGGAACCGGAGCGGGTTTTCCGGGATTGCCCTTGGCGATCGTCTTCCCCCGCTTGCAGGTCGCCTTGATGGATTCGACCGCAAAGAAACTGCGCTTCATTGATGATGTGGCTCAATCGCTTGGGCTGGAAAATATAACCAGCCTGCACTCCCGCGCCGAAGACGCCGGGCAGAGCAAGCGCCATCGCGAAGCCTACGACATAGTCGTCGCCCGCGCCGTCGCCAGGATGCCCGTCCTGGCCGAATATACCTTGCCGCTTTGCAAAGTCGGCGGTCAGGCAGTCGCGATGAAGGGAATGTCCGCCTTTGAGGAAACGGCCGCCGCCGCGAAAGCGATTACCGCGCTTGGCGGCGAATTATTCGGCATAGAAGAGGTTATGCTGCCAACGCTCGACAACCCGCGCTATCTTATCGTCATAGACAAGATCAAGCCGACGCCGCGTCGCTATCCGCGAAAAGCTGGTATGCCCTCACGGCAGCCCATAGTCTAAGTAGTACCAATTTGCTCATACGAAAACTGAATGGGGATTTTCGGAAAAGGTGGACGAGCCACCGGCTCGCCCGTACAGCTATTCGATCACGTTCGCAATCGCGCTTATCCGGCAATCTTTCCAAAAGATCTTCTTGAATATACTTTAAATCGCGCGCGTTTCTAGCAATTCAAATGGATCGGTTCGGTAGGCGTCGTATCGCATTCGCCCGTCATCGCGCAGCATGTCGCGCAGGCTGGCTGCTAACGCGGGATGTTTGACCAGTTCCAGGGCAGTTTCCGCATCAGCCCAGCGCACCTCCGGTGTTTCTTCGCTGGGCCGCAATTCGCCGCTGACATAGGTCGCCTGAAAACAGAAGACAACAATCGCGGAACTTAGATTGCTGCGCACATGCAGCAGCCGGCCTAGCTCGACATGCAGACCGCACTCCTCCATGATTTCGCGTTGAAGACCATCGGTCAAAATCTCGCCCAACTCAATCTGACCGCCCGGCAGCTCCCAGCCGCGGCGCTCAGTCCTGACCAGCGCGATCTCGCCGCGCTCATTGCGTATCAGCGCGCTGGCGGCGATTATATGCCTTGGGGCCGAGTCAGCCACTATCTACTCATTCTCGCCGTTTTCCGGCGCATGCAGGGCGATGCGAAAAGGATACCATTCGGCGCGAAACAGCTTCTGCGCCACACCGGGATCGCGCTCTGTGATCTCGCGCATGTGCTCATCGTCGCGCGCCTTGAAGATGGCGATGCCAAAAGCGGAATAATCGCTGGTTAAACTGCGCCCAGCCAGGATCAGCACGCCCTCTTGCATGAGCTGTTGAAGATACTCGAAGTGCTCGCCCGTGATGCGCGATTCTTCCGCGGTCAGTCCTTCGGAGAGCATCGCGGGCCGAACCGGCTGAATCCGGTAAATGTAGGTTGGCATGTCGATTGTCCTCGACGCGGGCGTTGTGGATAACGCAATTAGAATACCCCAAGCTGTCGCATTGGCGCAGTCCAATTCGCGGAATTAGATTATTCGATGGGCATGCAGTAATGGCGCGCAAGCATCGGCTATAATGTCGTCGTTGCCGGCAGGTTGGCGAGGATAAAATGTCTGAAAGACTAATCAGCGATGGGTACGCAATGAAAAGCCTGGGCGATATCTGCAACGCCGTCCGCGACGATCTCGAGCGCCGCAACGCCGCGCGCGACCAAGCGATTGCGCTCTCCCGACAGCTCATCCGCCATTGTTCCGAGACCATCCGCGCGATCCACCGGCGGGATTGGGACGGGGCCGACGCGAAACTGGAAGTTGTCACTAGCGGCGCGGCCGAACTGAAGGCGGTTGTCCGCGGATATCCTGACCTTTACCATACCGGCTACACGCAGGACGCGCTGAAAGAAGTCGCCGAAGCCTTCATCACGCGCGCAATCATCGGCGGAAAAGCGCTGCCCTCCGCCGCCGACCTCGAAATCGAAAGCGCGACCTACCTCAAGGGCTTGGGCGAAGCAGCCACTGAATTGCGCCGGTTCATTTTGGATATCATGCGGCGCGCCGACGGACACAGCGCCGAAGCCGAGCGCCTGCTCCAGGTCATGGACGATATCTACGACCAACTTGTCACTTTTGATTTTCCCGATGCGCTTACGCATGGCTTGCGCCGTCAGACCGATGTCGTGCGCGGCGTGCTGGAGCGGACGCGCGGCGACCTGACCCAAAGCCTGCGCCAGCAAAAGCTGCAAGACGCGCTGCAACGCTTTGAATCCCAACTCGACGCGGACAACGGCGAATAACGACTCGTTACGCCTGCGCGCTAGCCGCTCAGTGTCCATTCGATTAAGGCGCCGGCCACCCAGGTCGGCTTGGGCTGATCATAGAGCTCGGAAGAATCGGTATAACTGATGTCCAGGACTTCACCGGTCATCGGACCGCGCAGATAGCGATAGACTTGACCGGTGTCGCGCGCATCGCTCTTCGCCTCGACACAGTGTTGGTTGTAGCCCCAATATTCACCCCGCTCCAAGATGCGCATTCCCAATTCGATGACCGACTTGGCATAAGCCAAACCGGTCTCATCATGATCGTATGCGGCTTCCGGCGCGTCGCCATATCCGATGCCGTGGTGGAATGGGTCGGCCGTCGACAGGACCGCGGCATCTTCCATCAGCCGCGCCAACTCGTCAATGCCGGGCATATCTTGCGGTCTGCCGCCCGCCAGATAAGGATAGCGCTCATAAACCCGTGGCGCCTCCTCGTCGGATATGCCTCGTCGATTCAGTTCCGCGCGCCAAAAGTGCCGCCAGCTGATCAGCGCGTGGTCGCCTTGCCACTCGGTACGCCCGTCAATGCCGGAACCCTGAATTCCCCAGAATTCGAATCGCGCAGGATCTTCACCGGCGGCGACCGCCACACGCGCCGCTTCCATCGCCGGCGTGAAGGCGTGGAGCACACTGAGTACGACCACTTTATCGGCGCCGCAATCGAGCGCGGCCTGCACGCAAGCCGAGATCTGATATCCGCAGTCGTGAACGCCCGCATGCGGAAAGACGAGCACGCCGCCCGCGCTAAGCGTTTCCGCAAGATTCCACTGTCTGCCGCGTTTCAGGTGTTCAATAGTCCCGCGCTCGCCCAGCTCGGCATGTTCGCGCGCGTAAAGCTCATGTACTTTCTTCTGCAAGGCATCGCGGTCCAATTTCATAATTCCTTCACCTCAAGCAACCGTTTTAATGGTCAATTTGTAGCGCAACGATCTTCCGCGGTCAACTCGACAGATTGCGGGTAGTGTATCCTTTTCGGTTGAAATAGGTAAATTGCATCCACCTGACAGTCTGTAGGGGCGAGCCTTGGCTCGCCCGCCGGCGAATTAACAGTGGGCGACTCAAGAGTCGCCCCTACAAAATCATACGTACTTGGGGTTGGGGATATAATCTCGAGGATGGCTCAAAGAATTTCCACCGACTTCAATACACTTCCAGATTGCGCCTTGACCTTTGCTCAAGCCTCTCTATAATTCCAACTCGGCATACAACCGCATAGCAACGTGAACCGTAGACAGCAGGTGGGCAAAGATCCCTTAATCGCCTGCCGAGGAACGCGCGAAAGTTTCCATGCGAGACCGCATGAAATACTTGTGTAGCGACCTCGACTAACGGGTCGCTATTTTGATTTGGTCGCCTGCAGGGTGGCGCGCGGCGCGTCGCCAGGCGCGATCGGGAAAGGAGCCATACTTGCCAATTTCTAGAGAACGCAAGCAAGAGCTTGTCGGCGACTATGCCCAAATCCTCAACGAATGCGACGGCTTCATCATCGTGAAGACGCAAGGGTTGAGCGTGTCGCAGATTCAAGGTTTGCGCAATACCGTGCGTGAGCAAAATGGACAGTATCTCGTGGCGAAGAACACGCTTATGCGAAAGGCGCTGGAGACCGCTAACTGGGTCGTGCCGGAAGCCTTGCTGGTCGGACCAGTGGCGATCGTTTTCGGGCGCGACAATATGCCCGGCGTTTCCAAAGCCTTGCTAAAGCATATTGAAGACGAAAATTTCGCCGAGAAGATGCAAGTAACGGGTGGCGTCATGACTGGGGATCTGTTGGATGCCCAACAGGTAGACGCCTTATCCAAATTGCCAACGCTCGATGAACTGCGCGCGCAGCTGGCTGGCTTGGTAATCTCGCCGGCGCAAGGTGTTGTCAACGCGCTTCATCAAGCGACCGGAGGCGTGGTGAATGTCCTTCAGGCATATTTGGACAAGAACGAAGAGGGCGCTGAAGCCAGCGCATGATCGAATAGACGATCTCAGCGAGCAATCTCAAACCGGAACGCGAAAAGCCATAAGAAAGGGAACGACAATGGCAGACCTGGACAAGTTGGTGGATGATCTCAGCGCTTTGACCATCCTCGAAGCGGCTGACCTAAAGAAAAAGCTGGAAGACGCCTGGGGCGTTGAAGCGGCTGCCGGCGGCGGCATGATGATGATGGCGCCAGGCGCTGGCGCCGCTGTTGCGGATGCCGAACCGGAAGAAGAGAAGACAGAGTTCGACTTGATTCTCAAGGAAATCGGACCCAAGAAGATCAATGTCATCAAGGCGATCCGCGGCATCACGCCGCTTGGATTGAAAGAAGCCAAGGAATTGGTTGAATCCGCTCCGGCTACCGTGCTTGAGGAAGTCAGCAAGGATCTAGCTGACGACGGCAAGTCCAAATTGGAAGAAGCCGGCGCTGTTGTCGAGCTCAAGTAGCGCCCGCTGATCCCGGCGCTGGGCTCTTCTAGCCTCGCGCAGCGATAAGTTGCGCGGTTCAGAAGCAGCTGGCGGTTCTGCGCGGCCGGCTGCCTCTGTTTGCTGGAGCGTTCTTGGTGTTGGGCGCCCTTTGTCGGCGATAAACCTCCCATAATCTCCCAATCAGGCCGCGTTCGGATTTCATCTGCTATACTGATAGTAAGTCTAGCATTCGAGTTGCAACGCGTGCCAAACATCACATATAGCAAGATCCTCGACCCCGTCAGCGACATCATCTCGCTCATGGAATCCATGATGCGTGGAGAATTCGGCGCCACAACCGGCGACCAGCGTGAAGGCTATAAGCGCATACACGCCTATTGCTGGGGCTTGCACACACTGGTGATGGATGTCATTACCACTCTGGGCATCGAGAACGCGGCAACCCGCCCGGTCGTCTTGGAACGCTTCAAGGCCCTGAATGATCCCATCAAGTCGGCGCTGGGCAGTTTAGCCTCCGGCTTCGACGGCGCTTTGGCCGAAGAACAGCATGAAGTCGTTGAACAGGTTCGCGATTCCGTGCTCTCCATCGAGCGCATGATGACCAATATCTGGCATTACTCGCTCTTGCAGCATGACATGCTTTCATACAGAAGCGATGAGTTTGATGGCGCGGTACTGATACAACGCATGAAGACCGTGCTTAAGAATATGGACCTGAGCGAGCCTCCCGCGCGTTTTCTGGTCATAGGCGATGAAACTTATTTGACCTATGCCTTTGCCGAACTCGCCTACAATGTGCGCCGGCATAGCGGCGTCGATAATGTGACGATCAAGACGCAAGATTTTGGCTACCGCCTGGACTTCGCCATACTCGATCGCGGCAAGGGATGCCGGCTCACGGATAAGCAGGCGGCTTTTCTGCCCTTCTGGCAGTCTTCAACCGATAACCCAGGAATCGGACTTGGCTTGTACCTGACCAAGCAATTCATCGAGGGAAGCGGCGGAAAAATAGCGTTTGGCAGCGTGCCCAACCGCGGCACCTTGGTCAAGATATCGCTTGAAACCGTTCCCTGATCCATATCTGGGCGAACCGCATATCCGCGAGCCATTGCGCCTAATCTGCCATTCGCCGCGCGCAGATGTGATTTCGTCTACGCGCAAATCTACGCTATAATCGCCCGCGGACCATCTCACCTGGAGCGCGAGCATGAGCAAAGACAAGGTATTCGTCACCCGTGAGCTGCCGCCGGCCACATTGAGCCGACTGCGTCAGCACTGCGACCTGGAGGTTTGGGGCGACTTCCTGCCGCCAGATTACGAAATCATTTGTGAAAAGGCGGGCGAACTTACGGGGCTGCTGTCTCTGCTCACCGATCGTATCGATCCGCAGTTGATGGACGCCGGTCCCAATCTCAAAGTGATTAGCAATTTGGCGGTCGGTTACGACAATATCGATATCCCCGCCGCCAGCCAACGCGGCATTCCGGTCGGAAACACGCCCGGCGTCTTAAACGACACCACTGCCGATTTCGCCTTCGCCCTCATGATGGCGGTCGCGCGCCGCATCCCCGAAGCCCAGCAATATGTCAAGGAGGGCAAATGGAAGACCTGGCATCCGACAGTCTTGGCCGGGCAGGACATTTTTGGCTCGACGCTGGGCCTCATCGGCTCAGGGCGTATCGGAGCGGCGGTTGCGCGCCGCGCCCAAGGTTTTGGCATGCGCCTGCTGGTAAACAGCCTGGAAACCGAGGAGGAGATTCGCCAGTTAGGCGGGGAAAAAGTGGATCTCGATTTCTTGCTGACCGAGAGCGACTTTGTTAGCCTGCATGTTCCCCTCACGGACGAGACGCATCATCTGATCAGCGACCGCGAGCTTGGGCTGATGAAACCGACCGCGATCTTGATCAATACCGCGCGCGGTAGCGTGCTCGATCCAAAAGCGCTCTTTACAGCCTTGCATGACGGCCGAATCCTCGCGGCTGGGCTCGATGTAACGGACCCCGAACCAATTCCGCAGGATGACCCGCTGCTTACCTTGGACAACTGCCTGATTGTGCCGCATATCGCCAGCGCCAGCGTGGCAACACGGACGAAAATGGCCGAGATGGCGGTAGATAACGTTATCGCGGGACTTATAGGAGAGCGGCTGCCGACCTGCGTTAACCCGGAAGTCTATGACCAACCCTAATGGCTGCCTGCCGTTTGACTATGTCCGCAATTCTGTGATCACCGCCGTGCCGTAAGCCTGGACTGTGAAAGCCTGTGTACCGGCGCTGCCATTGTAGATGCCTCGGTTTCCACCCGCATTCCAAGGACAGCATCGGCATCGCGCGCTTCAGCATTTTCTTGCAGGCGCTGACTCACCTGCATTTGGCGTATGGAGCATAACAATTCGGTAGTGTATCGAACTCGGTTGAAATTCAAATGAGCCATCCTCGAGATTATATCCCCAACCCCAAGTACGTATGATTTTGTAGGGG
>JAPOYT010000194.1 GCA_026706445.1 Chloroflexota bacterium
CTGTTCGCAGAGCGCGAAGAATTTCTCGCGCCAGGCGAATTTCTCCTGGTGTTCTGGATTCGCGGGATCGAGCTTTACGTAATTGAAGAACTCGCCGCCGGTGAGGAAGCCGGCGTTGAAAACGGCTGAATTGATGATGGCGACGCCTTTATCATGCAGCGAATCCATGAAAGCGAGCAGATCGGCCGGATGCGAATAAAGCGTGTAGCTGTTGGCGAACATCACCCAATCGAGCTCGACCCGCGCGTCAATCTCGGCGATCGATTTCCAGTTCTTGGCGCCGACGCCGATGCCTTTTGCCTTGCCCCCCGCCTTCAATTCGCCCAGCCCGGTATAGGCGCCCAGGATGTCATCGAAGCGGCGCTCGCGGTCAGCGGCTGATTCCGCTGCATCGAGGTATTCGTCGGGGTCGTGCACTGAGACAAGTTGGGTGCTGTAATCGCCGCCGAGCAGCTCGAGACCTTGCTCAAAGCATTTGAGGATGCCATCGTAGCTGATGTCTTGCGCCGCATCGTGCTTCAAGCCGAACCAGGCGCCCGGCTCGAAGGTTGGCGCCGGCGTCGTAAGCGGCGCGCGCAGCCAAGCCAGCTTGTTGCTGATGATGACCTCGTCATCGCTCACCCCAAGCTCGCGCAGGCAATCGCCCATCACTTCCAGCGCCAAGCCCGCGCCGTACTTGCCGGCCGAATCGATGACGACCGGTTTGGGCAAATGCTCGACGATGGCGCGCATGGTCTCCAGCTTGGATTCGTAGCTGAATTCGCGGAAGAGATTGCCCAGCGCGGTCGAGCCGAAGATCAGGGGCGGGGTCATTAGTCCGGTGTTGCCGAAGGGGACGGGCTGCATAGGGCCTTCCTTTCGCATAAGACCATTCCAGTATAAGTCAGCGGAAGGCGTCGCGCCACGTCCTGTCGGCCGTGCGTGTGAAGGCGCGAGCTTTAGGGCGAGACAAGGGTCGCGTAGACACTGGCCGTCTCTCGCCCCTACAGAATTCGATTTGATTGAAGATGGAATTAAACAGTTTCATTAAAAAAGAGGACGCAGAAGCAGTTCCAAGTTAGTCATGCGAATTTTCAATGGAAACTGTAGGGGCGAGCCGGTGGCTCGCCCGCATGAACAGATACCGGTTGCGGAGAGGGCGACTCACCGAGTCGCCCCTACAATTTCTAATTATTTTGTAGGAACTACTGAGACGCAGAGATTTTTGACCAGATCGCAGGCAGCCACATGCCCTCAGCATAGATACTCCTCGGACAGAAGCAAAATTTGACAGCGCGCTTTTGAGAAGAGTAAACTGATTGAGTAAGTTGAGCTCAGCGCGCTTTCATGGAGGTTCATCATGCCAACCCCTTCGCTCTTACGTTTGTCCCTCCCGCGCGTTTGGTTATTGCGCTCCTTTGCCTGCTAACGCTTTTCGGCGGCGCGCTCGCCCAAGACCCGCCGCTGCCGACGGGGGGCTTGGCCATCAGCAACATCACAAGAAACAGCGTCGATGTCAGTTGGGACGCGCCGAGTCCCAATTTATGGTGGCTTGATCTGAGGCTTGAAAGATTCAATGGCAGATATTGGCAAGCCCAGCAATCCGAGACCATCATCAGCCGCAGCGTCACCAATCACCAATACCGCTCCATGTGGCCTGGGCAGCGATACCGCGTTACTTTCTTTGTTTTCGATCAATCGGATATTGGCGCCGCGGAATTGGTCGCGGAGAGTTCCATCGAATTTGATACGCTGTCCCTGCCGCCGACCAACACGCCCGTCCCAGTCCCCACAGAGCCGCCTGTCTCGGGCATAGACAATTTTGTCATCGGCAATATCACCAACAGCGGCTTCACTGTCTCCTGGGATCGCCCGGGCGCCTCCTACGGCTACACGATCGACGCCTTTAATTTGCGCGGCCCGTTAATACACCAGACAATTTTGCTGGCGGAGAACACCGGCGGCGCTTTAGACTCCAATAGTTTCGAGCCGGGCACGATATTCGTCACGAGCAATCCTTCTTATACCTTCACCGGCTTTAGGCCGGGTTCACACATCTTCTTGGGGTTCCGATATTACAGGCTTGGAGGAAGTCGGGGATCGGCGTCGCTCTTTGCAACTCGGGTCATCCTGGACGGCGGGGGCGGCCAAAACAGCGAGCCGCTCAGTAACAGCGAGCCGCTGGGCATGTTCTCGACCAACGCCGGAGGCGCGCTGGAAAACCTGCGCTTCAGCAATATCAGCAAGAGCGGCGCCACAATAACCTGGGATGGACCCACGGGGATGGGCAACGATTATTATGTATCGGTTGAGCCGAGCTCCGGCACGGGCGACGCCTTTGTCTTTTACAGCAACGGCAACTCCATAACGGCTGCGGACTTAAAAACTGGCGAAACATACAATGTCGAAGTCAGGTGGGATCGGGTAGTCTTCAAGAATGACCAGCTCAGCATTGAAACGGGTGGCAGACTCACTGGCCGCTTCACCACGCTGGCGGAGCCGACGAATTCGCCGACGCCATCCAATACGCCGAGCCTGACGCCGAGTCCAACGCTGACCTTCACGCCTGTCCCTTCCAACACGCCTGTACCATCGAACACGCCAATCCCTTCGGACACGCCTGTCCCATCCGACACGCCCGTACCGCCATCAAACACGCCTGTACCACCAACGAACACGCCCATCCCATCCGACACGCCTGTGCCGCCATCCAATACGCCTGTGCCAAGCAACACGCCGCTTCCGACCAATACACCCATACCCCCGCCCGAGGACAATGATGGGGAGCGCAAGGTGAGAATATCCATCGGCGATGTGACTCAGGACAGTCTGACGGTGACTTGGAACAATGTGGGCGATTTTCTATACTTCCTGCAGTTGTTTGATGTCGCCGCGCGCCGGTACACACTCGCGCCAGGCGCGGGAGACAGCCATACCTTCAGCGGCTTGAGCGCCGACTCGGAGTACGAGATCCTGCTCCTAGTCTACAGCGGCGACGACTCGATCGACAGCGACTCGACCACAGTGAGAACGGCGGCTTGAGCGCCGATACGGAGTACGAGATCCTGCTCCTAGTCTACAGCGGCGACGACTCGATCGACAGCGACTCGACCACAGTGAGGACGGCGGCTTAAGCGCCGATACGGAGTACACGATCAAGGTCGAAGCCTACACCTTCGCCGACGGCACGTTCGATCGCGACGCGCTAAGGGTGCGCACGGCGGCCTAAGCTGGTAAGATTGCCAGGCAGATCTTACATAAGCGAAGGAAACGGGAGAGTAAAGGTGGCGATAAAATACGAACCGACTTGGGAATCGCTGAGCCAGTATGAAATCCCCCAATGGTATATGGACGCCAAGTTTGGCATCTTCATCCATTGGGGACCTTACTGCGTGCCGGCTTTCGGCAACGAATGGTATCCGCGGCGGATGTACCTGCAAGACGACCCCGCTTTCGAGCATCATCGAAAAACCTGGGGCGACCATACCGATTTCGGTTATAAGGACTTCATCCCCATGCTGACGGCGGAGAAGTTTGACGCGCGAGAATGGGCGCAGCTCTTCAAAGATGCCGGCGCCCGCTTCGTCATGCCGGTGGCCGAGCATCATGATGGCTTCGCCATGTACGACAGCGAACTCACCGATTGGTGCGCGTCGAAAATGGGACCAAAGCGCGATATCTGCGGCGAATTGGCTGATGCCGCGCGCGAGCTCGATATGGTCTTCGCCGTCTCGTCGCACCGCGCTGAGCACTGGTGGTATTTCGATGGCGGACGCGCCTTCCCCTCCGATGTGCAAGATCCGGCGAACGATGGCTTGTACGGTCCGGCAGTGGAAGCGTCAAAAGACAAGTTGAATCGCGAAGAGTGGCGGAAAAAAGACTGGACGCCGCGCCCGGACGCCAAGTTCCTCGAAGATTGGCTGGCGCGCACCTGCGAGCTGGTGGACAAATATCAGCCGCAAGTCGTCTGGTTCGATTGGTGGATTGAACAAGTCGTCTTCGAGCCTTACCTGCAGCGCTTCGCCGCTCACTATTACAACCGCGGCGAGGAATGGGGCTTAGGCGTCGCCATCAACCACAAATACGATTCCTACCCCGAAGGCGTGGCTGTCTTCGATATCGAGCGCGGCCAGCTGAGCGATATTCGCAATTTCTTCTGGCAGAATGATACGTCCGTATCCAAGAACAGCTGGGGTTACATTGACAATCACGATTACAAGACCGCCGGCGACATCATCGCCGATTTGGTCGATATCGCCAGCAAGAATGGCGCTCTGCTGCTGAACATCGGTCCGCGCGCCGATGGCGCGATTCCCGAAATCGAACAGGAGATGCTGCGCGAGATCGGGCGCTGGCTGGCGGTCAATGGGGAAGGCATCTACGATACGCGGCCCTGGAATGTTTATGGCGAAGGACCGACCGAAGTGCCGGAGGGCGCCTTCACCGACACCCATCGCAATCCTTTCACGCCGGCCGATATCCGCTTCACGCAAAAGGGGAATACGCTCTACGCCTTCCTGCTGGCTTATCCGCCGGGCGAGGCCTTGATTAAGGCGCTGGATTCGGTAGATGTGAAGAGCGCGCGCATGTTGGGCTCGGACGAGGCGATCAACTGGCGCCAGGATGCCGATGGTCTCCGCTTGTCAGCGCCGGCGACGCCGCCCTGCGATTATGTCTGCGCCTATGCGATTGAACTGGGCTAACCCTCCTTGACCCATGAATATCAAAGGAGCGATTATCCGTCAATAGACTGAACACAAGCGCAGAGGGTCAGCCACCGGCTGACCCGTACAATCAGCGATTTTTATTCGTCCGTACGGGCGAGCCGGCGGCTCGCCCCCCCCCACAGCATACGATTCGAATCAAGGTACGAAAATGACAGAAATCGAATACTTCAAACCGGAACGGGGCCAGCGACCGGGCGCCAACGAAGACCCGCGCCTGGATTGGTGGCGCGCAGCTAAATTCGGCATGTTTATCCACTGGGGCGTCTACAGCATCCCGGCTGGTGTTTGGAAGGGCGAGCATATCCCTGGCATCGGCGAATGGATTATGCTGCGCGCCGAGATCCCAATCGCCGAATACGAAGCGCTGGCGCCGCAATTCAATCCGGTCAACTACGATGCCGACCAAATCGTCAAATTGGCGAAAGCGGCGGGACAGAAGTATATCGTGCTGACCTCGAAGCACCATGATGGCTTCTGCATGTACGGTACGGAAGAGACCGATTACAACATCGTCGATGGCGCGCCTTTCGGCCGCGACATCCTGGGCGAGTTGGCGGAAGCCTGCGCGCGCGAAGGCATCAAGCTCGGGCTCTATTATTCGCAGACGCAAGATTGGCATCACCCGAATGGTTTCGGCAACACCTGGGATTACAACGAAGACGAGCAAGACTTCGCCGATTACATCGACAATTATGTCAAACCGCAGGTGCGCGAGATCCTGAGCAACTACGGACCGATCTGCATCATCTGGTTCGATACGCCGCGCATCATTGAACGCCACCAGAGCCAGGAGCTGCTCGATCTGGCGCGCTCGCTGCAGCCGGATTGTCTCGTCTGCGGCCGGCTGGGCAACCAACTGGGCGATTACGCCACGGCGCAAGACAACGCCATTCCGCCCGACCTGCAAGCGGAAATCGATTGGGAGACGCCCGCCACCATCAACGATACCTGGGGTTTCAAGACGCACGATCATAACTGGAAATCGACGACGCAACTGATCCAAAACCTGGTTGATATCGTCAGCAAGGGTGGCAACTACCTGCTGAATATCGGTCCCGATGCCCAAGGCGCGATTCCGGAGCCGAGCGTCGAGCGGCTCGAAGGGATGGGCGCCTGGCTGGATGTCAACGGCGAGTCAATCTACGGGACACAGCCGGGTCCGATTCAGGGTCAAGCGGCCTATCGCACCACGCAAAAGGGCGACGCGGTCTACTTGCACGTTTTTGATTGGTCACCCGACGGCAGATTCACATTGTTGGGTCTGGAAGCGTCGTCAGCGACATGGCTCGATGCCACTTGCGATGCGGCGCTTGACTTGAGCCGCGAGGGCGATCAGTTAGTGTTGCAGGGTCCGTCAGCCGCGCCGAGCGAACATGCGACGGTGATCAAACTGACGTCGTAGGGTGAAAAATAAACGCAAGAACCTTGTCGAGACGTTTAGCGTCGGCTATTCTCGTGTGTATGAACTTTGCCAGCCAAACCGTCTGGACCGCCGACTGCCTCGATATCATGCGCGGCATGAACTCCGAGTGTATCGACTTAATTTGCCTTGATCCACCTTTCAATTCCAATGCCAATTACGCCGCGCCGATCGGCTCGCAAGCAGCCGGCGCCGAGTTCAAAGATACTTGGACGATGTCGGACATTGATAGCGAGTGGATCAATCTCATACAAAGCAAGCACCCTGCGCTGTATCGCGTTCTGCTAGCGGCCCTGACCGACAGCGACAAGTCCTATTTGGTCTATATGGCGGTTCGGCTGCTGGAGATGCGCCGCATCTTAAAGTCGACGGGCAGCATATTCTTGCACTGCGACCCCACTATGAGCCACTATCTTAAATTGGTCTTGGACGCGATTTTTGGGCGCAGCGGCTTTCGCAATGAAATTGTGTGGAAACGGACAAATGCACCCACTGCTTCTCCATACAAATTGGGCTCTGTACATGACACGATATTCTTGTATGCAATGTCGAACGATACTCGCCTGCGACCTGTTTTCATTCCATTTTCGGCCGAATATATCAAAAGACATTTCCGGTACAACGATGAACGAGGGTTGTACCAAGCATCGCCATTGACAGCCAAAGGAGTAAGAAGCGGATACTCTGGCGGAATCTGGCGCGGTGTCGATGTATCTGCGAAGGGATTACACTGGTCTTGTCCGACTGCTTTCCCCGATCCTCTGAATATGCCCGAGGATTGGGGGGATATGAATACATTGGTAAAACTGGATTGGCTTGATGAACATAACATGATCCATTGGCCTAAACGTGGCATTACCCCCAGATTCAAACGATATTTGTCAACAAGTAAAGGCGCGCGACTGTCTGATAACATAACGGATGTACCTGGTGTTCAAGGAGCTTCCAAAGAAAATCAGGGCTATCCAACTCAAAAGCCTCTCGCGTTATATAAGCGGTTTATTGAAGCGGGAAGCGATGAAGGCGACGTTGTGCTTGACCCTTTCTGTGGCTGCGCAACGACCTGCATCGCCGCGCAAGACCTAGGGCGGCAGTGGGCGGGGATTGATGTGGCCGGCAAAGCTATCGAGCTGACTCAGAAGCGCCTGCGCAATGAGTTAGGCTTGTTTGCTAATCCTATTCACCGCAGGGATATTCCCAAGCGTACAGACTTGGGAGCGCTGCTGCGACCCGCGGCCCACAAGAAGGCGCTGTACGGCGAGCAGGCGGGCCACTGTGAGGGGTGCGACCATCACTTTCAGATTCAACACTTGGAAGTCGACCACATCATCCCGCGCTCGAAAGGCGGCACGGATCATATCGAGAATTTGCAGCTCTTGTGTGGCTCCTGCAATCGAATCGAGGGCAATCGCGGCATGGAATATCTGCGCGTGAAACTGCAGCTAAACTAAGTCAGTTGCCGGGAAATGCCGGCCGGCGCTCTCGCATGCAGCTTAAGCAGGCAATTCACGCAAGCCCGCCACTACCTTCTCCGGCGTGAATGGGATATCGCGCAGGCGCAAGCCCACGGCGTCATATATCGCATTGGCGATGGCGGCTGGCGTGGGAATCTGCGCCGCTTCGCCCGCGCCCAGTATGGGCCGCTGCGGGCGATTCAGGATCAGCGTTTCGATCTTGGGCGCGGATTCAAAAGTCATGATCGGGTAAGTCTCCCAATCGACGCTGGTGATGCCGCGCTCATCAAAGGTGACTTCTTCAAATAGCGTCCAACTCGCTGCTTGCGCGAATCCACCTTCGAGCTGATTGCTCAGCCCATCGGGATTGACCACCTGGCCCGCGTCGGCGGCGATGACCACGCGCTTGAAGGCGATCTGCCCGCTACCGCGATCAACCGCCAGATTGACGATGATGGCGCAGTAGCTTTGGAGATTCTTATATTGCGCCAGCGCCAGGCCCCAGCCTTCTCCCTCGCCTGGCCGCCCTTGGCGTCCTTGCCAATCCACTTTTTCCGCTGCCGCATTCAGCACGGCGCGCGCTCGTTCGTCGCTGAGATGGCGCAGGCGGAATTCGAGCGGGTCGCTTGCGGCGGCGAGCGCCAATTCGTCCATGAAAGACTCAATGGCGAAGATATTGGCGTAGGCGCCCAGGCTGCGCAGCGCCGAGACGCGCAGCGGGCTATCGGCGGCGGCATTGCGGACGATGCGCTTGCGCGGGAGGGCGTAAATCGGATCGGCATTGCGATGGGCGCCGGAATGATAACCGCTCATCGACTGCGGAACCTGCGGCGCGAAGGGCTGCGCCAGATGCCAAGCCGCCAGCAATCCGGAGGTCTCCCGATCGGCCGCCGCCCGCGTACTGTGAGCGTAGCTCCAGATATCGTGATTCCATTTGATGATATCGCCATGCTCCGACAAGCTCGCCCCCAGTTGCATCAGCATCGCAGTGCCGTAGGGTTCCCAGGCATGCTCATCCCAACGCGTCCACTTGAGCGAAATCGGCTTGTCGGGCAGGGCGCGCGCGACCAGCGCCGCGTCCAGCGCCACATCATCGGCGCCGTTGTGACCGTAACAGCCGGCGCCTTCGACATGAATGACACGGATCCGGGTTTCATCCAGCGCGAGTACTTGCGCCAGCGCGGCGCGAAGCGCGAAGGCGGCCTGCGTATGCGACCAGACGGTAAGCGCCCCGTCTTGCCAGAGCGCGACGGCGGCTGATGGCCCCAGCGACGCGTGCATCTGAAACGGGCGGCGATAGATCGCTTGCAGGCTGTGATGGCCGTCCGCAGGCGCGTCAAGCGGCGGGATTGGATCGTCGACCACATTGCCATCCACAACGAGATTCGACCGCGTCGGCATCTCCCGCAAGTCGCTGTAGACTTCATCGAAGGCCGGCAATTCATCATCATAAGCCCACTGTGCCGCTCTTCGCGCCGCATCAAGCGCCGCAAGCGCATTCTCTTCGCGCTCGGCGACAACTGCGATGAATTGACCGCTCTTTATCACATCAAAGACGCCGGACAGCGCGCGAATCGACTCGCGATCGAAGCTGACAAGGCGGGCATGGTAACCGGGCGGGCGCAAGACACGGGCATGGAGCATGCCGGGCAAGTCCATATCATGTACATAAGACAGGCCGCCAGTGACCTTGCTCAGCAGATCGAGGCGGCGCGCAGATTTGCCAACCAAACTGTGTTTAGCCGGATCCTTCCACTTGGCAGCGCCAGAAATCTTTCGGTTGAAGCGCCCGCCCGCCATCAAATCCCAGTAGTTTGCACTCCGCCCAGTTTGTGGATCGGCGACGACGCCATCGGCAACCCTCAATTCGTCCGCCGGCGTCAGTGAATCCAACTGCTCGAAGGCGAGCGACAGCAGATGTTGACGCGCTTCGGCGGCGGCGATGCGAATGGCGACGCCGCTGGTTTCCAGCGAGCGACTGCCGGCCGTACTGCCTTCGTCCGGGCTGCGGGCGGTATCGGCGCTCCCGACGCGAATCCGCTCCAGCGCGATGTCCAACTCGTCGGCGGCGATCTGCGCCAGCGCCGTTCGGATGCCCTGGCCGAGCTCCACCTTGCCGCTGTATACCGTTACGGTTCGATCCTCATTGAACTCAATCCAGTCATCCAACTGCGGATGCGTTTCGAGCGAAGGCGAGGTCAACTGAGCGCGCGCTGTCGAGTCGGGCAGGGCCGGATGCGAGACAGCATAAATCGAATCGGGATCGGGCCGGCCTATGCGGAGCTTGATCGCCCGCCGCACGCGATCATAGACGCCACAGCGACAAAGATTGTTCGCAAGCGCAGCCCCAATGTCATCATCGCTTGGATAACGCACGCGGTTGAGCAAGCCTTGCGCGGCGATGATCATGCCGGCGGTGCAGAAGCCGCACTGCGCCGCCTGCTCTTCCAAAAACGTTTCTTGCAGCGGATGCAGATCGTCAGCGCCGCCCAAGCCTTCCAGCGTCGTGATTTCCATGTCACGCGCGTGACTCACCGGCAGTTGGCATGAGGGCACATCGACGCCGTCGACGAGCACCTTGCAGGCGCCGCATATCTCAGTGCCGCAGCCGTATTTCGCGCTTTTCAGGCCCAAGTCGTTGCGCAAGGCGTAAAGCAGCGGCGTCGCTGGATTGATTTCAAGCTGGCGCGTCTCGCCGTTGACGCGCAGGGTTAGCAATTTAGATGTGGACACGCTTGTCATCCTCGGCTCCATGCAGAGTCAGCAAGAAAAAGAGCCCGGCGCGCGGGCTCCTCAAGGCGGAGAAGGTGGGATTCGAACCCACGTACGGTTTCCCGT
>JAPOYT010000268.1 GCA_026706445.1 Chloroflexota bacterium
TCCCCCACGAGGAGGGAAGGGGCGAACGGAGTGCCGGGACCAGTCGTAACGGCAGCATTCCCCTCCCTCTTTATGGGGGAGGGGCCAGGGGTGGGGGCTTTTGAAAAACTATTTTTGCGACAGGCCAATGACACAGCGACGATCGCCTCATAGAGAAGGGCGCTGACATGGGAAGTTTTTCGCTCAACTACTTGCTGCGCCGGCTACTGGTTTTTTTCCTGACCGTCTGGGTGGCGGCGACCTTGATCTTCATCATTCCGCGTTTGGCGCCGGGCGATCCAATCCAGGCGATGATTGCGCGAATGACGCAATTTGAGGGCTACGTTGAGAATGCCGATTTAATCATTGAAGCCTGGCGCAAGCGTTTCGGACTTGATGACCCGCTTCATGTACAATACTTGCGATTCCTTGGCAATACGCTTCGTCTTGATCTCGGCTATTCGATGGCGAATTTCCCGGCGACCGTTTACGAATTGGTGGGGCGGGCGCTGCCCTGGACCATCGGACTGGTCGGCATTGCGACCTTTATCTTCTTTACGGTAGGCAATCTCTGTGGCGCCTTGCTGGCTTGGTATCGAACGCCCAAGTGGCTTAAAGTGCTGATACCGATGTCGATGACTTTCACATCGGTGCCGCCGGCGCTGTTCAGTTTGCTGCTTGTTTACATATTTGGCTTTCTCATACGGGTGAACAACAATCCTTTATTCCCTCAGGTTGGCGCTTACGGCCGCGGGATGGCGCCGGAGTTCACGCTGGAGTTCTTCGGCAGCGTACTCTACCACGGCTTCCTGCCGGCGATGTCCATCGTATTGGTGACATTCGGCTTCTGGGCGCTGGGCATGCGCGGCATGATGGTAACCATTGAGGGCGAAGATTATATGATCCTGGCGCAGGCCAAGGGCTTGAAGCCCTTCTACGTTTTGTATCGCTATATGATCCGCAATGCGATTCTGCCGCAGATGACGGCGCTGGCGGTTTCGATCGGCACGCTCATCAACGGATCGGTGCTGGTGGAGATCATGTTTGTTTACAACGGCATGGGCTCGCTGATTTATTCCGGCATCGCCAATCAGGATTTCGGGCTGATACAAGGAACATCCTTCATCTTGATCGTGACGAGCGCGCTAGCGGTGCTGATCATTGATCTGACCTACCCGCTGATTGATCCGCGGATAAGCCTGGAGGGGAGGTAGACATGGCGGAAAACACAAAGGACGCTCCCGTCGCTGGCGGCACCAAAGAAGCGGGTCTGCTCAATCGCTTTGACAACCCCTGGATGAATTGGAAGTTTCTCACTGGCGCTGGCATCATCGGCTTCATCTTCTTCTTGATTTTCCTGGGCAATCAATTCTGGGATACAGAATTGGCGCTGGCGGGCGCCTCTCCTTTGAATATGCCGCCGGTCGGCTTCACCAACTGGCGCGACCAGGAAGGCATCCCCGAGCATCCGCTGGGCACCGAGAATAGCGGGCGCGATATGCTGGCGCTGCTGATTGTGGGCACGCCGCGGACGATCGGCGTCGGCGCGATCGCCGCATCAGTCGGCATGGGCGTCGGCATCATTCTGGGCTTTCTGGCCGGTTTCGTTGGCGGATGGGTCGATGATGTCATTCGATTGGCGACTGACGTGACCATCACCATCCCGTCGCTCTTGGTGCTGATTGTGATTCAAGCCGTTTTGCCGCGCATTGACCTGGTGACGATGGCGCTGCTGATTTCGATGTTCGCCTGGGCGACGCCGACGCGTTATATCCGCGCGCAGGTGCTGAGCATGCGCGAAAGCGGCTACGTGCAGATGGCGCGGCTTTCCGGCGTGCCGGTGCGCGACATCATGTACCGCGAGATCATGCCCAACCTGCTGCCTTATCTGGCGGCGAGCTATATCGGCAATATGACTGGCGCGATCTTGTCGGCGGTGGGTTTGGAATTGCTCGGCTTTGGTCCGCAGCGCATTCCTTCTTTGGGCGTCACCATTTTTTGGTCGATCGAAGCGGCCGCCCTGCTGCGCAATATGTGGTGGTGGTGGGGCATCCCCACGGTGATTCTGGCAGTCGTCTTCATCGCGCTGCTGTTGATCAACCTGGGCTTGGATGAAATCGCCAATCCGCGGTTGCGCAAAGCAAACTAACGCGGGCCGGAGCGAAGAATTATGTCACAACAGAAGAACAACGGCAGCGACCGCGTCGTCCTCAGTGTTGACAATCTGCGCATCCATTACGCCACGCCGCAGGGCGATGTTATCGCCGTCAGCGACATCAGCTTCGATCTTTACGAAGGCGAGACGCTGGGCTTGGTGGGCGAGTCCGGCTGCGGCAAATCGACAACGGCTTACGGCATCTTGCAATTGGTGCAGCCGCCCGGATACATCGTACATGGGAGCATTCAGGTTGATGGCGCCGAGGTGCTGAATCTGGATGAGGAAGAGTTGCGCAAATTCCGCTGGACGGGGCTGTCTTTGATACCGCAGGGGGCGATGAATTCGCTGAACCCGACCATGCGCGTCAAAGATCAGATCATTGATGTGATCGAATCGCACGAGGGCAAGCAAACCGACAAAGAGGCAATGCGTGAGCGTATCTTTGAATTGTTTCAGAACGTCGGCTTGCCCAACCGCATCTACAATATGTACCCGCACGAGCTAAGCGGCGGCATGAAGCAGCGGGTCTGCATCGCTATGGGTGTGGCGCTGCATCCGACAGTGGTCATCGCCGATGAAGCAACCAGCGCGCTCGATGTCGTAGTGCAACGCATCGTGGCGCAGACCTTGGTCAAAGTGAAAGACGAGATCGGTGTCTCGCTGATCGTCATCGGCCACGATATGGGCTTGCTGGCGCAGATCGTCGATCGCATCGCGGTGATGTACGCTGGCAAAATGGTTGAGATCGCGCCGGTGGAAAACGTCTACGCCAATCCGCTGCATCCTTACACCCAATTGCTGATCGATTCGATTCCATCCATCAAAGAACGGAAGCCGCTGAAGATCACCGAGGGCATCACCCATGATCCGCGCAATCCGCCCTCTGGCTGCATCTTTCGGCTGCGCTGTCCCTTCGCCTGGGAGCATTGCGCCGAGATCGAACCGCCTCCGATCTACGTAGAAGACAAACACGAGGTTGCTTGCCATCTCTATGACGAGCAATTTGAGGAAAGGAGGACGAATGCCCTCGCCTCTCTTGCAAATCCGTGACGCCACCAAAATTTATTCGACCGGCGGCTTCTTGGGCAGCGGCAAGAAAACCGTAGTCGCGCTTGACAACTTCAACCTGACGATCGACGAAACGCCGGCGACGATCACGACCATCGCCGGCGAAAGCGGCAGCGGCAAGACCACGCTGGCGAATCTTGTCTTGGGATTCATCAAGCTGACATCGGGTCATATTATTTTTGATGGTGAAGACATCACCGATATGACCGATGCCCAACTCAAAGATTACCGGCGCAATGTGCAGGCGGTCTTTCAAGATCCTTTTGGCGTCTACAATCCTTTTTACCGCATAGATCATGTCTTTGATCTCGTCAACAAACACTTCAGCTTGTCGGACAATCAGAGTGAATATCGCGATATGGTCGAAGCCGGCTTGAATGTAGTCGGCTTATACGGGGAGGATGTGCTGCGCAAGTATCCGCATCAGTTGAGCGGCGGGCAGCGGCAGCGCATCATGATGGCGCGCGCGTACATGATCAAGCCGCGTTTGATCGTGGCCGATGAGCCGGTGTCGATGGTGGATGCGTCGCTGCGCGCGTCGATTCTTGATGCCATGCTGCGCCTGCGCGATGATCACAACATTTCATTCTTGTATATCACGCACGATTTGAGCACGGCTTATCAAATCGGCGACCAGATTTATATGCTTTATCAGGGCACGACTGCCGAACGCGGTGGGGCGATGGATGTTATTGATGCGCCTCAGCACCCGTATGTGCAGTTGCTGATCGATTCGGTGCCAGTGCCCGACCCAACCGACAAATGGGATGTCAATATCTCGCTGCCCAGCGAAGAGGAAATGCGCACGGCCGCGTCAGTCGGCTGTCGCTATTATCCGCGCTGTCCCCATCGCATGGACCGCTGCCTGGACGAACAGCCGCCGCTGTTCAAGATGGACAAGCCAATGCACGAAGCGGCTTGTTTTCTCTATGAAGATCGCGATATCGCGCCAATTGAAGCGCCAATTCTGTACAGCAAACCCAAAACTGACGAGGCGCGGCAGCCGGAGCGCCGATCACGCGCGCCATGGGCCGCGGCCCTGCTCGTGCTTGTTTTGGCGGCGGCCGCCGCCGCTTATGCAATTAGCCAAAACAACGCCGCTATCGCCGCGGAAGCGACGGCGCAAGCGCGCGCTGCTGAAGCGACGGATGCGGCAGTGGCTGCTGCGACCGCCTTGGCTGAAGAAGCGGCCGCCGCGACCGCGCAAGCCGAAGCTGCTACGCCCGAGCCAACACCGATCCCTGAGCAGGAATTCAAGCTGTCCCCCGATGGCGCGACCGACAAAGGCGCGCTGGCGCTCAATGTTGTAACGATGGGCGAAATCGCTGGTGAGGCTGACATACACCGATACACCTTTGAGGCCGCGGAGGGTCAGGTAGTCACCGTCAAGATTCGGACGGGCGGCGGCGGCTTGAGCGGAGGCAACCTCAATTCGCCTTATGGCACGATCTACGGGCCGGAGGGCGAATTTGTGGCGCCGCTTGGCGATACGGCGGTGCGACCGCGGCGCAGTTATAACGCGCCCCTCACATTGAAAGCGGGGACTTACACGATCGTGGTTGGCGCGGCGGAAGTGGACCGATACGGACTTGTGGGCGACGCGCCCTATCAAGTGGAAGTCGAAGGCGATGAACCGGCAACAGAGCCGCAGCCGATACCCGAACCGACGCCGATACCCGACCAGGAATTCAAAGTATCCCCCGATGGCGCGACCGACAAAGGCGCGCTCGCGCTCAATGTTGTAACGATTGGCGAAATCGCTGGTGAGGATGACATACACCGATACACCTTTGAGGCGGCGGAGGGTCAGGTAGTCACCGTCAAGATTCGGACGGGCGGCGGCGGCTTGAGCGGAGGCAACCTCAATTCGCCTTATGGCACGATCTACGGGCCGGAGGGCGAATTTGTGGCGCCGCTTGGCGATACGGCGGTGCGACCGCGGCGCAGTTATAACGCGCCCCTCACATTGAAAGCGGGGACTTACACGATCGTGGTTGGCGCGGCGGAAGTGGACCGATACGGTCTCGTGGGCGACGCGCCGTATCAAGTGGAAGTCGAAGGCGATGAACCAGCGCCAGCGGCGCAACCGACGCCTGCGATAGATCCGACGCCGCTGCCGCAACCCGAATTTATCCTGTCGCCCGATGGCGCGAAGGATAAAGGCGCGCTTACTTTGGACGAGGCAGCTTTGGGCGAAATCGCCGATGCCGATGATAAGCACAGTTATCGCTTTGAGGCGACTGCCGGGCAGAATGTGTCGGTCAAGATCCGAACCGGCGGCAGCGGCTTGAGCGGTGGCAACCTAAACTCGCCTTATGGCGCGATTTACGGGCCCGATGGCGCATTCGTAGCGGCGCTTGGCGATACTGGCGTTCGACCGCGGCGCAGCTATAACGCGGCGCTGACCTTGAAGGCAGGGACCTACACGATCATCGTGGGTTCGGCGCAAGTGGACCGCTATGGCTTGGTCGGCGACGCGCCCTTTCAGCTTTCGGTGGAAAGCGTGAATAGTTAGCGCGAGAATGTGAAGTAGAGTAAAGTGGCGCCAATCGGAGTTGGCTGCCCACCCATTAGGTTCGTGTTTAGCGAGTCTAAGGGACTGAAGGCTGATGTCCATGCCGCCTGTCCAATCGCGGAGTGGTGATTGCTTGAAAGAGAAACGCTAGTCACATCATCTAAATTGAGTTGATCGAGGGGACAAGAGGAATGCTAAGGCAAGACCAAATCGACTTTTTCCATGAGAACGGCTTTCTGCGTATTCCGCAGGTCTTTAATGAAGAGGAGATCACGGCGCTTTCTGATAGCCTCGACCAGCTTATTGAAGATTGGTCGATCACCAGTCCCGGCTGGTCAGGACCTTGGCGCGATGTTTATCTGGATGAAGAAGTGGAGAAGCAGGTGAAGCTGACGGCGATGCATGACTTGCACCTGTACTCCGATGCCTGGATGCGCGCGGTTACCAATCGGAAGCTGGGAAAATGCCTGTCGCAGCTGCTGGATTCGAGCGTTGAACTGCATCATACCACCATGCACATCAAACCGCCGCAGACCGGGCATCCCTTCCCGATGCATCAGGATTCGCCATTTTATGAGCATACCGATGGCCGCTTCATCGATACGCTGGTGCATCTGGATGATACCTTCCACGAAAATGGCGAGATCCGCTTTCTGGCTGGCTCGCACAAAATGGGCAAGCTGCCGCATATCCTTGAGTTTCCGGACGGCACGAAATGCTCGCCGCATCTGAATACGGACGACTACAAGCTGGAAGACACGGCGCCAGTGCCGGCGAAACGCGGCGATGTGGTGGTTTTCCACATTTATTGCATTCACGGCTCCTACATCAACCAGACGAAAGACCCGCGCCGCATGGTGCGGATGGGTTTTCGCGATCCGCATAACGATCAAGTGGCCGGGCAGAGCAACGGCCGTCCTGGTTTGATCGTACACGGATACCGCGAGCGGCGAGGCGACGAAGAACTGCTAAAACAGACCTAGCGCGAGCAAAGCCCCTTGCCCAAGGAAGAAGCGCTAGTCATCGGTCTCGATATCGGCGGGAGCAAGACGCTGGCTGGCTTGGTCAGGCCTGATGGCGAGATTGTGCGGAGGGCGCAAGTCGCGACGGCGCCGGCGCCGGTTGCGATCTTGGATTCCGCGCGCTCGCTTTGTCTGTCGTTGATAGAAGCGGCGGAGGCGCCCGTACTCGGCATCGGAATCGGCAGCGCGGGCATTATTGATACAGAAGAGGGCAAGGTCGTCTTCGCCAATGAGAACCTGCCCGGCTGGACCGGAACGCGGCTGGCGGATCTCGAGATCGGCGCTGATCTGCCGATTGTTGTCGAGAACGATGTGCGGGCGATGGCTTATGGCGAGGCGGCGATGGGCGCGGGCAGGGATTCGCTGCTCTGCGTCACGGTCGGCACCGGAATTGGCGGCGCGCTAATCTTGAATGGGGCGGTCTGGCATGGCGCCGATTACAGCGCTGGCGAGATTGGGTTTTTGGTTGTCGACTGGCAGGGCGAAGAGCCGCTGATTCTCGATCAATATGCCTCCGGACCGGCGATTGAGCGCGCTTATCAATTGGCGACTGCATCTAATCAGCAGTTGCCGCTCACCGAAATCAGCCGGCTAGCCACACAAGGCGACAAATTCGCGACCGCTGTAATCGAGAAGAAAGCGCGGCAATTGGGCGTCGTTCTGGCCGGCTATGTCGCCGCGGTAAATCCGGCGGCAGTAATGGTCGGTGGCGGCGTGCCACAGATTGGCGCGCTCTGGTGGGACGCGCTTGAAGCGGGCTTCCGAGAGACTTTGCCGCCGCCTGTCGCCAAGACGCCGCTCTTGCAGGCTACCTTGGGCGTGAACGCGGTCATGCTGGGCGCGGCGCTGCTGGCTTGGAACGCGCTTGACGCATGAAGGCCGATTCCTTTCTCGCCGCCGTCAAAGGCAAGTTGATTGTGTCTTGCCAAGCGCTGGAAGACGAGCCGCTGCATGGCGCTGCGGTCATGGCGAAGATGGCGCTGGCAGCGAAGATCGGCGGCGCGGCTGCGATACGCGCCAATGGACCGGCTGACATCGGCGCAATCAAGCAAATGGTCGATTTGCCCGTGATCGGTTTGTACAAGCAAGGCGGCAGCGGCGTCTATATCACGCCGACATTTGCAGCGGCTGCGGAGATCGCGGAAGCCGGCGCCGATATCATCGCGCTGGATTGCACCGATCGACCGCGACCGGATGGCGCGTCTGTCTGCGAATTGATCGAGCGCATTCAACGCGAACTACGGCTACCGGCCTTCGCCGATGTATCTACCTTGGCGGAGGCGCAATCAGCGGCAGCGGCCGGCGTGGCGATGGCGGCGCCGACGCTGTCGGGATACACCGAAGACAGCGCCGCGCAGGCTGGCCCCGACTTTGACTTGCTGGCGCGAATGATAGATGCGCTAACTGTGCCGGTCATCGCCGAAGGCCGAATTCACTCGCCAGCGCAGGCGCGGCGGGCGCTGGAGCTGGGCGCCTGGGCGGTTGTCGTCGGCTCGGCCATCACCCGTCCGCGAACCATCACCGCGCGCTTCGTTCAGGCGCTAACTGATGTGTAGGGGCGAGCCGGTGGCTCGCCCTAATATCGCGCATAGTATTGGCTCTATGGCGAGACACGCCGCGCGTAGACACTGCGGATCCCTCGCTCCTACAGCGATTCTATAGAGATAGGAGGCAACATGAAAACAATTGGATTCCTCGGCGCGGCGCATATCCACACACCCGGCTTCATCAATCGCGTCAATGAGCGCGCCGGAGAGCTGAGGGTGAAGGCGGTCTGGGATACGCAGCCGGAGCGGGCGAATATCGCCGCGGAGCAGCTTTCCTGCGCCGCCGTCGCTGATTACCGCGATATCGTGAATGAAGCCGAGATTGACGCCATCATCGTTTGTTCGGAGACGTCCATTCATCTTGAACTGGTGGAAGCGACGGCTGCGGCCGGCAAAGATGTCTTCGTCGAGAAGCCGCTGGGCATGGGCGCGAGCGATGCCTACGCCATGCAGCGCGCCGTAGACGCGGCCGGCGTCATCTTCCAAACCGGGCACTTCATGCGCAGCATGCCCGTTTACCGCCAGCTTAAAGCCTGGATCGAGGCGGGGACGCTGGGCGCAATTACGCGGATTCGGCATTCGAATGTGCATCAGGGCGCTATCGCCGCCATATTTGATAGCGGACGCGGACCCTATCTGGATTGGCTCTGGATGACCGATCCGGCGCTTTCCGGTTGTGGCGGCTTCGGCGACTTGGGCGCGCATTCCCTTGATATTCTGATGTGGCTGATGGGCGATGTTGATAGCGTGACGGCGCAAGTGGATCGCTTGCTGGGCAAATACGATTGCGATGAATATGGCGAGGGCATGCTGCGCTTCGCCAATGGCGCGATCGGTACACTGGCGGCCGGCTGGGTCGATGTCTTGCGGCCCCAGTCAATTCTGGTCAGCGGCGCCGAGGGCGTCGCCTATGTTGACGATGGAAAACTCTTTGTACAATCGGCGAATCTGCCGGGGACGGATGGCGGCGAGTGGACGGATCTGCCGGAGGCGCTGCCACATGCCTTCGACCTTTTCCTTGACGCGATCAAGGGGGAAGATGTAGCGCTGATTTCAGCGAAAGAAGCGGCCGACCGCAGCGCCGTGATGGAAGCCTTTTACCAAGCTGCGGCT
>JAPOYT010000052.1 GCA_026706445.1 Chloroflexota bacterium
GGCCGCTACGACGCCAATCAATTGCCCTACAGCTTGCTCTGGCGCGCCATCGAATTCGACATTCAGCCGCAATGCGTCGAGGGGAATATCAGCATCCTGCCTTATAGTCCGCTGAATCAGGCGCTGCTGACGGGCCGCTACCGCAATGCCGACGAAATGCCCCACTCGCGCACGCGCACCCGCCACTTCCGCGGCGATCGGCGCGATTCGCGTCATGGCACAGCCGGCTGCGAAACCGAAACCTTCACCGCTGTCGAAGCCATCCGCCAGATCTGCGCCGATATCGGTCAAGAGATGGTCCACGTTGCGCTGGCTTGGCTGCTGCACAAACCAGCGGTGACATCAGTGCTTGCCGGCGCGCGCAATCCGCAGCAGGTCGAAAGCAATCTCATCGCCGGGGGCTTGTCCCTTTCAGAAGAGACGATGCGCCGCCTGGATGAAGCCACCGACGAACTCAAATCAGAGTTGGGACCCGATCCCGATATGTGGGGCACGGGCGCCGATTCGCGTTATCGCTAGGCGATGCAAAATATCAGCAAAACCAAGAAAGCATTGCAAAAGCGAGTCATGTAGGGGCGAGGCGGTGACTCGCCCACTCGCCCACCGAAGCACATATTGGAAACTGTGCCATGACCTGCCAAGACACACTCAATCTGCAGCGATTTCGGCGATCAATGCGCCTACAGGGTTACGACTATAGGCAATCTGGCGCATACTTTGTGACCATTTGCACATATCAGCGTCACAACACATTTGGCACGGTGATTGATGGCAACATGGTTCTTAGCCAGTGGGGCGAGATCGTGAACGACGAGTGGCGACGGACGGAAACTGTTCGAGCCAATGTCGAATTGGATGCCTATGTGATCATGCCCAATCACCTCCATGGCGTCGTATTGATTGTCGAAGACGCAACGGCCAACAAGTCGGCTAAAAAATACCACAATGCCAATTTGCAGAATACGGCTGGTTCGCTCGGGCAGATTATCGGACATTTCAAATCTATCGCTACAAAGCGTATACGGTCAGTAGCGGCGACGCGTGAAGCTCCTGTTTGGCAACGCGGCTACTACGAGCACATCATTCGCAATGAGGAGTCGCTGAATGAGATTCGAGCCTACATCTCTTCCAATCCTGGGCGCTGGTCGGAAGATTCATTGCATATATCGGGCAGGTGATGGGCGAGTCACCGCCTCGCCCCTACACCGACGCTGGACGGGCGAACTACTTTGACAAATCAAACAACTCGCCCACATCAACCAACTCGCCGCTTTCAATCGACATATTGGCGGCGATGCCCACCAAAATCGACGCCGCGCCATCCATATATGTCGCCGCGCGCTTCAGTGGGTCCGGCGCCGGTTTCGCTGCGAACAAATCATCCAGCATCAGCGGGTCGGCGCCACCGTGTCCGCCCGCCGCAACCGGCACATCCACATCGTAGCCCTCACCAAACATCGGGAAGGCGCGAATCCGCGTCTCCTTGAAGGCGCCTTTGCTGGCGGCGGCCGAGGCGCCGTCCGGCTTAAGATGCGTAACGGTCTCAGTGACATCCATCTCCAGGCGGCCCCGCGTTCCGGTGACCGCGACGCGCAGCCCTTCCCAAGGCGCATAGGCGACCAGGCAGTACGACAGCAGCACACCGTTGGCATAGCGCGCGCTGACAGCCATCGTATCCTCCGCCGTGATCGGCTCGCCGAAGACATTGCGGTCGCGGATGTAACCCGTCTCCGCTTCAGCCGCCAGATAAAGCCCGGCATAGGCTTCCTTCTCGTCCAGCCGCAAGGCGAATGGATCATCCTTCGCCGCTTCTTCGCCCGTGTAGCGCGCGTATGGATAACGCTCGCCGCGCGCTTCGGCGTTGGCTTTTCCGTAAAAGAGCAACTCGCCCAGCGCGAAGACCTGCCGCGGATACGAGTCTATCCACCAGTTGACCAGGTCAAAGTGATGGGTCGCCTTATGAACCAGCAGTCCGCCACTATTCTTCTTCTCGCGGTGCCAGCGGCGGAAATAATCAGCGCCATGGCTGGTATCCAGCACCCAGGAGAAATCAACCGCCAGCGGACGACCGACGGCGCCATCGCGGATCAACTCGCGGAAGCGCGCATAAGCCGGCGCGTAACGATAATTGAAAGTGACGCGCAGCGACTGGCCACTGCGCTTGATCGCCTCGTCAATTCTGCGCAGGCGATCGAGCGTCGTCGTCAGCGGCTTCTCGCTGATGACATCACAGCCATGATCGAGCGCCCGCGCGATGTATTCATGATGCCAGGCGTCGACCGTGGTGACGATCACGGTATCGGGATTCATTTCGTCGATCATACGATCGAAATCGCGGGCTTGGTAAGTCGGCGCCAGCGGCAGACCGCGCGCCTGCAGCCCGCGATTATGCCAATCCATTCGCACTTGACTGAGGTCGCATAAACCGACTAGCTCAGCCTGTTCGCTATACAGCCCGGTCACCGCGTCGACATACATGCCGGCGCGCGATCCGGTCCCGACGATGGCGTAGCGCTTGCGTTCGGACATAGCTGTCACCTGCTATCGACATAAACCGATGCGGATTCTAGCGCATCCCGCCGCGCTCGCTAATCCTCAGCCTGCAGGCCGAAGCGTGGTATATTCACTAGAATATGAGTCAAATGGCGGAGGAGTCTGTTATGGCGCACCAGCGCATTCTCACCAAAACCAGCAAAGGCGGCGATATCTTCCCCGATATTGATTACCGCACCAGCAAAGCGGTTCGCGCCGGCAACATGGTATTCGTCGAAGGTCAAACCGGCTTGACGATGGACAATACAGCCTTCATCGGCGAAGGCGACCCGGCGGCGCAAGCGGACAACGCGATGAAAAATGTGAAGATCATCCTGGAGGCGGCCGGCGCCCGCATGGAAGACATCTGCAAAATCACCACCTACGTCACCGACGCCGCCTACCGCGATCTGGTTTACCCGGTGCTCGCCCGTCACATGCCGGATGTCTATCCCTGCTCGACGGGCGTAGTGGTCAAAGCGCTGGGCAAACCATATGCCGACTTTGAAATCGATGTCTTCGCCGTCATTCCGGACGAGCGCGAATGACGTGTATGGCGCGCTAGACTTCGTACCACCGGTCCGCGCCGGCAATCGCCTGCTCTGGCGTCATCGCCGCTTCAAGCCGGGCTAAGATCGCTTCCGCCTGCGCCGCGCTCGCCTGCAGAACCGGCGGCTGAACCACATGCTCATAGACTGAGCCTGACGGTTGCAGTGCCTCGTCGATCGGCAATACCAGCGCCTGACGATGCCGCAGCAAATGGCGATATACAGCCGCGTACACTTGGGGCGAATAGGGCGCCTCGCAGGCTGCCGTCCGCGCCAATCGCAGCGCGACCGCGACCTGATAAACCTCCTGCCAGAGCGCGCGCAGCAAATCGGGCGGCGCGTCATGCGCTTCGTTCGCATGCCTCGGCGCGGCGATGGAGCGCTCCCTTCTTGACTCGATCAAGGCGCGCAGATCTACCGACGGTACTGGAATCACAAACCGCGTGCGCGAGTCGCGCAGCAGCGCTTCGGCCTCATCGTCGGCCGGTCGGGCAATTTCCATGAAGCGCCCGCCATTCAGAGGTACTTCCCCGATGAGCATATCGGACCCCGTTCGCGCCTGCGCAGCCCATTCGACCAGCGCGTCCCGCAGCCAGGCGCCAGTTGCGCGAATGACCAGCGGGTGGGTGGCGCCCTTCGCAAGCGGATAACGCGGCGTCTCGAAAGGCTGCCGCGCCACATCCCATTGCAGCAGCGTCGCCCGGCGGCCGGCGGCGCGCGCCATCAGCGTCATCTGCTGCAGGAGCAAGCTCTTGCCCACACCGGGCAGCCCAGCGAAAAAGACGTGGTCCGCGTCTTTGATCAATTGAGCAAGGCAGTGATAAATGGCGCCGCCTGGCGCCAGGATCATTTGCGACATGGCGCGCACCCTACTCAGCGCGGCGGACGAATCCGACCCTGATCGCGCAATCTATCGAGGCTGGGCGTCTCGCCAATCGGCGCCTCGATGATGGTCGGCAGCTCGCTGGCGAAGCCATAACGCATCGCCTTGCGCAACTGCGTCTCATCTTCGGCGCGGAAGGCATTGGCGCCAAAAGCCTCGCCCAGTTTCACAAAGTCAGGATTCAGCAAATCGGTGGCGATCACGCGCTCATCGTAATCGCGAATCTGCATCGTTCGCACATTGCCGTAGGCATCGTTGTTGAAGATGATCGTCACCAGCGGGATCCGGTGCTGCGCGGCGGTCGCCAATTCCGCGGCGCTGAACATGAAGCCGCCATCACCGGCGATCGAAAGCACCGGCAGATCGGGCCGGGCGACTTTGGCGCCGAGCGCGGTCGGGAAACCATAACCCAGCGTGCCCTGATAGCCGCTGCTGAAATAACTGCGCGGTTTGTAGATCGGCATGATGATCCGCGCCGCGTAACCCATCTGCGTCAACTCATCAACAAAAATGCCATCCTCGCCCAATTCCTCGCGTATGACCTTCAGGTAGCTCCTCTGCGGCGCCAGGTAGGCGCTCGTCTTCGCCCATTCCGCCTTCAGCGCCAACATCTGCTCGGCGCGCGGCGAACGTACCCGGTTGTGCCGGTCGACCGCGTCCAGCAGCGGCGGCAGCGCCTCTTCCGCCCGCGCCACAATTGGCAGGTCAGGACGCTGAATGCGCTGCATGGCGTCGCTGTCGACATCAATGCGAATGATCTTCATATTGCGGTCGCTGCCCCAACGCTGCAGCGGCATGCGCATATAGCTGCCGATCGCCAGGACGACATCGGTCGCTTTGTAGTAGCCGTGCGCCTCCGGCTGTTTCAGGCTCAGCGGATTGCGACTGTCGAGCACGCCGTGCCCGGTGCGATAGGCGACCACCGGCGCCTGCAGCGTCTCCGCCAACTGTTCCACCTCTGCGCTGACGCCCTGCGCCCCGCCGCCGACGAAGATCATCGGGCGCTTCGCCGCGCCCAGCCACTGGCCAGCCGTTTCAATCGCGCCAGCGTCAACCGGTGGAGCGAATGGCGGCCAAGGTGTCGGCGTTGGCGGTACTTCGGCGCGCAGTTTCAGCACATCTGGCGGAATCTCCAGCGCGACCGGCCGCGGCCGCCCCGACTCCATTTCAAAGAAAGCCTGCGCCACCTTGCGCCCGGCCTCCGACGGATGCAGCGCGATGTCGTTCCACTTGGTCAGCCCGCGCAAAACCTCCGGCTGATGCGGAATCTCGTGCAAGTCGCCGACCCCCTTGCCGATGTTGCGGCTGAGGATCTGCCCGGTCAGGCAGAAGACCTTGGCGTTCAGCGCATAAGCCGTCGCCATGCCCGCCGTCGCATTCAAAACGCCCGGTCCCGGCACGACATTGAAGACGCCTGGCGCGCCTGTCGCCAGCGTGTAGCCGAGCGCCATATAAGCGCAGCCCTGCTCATGCCGCGTGTGGATGACGCGGATCTGGTCGCGGTTGTCGAAGAGGGCGTTGTAGAGCCAGTCGTTCTGGATGCCGGGCAACCCGAAAAGCGTGTCTACGCCGTGGGCGATCAAGGCTTCTACGGTTGCTTCGCCGCCGGTTTTTTGGGGCATGGACTCTAGCCAAGACCTTCGAGCAACGCAGAGGTCTCAAAGTTTAGAAGAAACTCGGCATAACGGCTCTGGAAGACATCCTTTACGTAGTCGCTCAACTCTACCGGGTCGAAGTCATCATGGCCATTCATTCGGCTCATACCGTAATTTCTATTCTTGCTGATCACGTACAGAAAAAACGTATGGTAGTACACTCGTGAAATGTAATGGCGGTCGGCGAGCTCGCGCTGCTCTTCTGAGGGATTACGGTTCTTTGACTTGAAGTCTTTCAAAACGCGGCTATCCATATTAATGTAAATCTTTTCCAGTTTGTCTTCTTCATCAACCAAAGGGTGCACGACTACACTATAATCCATTGTAATTCCAGTTTCCTCTAGATCGTCCCAAGTCTTGCGGTTTTCGCTTTCATGCGACTCTGCATACACCAATATTGGTTTCGGCAAGCCGAGCTTTTCCTCCTTCGGCGGTGGTTTTGGCTTTGGCGGCTTATTCGGCTCGATGATCGAGATCCAAAAGATTGCAGAAATCGCCCCGTCCGGCTCGGCGGAGCTATGTAAATCCGCCTGCATTTCTATCTCATCTCCAACTTGTAAGTCCTCCGATGGCTCAAACACAACCCGGATATTGCCATTCTTCGGACTCTTTTTGTTCACAGAAAGAATGTCGCTAACATCGTTGACAGTGCCTTTCCGGTTGCCGCCGGTGGCATCATTGGGGGTGTAGGTCAGGACTGCTATATCCAGTCCGCCTGGATCATCTGTGCGGTCGAAATAGTCATCTTCCACATCGCTGTCGAATCGCGCCGCTCTTGAACCACCTAGCGGTATCGACAAAATCGCTCTCCCGTCTTTGCATGTGGCCTTGACATCGAAGAATGAGGGATAGCGATTCAAGTTGACGGGCACTGGCGGTTGCGAAGGATTTGGCGGACCTGGCTTTGGCTTATCGCCCGACTCGTCCAACTCCAACGTCTGCTTAATCAGGTCGCGCATTCCCGTGTCGAACGGCAGCTCTTCGGCAATCTGTTTCAGTAATTCTTCACTATCAGCGCTGTTGTGGCCCGCCCGATCTTTGCGTGCCTTGAAGATGTCGCGCAACTCCCCACTGCGTAGCTTTTCGCCAAGTTTCTTACGCAAAAACTTCATCTGTTTGCTGTTCTTGAACCGATCTCGTGATGGCATCGTCAACTCATCACGGAACTTTGGCTTCATATTTGTGCAATCGACGTAGATCAGCACATAATCCTTCAACAGGCTGAACTTCAAAGTGCGGCTAATAAACTCCGATGTATAATGCCCATGTACCTGCCCATTCAAAGAAAACAAGACCGACATGTTGTTTTTGAAGTATTCTCCGCGGAAAGTTTGCTTCGTATCTTTCGTATTTTTGCTCTTGGCACGAACCTTAAAGACATAGACGCTTATTCGCACTTTCCCGATTTCTCTGTCGATGATTTCTTCAGAGAACTTTCGTTCGACGTATTCGCTGCGTCCCAATCGCCGCTTCAATCCATAGAGTACTTGAGCGTGGAATTCATCCCCAGCTCCTGGATAACGTTCTTTACTGTCTTGTATCAGAATTGGAAGCACGGGATCAAAGAGGTATTCGTTAATACTGCGACTTAGGTCACGATTAATATGTTTGTTGCTCTCGAGGTCATACGAATATAGCTTTATGATAGATCCCGTACGGAAATCTCGATTCTGTAAACCAAGGTTAAGCTCGGTGATATCAAAGGCGGGTATATTCCCGTCAACTGTGAAATATTCGTACCATGATTTTTTGTATCGCGGTTCTTCCTCCATTGTAAGCGGGTGCTTTCGTATCAGCGTGAAACCGAATTCTCCTTCGCCATCATGGCTCTTTGATGCAACAAGCTGAAAGCGCTTCTCACCACAAAACGTAATTGCACCACAACCACCCATGTTGTAAACGCCTTGTACAAATCTGATTTCGTTCTTGTTACCGCGCCCAAGCGAGAGAAAGGTGTCGGCAAAGTCTTCTGGATGCTGGCCTGCTCCGTCATCGTAAATTATGATCGACGCATTCGCAGTGTTTCTTGAATAGCCATCTGCCAAAACCTGAATCGACCTCGCCTGTTCGCTACGCCGACCGACGAGATCCCAATCTCTACTCTGCGGAAAGAAAAGGTTAACCGCCTCTTCTATTGAGCCGGGGGCTTCGTCCTGTGATATGGGGTCTATGCCTTCTTCATAGCATCGACGCATAAGAATTGCGTCTATTGAATTCGTCAGCTTTTCAACGAGTGCTGGAACAGGATCCGCAGCCTGGTTTTCTACCGTGCCATAGTTGCTTGTATTCCCGCCTAAGGGGCGCCAATTGGACTGACCAAACTCCGAGGGATGTTGCGAGATAACCTGGCTAACTTCCTCTTCATTCTTGCAATTGTATAGCTTCCAAAACAGCGCTTCAGGACCTAAGTTGGACATGCACAGCTCCATATGTTGTCGACACGGTGTTAAAATGTAACTGAGTTTGGTTACATTTGGAAGAGTCTAGCTACTCCTCCCCAACCTCCTCCGGCTCAGCCTCGCCCACCACAAACAAGCCCCCGCCACGCCGCCTGCCCCAGGGACTCGGCGCTGCGCTCGCCGACCGCTGCGTCACACGGAATTGCTCCAGCTTCTCCATATCAAACTGAATCCCAACCCCCGGCCTATCGCCCAAAATGATGTACCCGTCTTCCACCCGGCTGTCGTGGTCGAAGCTCCGGTCCATCCCGGAATCGACCACTTCCATCCAAATGTGATTGGGCAGCACGGCGGCGAAATGCGCCATGTAATTGCCCGGGCAATTCATCACCGAGACCGGCAGGTCGAAGCCATCCGCCATCTGCGCGATCCGCATGGCGCCGGTGATGCCGCCCGCGCCGACCCCGATCTGCAAGATGTCAGCCGCCCGATGCGCGATCAAAGCGCGGAAGTCAGCCGCGTCATCGAGGTTTTCGCCAGTGGCGACGGCCGCGTTGACCGCATCCGATACTTTGCGCAAGCCGGTATAATCCCAGCGTCGCGCCGGTTCCTCCGCCCAGAAAAGCTCATGATGCCGCTCAAAGTAGCGGATATGCTGGATCGCCTGTTTGGGCGACCAGTACTCGTTGGAGTCGACCAGCAAGATCGGCGCCTTCCCCGATGTCGCCAGCGCCTCGCGCATGATGCCGATCCGCCGCAAATCACGCTCGCGATCCAGCCCGACTTTCAGCTTGCCGATGCAGATGCCGTAGCCCGCTTGACGCTCATAAAATGTCCGAATCTCATCATTGTTGAGGCAGAGGTCAATGCCGCTGGCGTAGGCTTTGACATAGCGGCTCGAAGCGCCCAGCGTCTTCCAGAGCGGTTCGCCATTCGCCTTCGCCTTCAGGTCCCAGAGCGCCACATCGAGCGTGCCGATGACATCGGTGATCGCGCCGCGGTTGCCGCCTTTGAAAGCGAAATCGGCCATGCGCTGCCACAGCCCAACCACGCCCCGTGGATCCCGGCCAAAAAGCAGATTCTCCGCCATCGCGTGAATATCCGATTGCTGCCCTGGATTGCCCAGCGCAACGCCCGTCAGCCCCAAATCGGTATCCAGAAAAACCGCCAGCGCCGCGTACTGATCGCGCCCGCGCGGATTGTTTGTAATGGTCTCGTTAAATTGGACACAGAATCTCAGAACTTTTGAGGGGGTTGCT
>JAPOYT010000230.1:0-5694 GCA_026706445.1 Chloroflexota bacterium
AGGGCGTGGTCGATAGCGAGGATCTTCCGCTGAGCGTGACGCGGGAGAGCATTCAGGCGACGCGGGTGATGGCGAGCTTGAAGAAGACGATTACGCGGCGCGTTCTCTCCGAATTGAAGCGCATGGCAAAGAACGACCGCGACAAGTACTTGACCATCTTTCAGGAGTTTGGCGGATTCCTTAAGCAGGGACTGGTGATCGAGTCCGAGGATCGGAGCGATCTGGAGCCGCTGATGTTTTTCCAGACGACGCATGATGATGATCCGAGCCAGTTTCATACGCTGGATGAGTATGTCGAGCGCATGTCGGAGAATCAGGACGATATCTATTATGTCGTGGCCGATGACTACGGCAGCGGCTCACACAGTCCGCATTTGGATCCCTTCCGCCAGCGCGGGATTGAGGTGCTGTACTTTACGCATCCCGTGGATGCGATGCTGCCTATGGGCTTGGTCGATTTCAAGGGGCATAAGCTTGTCAGCGTCGATTCGGCCGAGCTGGATCTGGCCGAGGTCGGCGAGGCGGCTGAGATTGAAGAGGCGGCGCAAGAGGCGGTGGGCGCCGATTCCTTCGCCACGCTGTCGGAGCGGGTCAAGGCGATATTGGGCGGGCGCGTTAGCGATGTACGGGCGAGCAAGACCTTGGTGGGCAGCCCGGCGCGGCTGGTCAGCGAAGACGAGAGCGCGAACCGCTATATGTTCCGCATCAATCGCTTGCTGGACCAGGATTACGAGCTGCCGGTCAAGGCGCTGGAGTTGAATCCGCGGCATCCGCTGATGCACAATCTGAGCGGACTTATCGCAACTGGCGGCGCTGACGATTTGATTGACGCGGTGGTCGAGCAGGTCTTCGAGACGGCGCTGCTGCAAGACGGGATTCATCCGGATCCGTCGAGCATGGCCGACAGGCTGACGCTGCTGATGCAGGCGGCGACGGGATCTGCGAGCGCGGATTTGGACTTCGCCGCGGCGCAGACGGTCATCAGCGAGCCGGCGGCTGTGGAGGCGACGCCGCAAATTGATTTGGGCGATTTGGAAATCGAGGATGCTGATTTCGCGCCAATTGAGAACGATGAGCCCGAACCTGAGGACGATAAGTGATTTCCCACGCCCGATCACGGAGGAATTGATATGGCGGAGAACAAGACGCAGCGCAACGATGGCGACGTGATGGCGTACCTGGAGTCGGTATCGAACCAGCGCCGGCGTGAAGACTCGCTCGTCGTCAAAGAGATGATGGAAGAAGTCACGGGCGAGCCGGCTGAGATGTGGGGGACGAGCATCGTTGGATTCGGCAGTTATCATTATCGTTACGCCAGCGGGCGGGAAGGCGATTTTATGCTGACCGGCTTCGCGCCGCGCAAGCAGGCTTTGACGCTCTACATCATGGGCGGGCACGAGCGCTACGATGAGTTGATGGCGAAGCTGGGCAAGCATCGCACCGGCAGTTCCTGTGTATACATCAACAAGCTGGCCGATGTCGATTTGGCTGTGCTGCGCGAATTGATCGCGGAGTCGGTGGATTATATGCGAAACGCGGATCATATCGCGGGTGACTGAAGGCAGCGGTAGAAGTATAAACATTTTTTCACCACAGAGGGTCGCGTAGACACTGACCGCCGACACCGAGGATACACAGAGAACACAGAGTTTTTTCGTATTGCAGATTTTCCATATAGTGGGACTCTTCCACACGTCAGGCTGCTGGCAGGCAACGGACGATTGCGGCGCTGCGTATAGAGTTGTAGTCGCATCCGTCACCGGGTCTTCTATGTGTATAATATGAGCACAAACGATAAGGGGACTATCGGTTCTGACGAGATGGACGGATTGAAGTTACTCGGTCAAATTGCAAAGGGCATCGGCAAAACTGTCGGCCTCGTTGGCAAGGGCATTGGTTTGACCGGACAAGCGATTAATGACGGCTCAATTGCAGTGAGGACGGCCATGCCAGTAACAGAATTGACTTCGGTGTTTAATACGACCGATGAGACGATCAAGTTCATCAATCAGGAATCGCCGCGGGACAGCAAGGAGATCTTGCCGCAGAGCGCGGTATCGATGAAGACGCCTAAGACCGAGGGGGCCTGGGTGCCCTGGTTTCATCCGCCGCGCTTCGCGCCCTTCAGCCGGCGGCGCATGGAAATAGTCGTCGACGATGTGCCGGTGATGTATTTGTGGCAGCGCGATGATCATATTTATTGGTGCAATCGGCTGGACAGCCAGGGCAATCCGGCGAAAGCTTATGAGGTGCCGGGCATTTCGCATGTTGGCGGCAAGCGCATGCTGGTGGTGCGGAATGATCCGGAGAATGGCTACAGCGCGTTCCTGAGCGAGAGCGTGGAGAATACGTAGGGCGTTATTTGGCGTACTGTTCAAGCTCGGAATTCGTGCGCGGCAAAGACCAAGGACATCGTTGAATGTGGTGCAGACTATAGTTTCCTAATTTCCGTTAGATATAGCGTAGTTGGAAGCATATTTTTCCGCGCCATCCGTTTCCCTACAATCTCAACCTGTTCGCCAAAATGAGGCTGAACGACATCCTTCATCAACGCTTCGGGTACCAATATCGTCCACGGTTTTCCGCTGTTGATGTCGTCTAACTTTACTTGCTTGTGCTCAGTCCTTCCGTCCGCGAACTGAAGTTCTCCACGTAAGGTCAAATATTCATTGATGGCGTGCAAGCCGTTACTCGGTTGCAGCAAATCCGGTAAGGGTACCCCTGTAAATTCCTGCTGCTGACGACGAAAATCTACCTCCCTCTGTTGACCTTCAACTACGGCACCAAGATTTACGGTGACTACATCATCACCATCAGGTGCAATCTCTTTCGCGAGTGCAACAAAGTTACAGTAGTATTCATTGTCACCAATCTGATTTTGAAGAGGACCATAATCACCATGGTTTAGAAGTTCAAAGTTTGTCATGACCCGATGGAATATGGAGTCAAATCCACCCATATTGGACAATGACATTTGGCCTGACACCCCCAGTCTTAAGACGACATCAATACTGCTTGGTTCCCAAGCACTAACCCACAGTGTATATTTCTGGTTCTTTAACTGAGCAGAACTTCCAAATGCCATGCCGTTGGTCTGGCGAATGGTATTCCAAAATATTTTCTTGAGTTTGGTGATTCTATGGGTTATCAGATCGACGGGAGCTAATCCCTCGATAACCTGATTGCCGTCCAAGTTCATCGTGAATTCTTGGTCGCTTACAGATACCTTCTTGTCTTCTAGTCGCAATTCTAAGAGCACCTTGCGATTTAGCCTGCGTAGTTCGCCCATGATTTCTCCAGGCGGGTTACCCAATAATGCTCGAGAAACTAGCCACTCCGCTTCACGATACATTTTGCACTTGTAGGCCAAGGAGGCCGCGCTGCGGTGAAGTACGGAGCGCGTTGGCTCCGACTCCTCACTTTGAATCATAAGCGCGGCCTGTTTTTCAAGCTCAAACGCCTTTTTCAGGAATCCATTTTGTGCAACATTATCTCCAGCGCGCCGTGCTGATCGAGCCTTGTCCGCCCAGTCCATTGCCTGCTCGTGCAACGATATAATGAGTTTCGGATCGCTGGTCATAGATCTGCCATCCTTGTCTCAAAATAGATTACTGGTTTACTAAATTCTACCACCACCACGTAAGCGATCTTTCCAGTATCGTCGGACTTTCTCGATCGCGTAAGCTTGTCTCGCGTTAGCTTTTCAATTGTCTTACTGCTTGCCGTTCGTCTCCCAGCAACTTCCAGTCGCGCATGTTGTAGCAGGAAGTTCTCTGTCAATTCTTCCGCAGTTTGACGCGTGCTTAACCAATAGTCCATTCCGGTATCTTCATCTTGGTCCATACGCCTCAAGACCGTAAATTTTGTTTGCGAGAGTATAACAAGAATCGCCAAGCCCGCCGCACCCATTTCAGTAGCTTCTCGACGGTCGTACCAAGTGTTTTTCATCTGCTGCGTTACAGCTTCATTCCACGTAAGACGAATCATAGACGTGGTCTCTTTCAGAGACTTCAATTCGCAAGCAACGCCAGATGCATGTTTTTGCGAATCCAGGCAGACCATGGCTGCTTTACGATGGTTAGCACCCGCATCTTTGTCTAGTCCAGGATATCCACGTTTAAGGTCCTCCAATACAAGAGTAGTAGCATTTGCGTCTTCCATAGTCGCTCCGTATAGGTGTAACGCGCGAGAAGCAAGAATATACCCTAATAGTTGTATCTCTGGTATATTTGTCTACAAGTCAATCTGGACGCGCGATTCGCAGTCCAATCTACAAGTCGACGGTGAGCGTCACCATAGGAGGCGGGGAGTGATCACCACAATCGCAACTGTTACCGTCTTCGTCGAAGATCAGGATCGGGCGAAGGCTTTCTATACCGAGAAGCTGGGATTCGAGTTGATTAACGACACGGAGATGTTCCCGGGAGCGGGCATGCGCTGGCTGACGGTGGCGCCGAAGGGCTGCCCGACCGAGCTCACGCTCTTCCCGATGGGCGGGCAGTGGGAGCACTATCGCGAGGCGATGGGCAAGCCACAGTGCTTCACGCTGCATTGCGACGACCTCATGGAAACGTATCGCGAACTTACAGCGAAGGGCGTCGAATTCCTGGGCGAGCCGCAAGTCCAGGATTGGGGCAGCTTTGCGATGCTGGTCGATTCCGAAGGCAATCAGATCGTCTTGGGGCAGCGGGCTTAGAAATTGGCAGCTAGACGAGCGAACCAGTAATTTGGATTGCCAGAAGCGGGCGAGCCACCGGCCCGCCCCTACGAAGAATTGGTTAACAGGAGACGGGCGATGATTAGCAGGGTGGGGACGGTATCGGTTTTTGTGGAAGATCAGGACCGGGCGAAAGCCTTTTATACTGAGAAGCTCGGTATGGAGTGCACTGCCGACAACGAAATGTGGCCCGGCGCTGATTCGCGCTGGCTGTCGGTCGCGCCGGCGGGGGCGGAGACGCAAATCGTGCTTTACAAGTTTGATGAGAATTGGGAGCATTATCGCTCGACCTTCCAACAGTCGCAATCGCTGACGCTGCAATGTGAGAATATTGACGAAACCTACCGCCTGTACAAGGAAAGGGGCGTCGAGTTTCTGGGCGAGCCGGAGACGCAGTTTTGGGGTCGATTCGTGATGCTGAAGGACTCGGAAGGCAATACGCTGATTCTGGTTCAGGTGTGATGGCGCGCGACTTGCTGGCGCTGTCGCAGCGGGTTGGCGCGGCGCTGATTGAGCGGCGCCTTAGGGTTTGCGCGGCCGAGTCATGCACGGGCGGGCTGATCCTCAGCACACTGACGGATTGCGCCGGCAGTTCGGCTTATGTGGAGGGCGGCGTGGTCAGTTATTCCAATAAAGCCAAGATGCGGCTGCTCGGTGTGCGTGAGGAAACGCTGATTGCCAAGGGCGCGGTCAGTGAAGAGGCAGCGGCGGAGATGGCGCAGGGGGCGCTGGCGCAATACGGCGCAGACTATGCGCTGAGCGTTACCGGCATCGCGGGACCCGGCGGTGGCACATCGGAGAAGCCGGTCGGCTTGACCTATATTGGCTTAGCGGGACCCGATGGTTATTTGCAGGTGGCGCGCCAGGTTTGGGATGGTGACCGGATCGGGAACAAGCTGGCGAGCGTCGAGGCGGCGCTGGCGATGCTGCTGGCGGCGCTGGAAGCTTAACTTGCCGCATTTTCCTCAAAGCTGATG
>JAPOYT010000230.1:6270-9162 GCA_026706445.1 Chloroflexota bacterium
GTTCCAAGTATAGCGCTTCTGCGCAGGCGCAAACAAGATTGTGTAAAGGGTGGACAGGGCAATCGCTTCAAATTGAAATGACGCTGAAATCAACTATTTCCCACAACTTTCGTAATTCTGTAGGGGCGTTTCGCGGAAACGCCCGCTATTTGCCGACTATTTTCACGGGCGTCTCACGAGGCGCCCCTACAATTTCACACTTTTAGATGGTGATCGGCGCGAAATGATTTTGAAGCGATTGCCCTGGCTGAAATCACCACAAGCCCAGCGTCGCGCGCAGGATGCCGAACTCGCCGATGTGATAGGAGTTGTGGGCGGCGATGACGAGGATTTCGCGCAGGATCGTGTGCCCCGGTTGGGCATGCGGAATTTGCGCGGTGAGATCACGCGCCGGATCCTGGACGATGGCGACCAATGCCGCGCGATCGGCGAGGTAGTCATCGACAGTGCGCTGCCAGGCGGCGCTGCCGGCTTGGGCGTCGGACGGGGGCCAGTAGTCTTCGGGGTGTTGCAGGTATTGGTAATGCGGATTCTCGATGTAATTGAGGATGTCGGCTTGGGTGATGCGCAAGTGTTCGAGCAGATGCCAAAAGGAATAAGGCAGGTTCGGCGGCTTGGAATTGTAATGATTCGGCGGGAAGCCGTGGATCGCGGTTTCAAAGAGCAGATGCGCTTGGCGCGCGGCCAAGGCATTGACAAGCTGCTGACGCGTGTGCTGGTCGTTCATAATGGACTCTCACTTTGGATCTTAAATGGATGGTGACCTGTCGATTGTAACAGCTCGCGGATCTTCCTCTGGATTCCCGCTGCTCTGCATGGGGCGCAGCCTGACTAGCACACGATTTTGGCAAATGTCGAGACGGTCGCTATAATCTGCGCAGTTCATGGCGTGGTTTCATTTCGGTCGGCGAGCGCGCAGGTCCTAAGGTTCTGTGTCTGACACTACAAGAACGACCGCTAAATCGTCTCTCTTAGCGGCTTCTGCCACCGGCGCATTGAGCCATAATTTCTCTGATTCTCAAATGGAGGCGAAAGCCAGGTGAATGACGAGCCACAGACCGAGCAGGATATCGTGTTCCTTGATTTCGAACCGGGTCCGGGACTGAAAGACGGCGGTTATGCCATCATCGCCGTTGATGTCTTGACCAATCACAACGACTTTAGCTGTGCCGATATGTCCCAGGCGCTTGAACTCATTGCCGAGATTAAAGGCAAGCACATCACCGAATTGCAGTTGCCGCGCGCTGTTGAATTGGTGAACTGGTCGGAAGAACCCTGCGAACCCTACGCGCTTGCGCTAACGCTCGGTAACGGCGCCAGTTTGTGGCTGCCTTTGACCGACCTGGATGGCGATGATGGCTTATTCTACGTGCAAACCGACATGGTTGAGGAGCGTTCAGAGCAGTTTCGCGAAGCCAGTCATAACGAAGCTGAAACCGCTGCGGTTGTTTCCCGGGCCGCCCGCCGCCGGGAGGAGAAAGCAGCCCGCAAAGCGGCAAAACGGCGCAAGACCACTTGAACGACGCTTCAAGCGCAAAAGACGCGCGAGGCCCTTGCAACTGCTGCGCTGCTCGCCGCCGGCCGCGCGCCGGGAAATTGGCGGAATTTGACAAGCCAGGAGGAAGAAATTTGGCAAATGCCTTAATGATTGGCAAATGATTTCGTGATATTTTGGAAGCAAGCTTGGCGCGAGTGAGGAAAAAACGTCAGGCAAGCGTAGAGTAAGTGTTGGCGGCGACGGGGAAAAATGAGGTACACTGTAGGGAGTTAGGCGACAGGGCGATCGTGTACGACCAATATCCAAAGCATGATGTTCCGCAGAACAATATCGTCCAGCGATTCTTCTCGCAGCGTTGGAGCGCGATTGCGCTTGAGATCGTCATGACGATCGTGATTACGATCGCCGCCGGCGCCGCTTTCGACTTCTTTGATCCTTTGGATGGTTCGCAGACGACTTCCGCCAATTCGGCTCAGCCGGCGGCCAGCGCAGCTATGATTGAGGAATTCAAGACGAGGAATCCGCTTGCCTTTATCAAGGAAAGAGGCAAAGCGCATATTCAGGAGCGGCGCTTCGCTGCGGCCGAAGCGATGTTCGACTGGGCGATTGCGCTGGCGCCGGATGACATGGACAGTTACTCTTGGCGCGGCTACGCGAACATGCTTGCGGGCGAATACTTGGAAGCGCAGGCGGATTATCGCAAGGTATTTGGAGGCGGGCGCAATTCATTTGATGCAAACAGCGCGCTTTGCTGGGCTTATGGTGAAACAGGGGACTTCGCCAATGCGGAGTGGCATTGTCTGCACGCGCTCGAGATCGCCTTCAACCGGAGCGAATTCGCGATAGCGCTTGAGAATTTGTGCTGGCTGCAGGTTGAGATGGGCAATTATGAAGAGGCGGCGAAGAAATGCCGGTTCTCGCTGGAGTACGCGCCGGAATATAAAGAAGCGCATGCGCTGGCGAATTACAACATGGGCCGTGTCTATGTGGCGCAGGGGAAGATGGTCGAAGCGTTGCCGCATTTTGATGAGGCATTGCGGATTGGATCGACCTATCCAAAGATGTATTTGGAGATTGGCGAGATATACGATACACTAGGTCATCGTTCGGCGGCGCAGGCGAGTTACGCGATATACCGCGAGTTGGTTGGCGCGCGTGGCGCAGCCGTAGGGCGTGCGAACGAGTAGCGTGGCAGTGAACTGACGAAGCCGCTTGACGGTGGCGGAGTCGGATGTGTTATACTAGGTGTCAAGTAGATTTGTACAGTGGTCGGTAGCTGAAAGGGCGGGGGTAAATTATGAAGAAATCGTACCCGGAATATGATGTTCCCAAACGTTCACTCAAAGACCGCGTTCTCAGCCAGCGCCCAAGCGCTCTGATCATCGAGGGTTTGC
>JAPOYT010000168.1 GCA_026706445.1 Chloroflexota bacterium
CGCGTTCAACAGCGCGATTGCGCGGGGTTTGGCGGCGGTGAAATGGCTGGGTCGCGTACAGCAGTTGGACAAGCATCCGGCGATTTTCGTCGATGGCGCAATCACGGTGGCTTCCGCCGAATATTTCGTCGCGAGCGTGAGCGAGCGTCTTCGCGCGCCGGTGGTTTCGATCGTTGGCGTTCCGCTTGACCGCGACTACGCCGGCGTCTATCGGGTGATGGCTTCCGTCAGCGATTCGCTCATCATCACCGAGACCGACATCAATCCGAATACGCGCTTCCCCGGGCGCGAGGATGCGCTGGCGGCGGCGCGGGGATGGGCTTCGGATGTTACGCATGCGATCGATTTGCCAGGCGCGTTGTCAATGGCGCGAGGCAAGGCGGGCGATGCCGGCACGATCATGCTGGCGGTTTCCCTGATGCTGGTCGGCGAGTGCATGCTAATTTGGGATGTCGATACATCGGCTATTTGATCGCTGCCTCTCCGAAAGTCGGTCGCTGATTGACAAAGCCAGCGTTTTTCACTAGCCTTGCCTGAATTGTTTCCGCCCGTTCCAGAGGACCTGAGGGAGCGACAAAACCATGGACTATCCCAAGCAGACGCAGGAAAGCATGGCGGCGCGCGTCATGCGATTCGAGGAGCTCAAACAAAAGGGCATCCCGATCATGTTCATCGACAGCATGCTGCCGCGTCATATGCGCATGAATTACGCTGTCATCGGCGATACCGCTTCCGAGAATCCGGATTTTAGCATTCGGCGCGCGATCACCGAGCCGCACCGTTATCAGATTGGCATGGTATGGGCGCCGCCGGGCTGCGGACCCGCCTGGCACACGCATGATTATGTCGAATCCTTCTTCATGCTCACCGGTCCCTGGACCTTCTATTGGGGCAATGAAGACGATCCGGACAAGGTCGAAGGCGAATTCACGCTCAATGCCTGGGACATGATTTCCTTGCCGCCGGGCATGTATCGCAGCTTCGAATATTCGGGCGACGAGATCGGCTGGATCTATGCAGTGCTCGAGGCGCACGAAGTGTTTGAAGGCAAGGATCCCTATTGGTCGCCGCAGATCGAGGCGGACGCGGCCGATATTGGCTATCAAGCCGACGAGCGCGGCAAAATGGTGCATCCGCCGGATTATGAGGCGCAGAAGGCGGCGCAAAACGAATACCTATTGCAGACATTCCACGATCGCGCCGGGGTCGAACTTAAAGATTTTCGTCCGCCGAAATGAAGAAGGGACAGTATCCATGAGGACCAGCACAGAACGCATTCTAACCACCCACGTCGGCAGCATGCCGCGCCCGCAATACGTGGTTGATCAGCTGTTCGCGCAGGATGCGGACGAACAATATGATCCAGCCGAATTTGACCGCGTCATGCGGCGCGCGGTGCGTGAAGTGGCGAAGAAGCAGGTCGACGCCGGCGTCGATGTCATCAGCGATGGCGAGATGAGCAAGATCAGCTATGTCACCTACATGCGGCACCGCTTTACCGGTTTCGAAATCGCCGACGTGCCGCGCGCCACGCCGCAGGATCTGGATGATTTCCCCGCGTACAAACAGCGCCTGGCTGATGCTGGCGGCACGCCGAAATACCACCGGCCCGTCGTGCGGGACGCGATCGCGATCAAAGACTTGGATCCGCTGGAAAAGGACATCGCCAATCTGTTGGCGGCGAAAGACGAGGCGGACGCGGCGGAAGCCTTTATGAATTCGGCATCGCCCGGGGTCGTCGCCGGCTTCCAGCCCAATGAATACTACGCCACCAAGGAGCAGTATATTGACGCGCTCGCCGAGGCGCTGAAGGTCGAATACGAGAAAATCACCGAAGCCGGCTTGCTGCTGCAGGTGGATTGCCCCGATCTGGCGATGGGGCGGCATATCCTCTTCCGCGAGGAGGGCACCGAGGCATTCCTAAAGGCGGCGCGGGCGCAGGTCGAAGTGCTGAATTACGCGCTGGAAAATGTGCCGGCCGAGCGCGCGCGCTTGCATCTGTGCTGGGGCAACTACGAAGGCCCGCATCATCACGATGTCGACCTCGCCGAGATCATCGACATCGTGCTTTCGACCAAGCCGCAGGCGATTCAATTCGAGGCTTCCAATCCGCGCCATCAGCACGAGTGGCAGATTTGGGCTGAAGCCGATATCCCGGACGACAAGATTCTGATTCCGGGCACGCTGGATACCACGACAAACTTCATCGAGCATCCGCAACTGGTGGCGGAGCGGATTGAGCGTTTCGCGAACATCGTCGGCAGAGAGCGCGTCATCGCAGGCACTGATTGCGGCTTCGGCACCTTCGCCGGCTTCGGCGCGATACATCCGGATATCGCCTACGCAAAATTGCGCTCAATGGCTGAGGGCGCGCGGATCGCCAGTGAACGGCTGTGGTGAGCGACGAACGACTGCGGACTTATCTGCGCCAGCGCTGGCTGCGGCTGTCGCTTGCGCTTTTTCTGCTCTTGTGGCTCTTGCCGATTCTGGCGCTGCCGCTATCGTCCCAGCTAATCCTGCTGATGCTTTGGCAGGGCCTATTGCTGGGGGCGATGGCTTTACTGGGCGTTCGGCGCCTGGAGAGCGCCTGGCTGCGCGAGCGGGAGCGGGCGGCTGAACGACAGCAGCAGTTCAACTGGCTGTATTCGCGCCTGCAGCCACGCCGGCCATTGCCCGCCTGGGAAGGCAGCATGGCTGAGCCTTCTCTTCTTGTCGCCGCGGTTGAAGCAGTGCTGGCGCGCGCGAACCCATCCGTGATTGAGCTCGGCAGCGGCTTTTCCACACTGGTTTTGGCATACGCGCTGGAAGCCAAAGGCGAGGGCAGATTGATTGCGCTGGAAGACAATGCCCGCTTCGCAGCCGTCACGCGCCGGAGTTTGGCGGAACACGGCTTGGAGCAATACGCCACCGTCATAGACGCGCCCTTGCGGCCTTTGGAGCTGGATGACGGCGCCTATCGCTGGTATACGCTGCCGGTTGAGGAAATTGAAGCGCCTGTCGATCTTTTGCTGGTGGATGGTCCGGCGGGCGGCTTGGCGGCATCGATCCGTTATCCCGCTTTGCCTGCGCTGCTTGAGTACCTCGCTCAGGACGCGATCATTCTGGCCGATGACACCGACAGGCGTCACGAGCGGCAAAACGTAGTTCGCTGGCTTGAAATGACTCCCCAACTCGCAATAGATGATGAATTATCGGCGTCAAGTTATACGGTGCTGCGCATCGCCAAGAAGGAATCAGATTCGGCTTGATCTATCGATGCGTGGCATGATTTCTGCGCGCGATGCCCTTGAATCCCACAGATACTGCGGAACGTTTGGGAAAACGATTATTCGAGACGCTGCGCCAAGAAGACTCGAAAGCCCGGAGGATTGATATGGCGATCAAATATATTAAACGCGGCAAATCGCTTGAGCAAAAGGCGGATGCCGATGCCGCCGTGCAAGAGACCGTGCGCGGCATCCTGGCCGATATCGCGGCGCGCAAGGACGCAGCCCTGCGCGAACTTTCGGCTAAGTTCGATAACTGGAATCCGCCGAGCTTCAAGTTGGGCGAAGAACAGATTCAGGAAGTTATCGACAGGCTGCCGGAACAGGCGATTGCCGATATCCAATTCGCCCAGGAACAAGTCCGTAATTTCGCGCTGGCGCAGCGGGCGGCGCTGGCTGACCTGGAGGTGGAGACGCTACCCGGAGTCGTCCTGGGGCACAAGAACATCCCGGTGAATCGCGTCGGCTGCTATGTGCCGGGCGGCCGCTATCCAATGGTGGCATCGGCGCACATGAGCGTCGTGACCGCCAAGGCGGCCGGCGTCAAGGAAGTGATCGCCTGCACGCCACCGATCCGGGGCGAATTGCCCGCCGCCACCATTGCCGCCATCCACTTCGGCGGCGCGGACGAGATTTACATCCTTGGCGGTGTGCAAGCGCTGGCGTCAATGGCTTACGGCGCCATTGGCATGGAACCGGTCGATATGCTGGTGGGGCCGGGCAACGCCTATGTCGCCGAAGCCAAACGGCAATTATTTGGACTGGTGGGCATTGATCTGCTCGCGGGACCGACCGAGGTGCTGCTGGTCGCCGATGAGACCGCCGACGCCGAAATGTGCGCGGTAGATCTGCTGGGGCAGGCTGAGCACGGACCGACATCGCCGGCCGTGCTGGTGACGACGAGCCGCTCGCTCGCCGAGAGCATTGAAGCCGAGATCGGGCGCCAGCTCGAGCGCCTGCCGACAGCCGACCTGGCCGGCATCGCCTGGCGCGATTATGGCGAGGTCATCTTGGTGGATTCCGACGAAGAGATGCTGCAGGTCGCCGATGAAATCGCCAGCGAGCACGTCCAGATTCTGACGCGCGACCCCGATTACTTTCTGGAGAATATGACCAACTACGGCGCGCTCTTCCTCGGTCCGGAAACCAATGTCGCCTACGGGGACAAGATCATCGGCACCAATCACACGCTGCCGACCAAGAAAGCGGGCCGTTATACCGGCGGCTTGTGGGTGGGCAAGTTCATCAAGACCGTGACCTACCAGCGGGTGACGAAAGAAGCCAGCGCGCTGATCGGCGAATATGGCAGCCGCCTCTGCGACCTCGAAGGCTTCATGGGGCACAAGGCGCAGTGTGACTTGCGGGTGCAGCGGTATGGCGGTGAGCTCTGAACGTCTTCATCTATGAGACCAACACCTGTCTGCGGCGCTCAGTCAAACAAATACTCCACTCGATTCAACATCTCCTCAACGGCGTAGACGCCATGGAGCAATCTAAAGTACTTGACCATCAGCCCGATATTTTCGTATTTTCCCGGCACGATGATGATACCGGCATGTTCTAGGCCGGACTTGGCCATTTCCACATAACCCTGATCATGAGTACACAGCACTCGCCCATCCGCTGTGGCAAGGGTCAATAAAGTTGGATCGTTTTCACCGAGTCTTTCGAGACTCCGAACTGTTACGGTGTCAATCCCGCGCTCATTAAGTTGATTTGCCAATTCGACAGGCATATTCTCGTCAAGCAGGAATCTCAGCTTTTCCTCAGCCAATCGGTTCCGTTGCCTTTCCGCTAGCTTTTACCGCCACGAAGTCTTCAACGATTTGGCGCTTCATAGCGTGAGTTAACGACTGGCCGTCCTCGGCTTTTTCCTCCGCTCGCGTAATCAGGTCGAGCAAGGCGTCCAGTTGATCCTCGGTCAATCCAAGCGGAAAAACCGACTTCTCCGGTCGCCCCCAGCCGTCCTTCGCCAACTCCAGACCAATCCGTACATACTCGCGGATATCTTCGTCTATTTCGTCCTTATGCTCGTAATAGTAAGCCAGCGCTGCGTGCACCTGCGCCAGCGACACTTGGTAGTCCTCCGCCATCTGCGCCGGACTGCGCTGCCCAAATTCCATTGCCATAACAATGTCAATCACGCGTAGTCCTGTGCCCACGATGCACGGTCTGCCCCCGCGCACATCAGGATTGCGATAGATAAGGTCAATGCTCTCTATCGTATTCATCGCTGTCTCCTAGCTAGCTGTGGTATTTCGCATTGTACCTTAAACTGGCGCGACAAAGTTGTGTCGGGATCGCCCCTGCGACCTCGAAGGCTTCATGGGGCACAAGGCGCAGTGTGATTTGCGGGTGCGGCGGTATGGGAGTCGCGTAACATAGTGGCGTGGGCGAAATACCTCCGTATCTCTACATTCACATGCTCGTCGAGATATAATCGAAGCTTGTCCTCACTCAAGGGACTTCACCGTTCGCGCGGGGCATGCGTTCACCTTTTGCTCCTTGGTAGCCATCTTGGCAAAAAGCTCCCTAATGCGCGCGGTGCGGTTTTCGTCTGAGGCCTCCATCGCCTCGGATAACGCGGCTCGAAAATCATCGTCCTGCTTGTAACGCTGCAAACGCGAATATAGTGAGTTTTTGTCAGCAAGCACTTCTTCAGCAATCGCTTGACTCTTGCGTTCGTCCTCGCGAATGTCGGCATCAATCTCGGCTTGGTTGCAGTAATAATAACTGAGCGCCGCGTGAACCTGTCCTAGCGAGATTTGATAGGCTTCCGCCATTTGCTCCGGGCTGTGCCCGTCCCACCGCATCGCGTTTACAATATCCATCACGCGCAAGCTTGTGCCGACGATGCAGGGTCGCCCGCCCCGAATGTTCGGATTGCGATAGATCAAATTGATACTCTCTATCGTATTCATCGCCGTCTCCTGGCCACATTCCATACCCCACATTCTAACAGAGGAATATCTGGCGACGTCAGACCGAGGTCGTCTGCGCTTCCTCCACCACCACCGTGCCCGCCATCTTGTCGTGCCAAGCCTGCTTCTCCCGGTCAAACAGCGCCCACAGATAGCCCAGCAGAAATATCTGACTCACGGTGTATCCGAAGACGTTGCGCAGCAGCGCGTCCAGTATTGTGATGCGGCCGCCGCGCTTCTTGACCACGCGCAGGCGAAGCATCATCTTGCCCAAGGTCTGTCCGTTGAAAGAGACCATCAGCACGACATTGTAGACGCCGCTGACGAGGAGATTGACCATCAGCGTTGTCGATTGAAACTGAGAAAAAGCATCGGCGATCGCAGCCTCATCGGCGCTGACCATCGCGGCTTCCAAGGGCGCCATCGCTCCGCCGGCTAGCATCATCAGCACGGTAGCCAGGGCGACGATGAATCCGTCAATCACGATCGCCAGCCAGCGCCGGCTGATGGAAGCGAGGCGAAAATCGGGCGGTGCTTTCGCAACCGGTTCCGTCGGCGTGGCCGCTTGCTCCGTTTTGGGCTTCTCGGCAGGCGCTTTCGCCGCCACGCCGACGGGCTCGCGCTTGTCCTTTTCCGCCGGGAAAATCTGCGCCAATTCATCGGCCGCCGGCTGATAATCCGGGTCCAGCTCAAGCGCCTTCCTCAGATAATCGACGCGATCTCCCTCTCGCCTCGCCGCTTGCGCCGCCAGGTAGTACGCGGCCGCGCTCGGGTTTTCCGCCAGCTCTTCCTTCGCCAGGGCGCGCGCTTCGTCCCGCTGGAAAGCGTCAAGCGCCTGCTGAATCTCCGCCAGTCTGTCTTTCATGCCGCTGCCTCGCGTCTTGAGATGCTCAACCGCAATCATACTTTATTTTGCCGCGCTTGTGTTATGATATGACGCAGTCCGCCGATTCGGTGTGGTCCGCGCAACTTGAGTGAAGAATCAATTAGTCGCGATTTGTCATGAGCAATTCCAGACAGTTGATCGGCGCGAGCAAAGCCGGGCGTCGATTTATCGCCCAGATGCGCTATTACAACGAAGGCGACTTCCGCAAGTTGCGCGGCTTCATGCGCAGCGGCTATTATGACCTGGTGCTGATGGAGAATCCGGTCGATCGACGGCTCTTAGATCTGAAGGCGGCGCGCCGCCTGCACGGTCGCCTGAAAGTGGCGGAAGTAGAGCTTGCCGAGGACTACGCGATTCAATTGATTTTGACCGGCGAGAAAGGCGACGCCCGCCTGCGCATGCAGATGAAGGTGAACGAAAGCTACCCGCATCAGATCACGCGTTATTCGCTTGAGCCGATTGAAGGCGACGGCGAATCTTGCCAAGCCTGTGGATGAAGCGCAGCTTATGAAATCGGTTTTGCCGCGCCTCAAGATCAATACCGAACTTGCGACCCGCATCCTCACCGGATTCATCCGCGACAGCATCACCAAAGCGGGCATGACCCGCGCCGTGATCGGCTTGTCCGGCGGCATCGACTCGGCGATATCAGCTTATCTGGCGGCGCAGGCCTTGGGCGCTGAGAATGTGCTCGCCTTGCGCATGCCTTACGCGACATCCTCCGCCGAGAGTCTCATTGATGCCGAATCCGTGATCGAAGATTTGGGTTTGCCCCATCTTGTCGTGCCAATCAGCGATATGGCGCAACCGCTTATCGAGCGCTTCCCCGAGATGAGCCCGCTGCGCCGAGGCAATATCATGGCGCGCCTGCGCATGATTACGCTATACGACCAATCGATGGCTTGGGGTGGCTTGGTTATGGGCACGAGCAACAAAACCGAGTTCCTGCTCGGTTACAGCACGATCTACGGCGACAGCGGCGTCGCTTTGCATCCGATCGCCGACCTGTACAAATGCCAAGTTCGGCAGATGGCGCGGCATTTGGGCGCGCCGGCCGCCATCATCGAAAAGCCGCCCTCAGCCGACTTGTGGGTCGGGCAGACGGACGAAGACGAATTGGGCTTCACCTATGACCAAGCCGACCAGGTCCTATTTCTCCTGGTGGATGAACGCTACACGGTGGATGAAGTGGCGCAGGAAGGCTTCGACCGCGACTTCGTCGTCCAGATTTGGGAACGGGTCAAAGCCAATCACTACAAGCGCACCATGCCCAATATCGCCAAGCTAAGCAGGCGCAGCATCGGGCACGATTTCCTCTATTTGCGCGACTACACGGGCCGCGCGGGGATCGTTTAGCGGCTGCTACATCCCGTTGACTCTGCTCGGGTTGATTTTGTAGATGACGCGCTGCTCTTTTCCCTTGCCCTCGGGATTGAATGAATAGTAGTCTTCATTGCCGGCGTATATGCCGGAGAGCTTGTTGATATGCGCCACCGCCGCATCCGATTCATCAAACTCGACCACTTCGCCACGGATCTCCACCCAGTGGAAATCGTTCTCGGGGTCGAGGATCATCACCGTCACTTTGGGATTGGCGCGGATATTGCGGTCCTTGCGCCGCCCGACCGCCGAATTAATCCAAACCTGATCGCCTTCCAGGCTCGCCCAAACCGGCGTGACCTGTGGCTGGCCATCGGGATTGCTGGTAGCAAAGGCGACGACGATCGGTCTTGCAAGCAGATCTTTCACATTGTCAGGGATTTTCGCGGGCATTTTGCAGTCTCCTAATCTCTACGGATAATTGATGGTCTAGCTGTATGGTCTTGGATTATAATGGTACTCTTTCCAATGAGCTAAAGGAAGCATTATGGGACAGGTTCTCCACCCTCGCGCCACAACGACAGCGGCAACCCGCCGAGCAATACAAAATAGTCAAGAGAGCATAAGGAAGCTGGCCAAGCGCTATGGCATCAATC
>JAPOYT010000082.1 GCA_026706445.1 Chloroflexota bacterium
GTCTTCGCCATAAACTTAATATGGCATGAATTCTCATTACTTACTTGGAATTACTGAGAACACAGAGGAAAAATTGCTGAATTTATATTTGTGTGATGAACAAGCCGCCAAAAAGCGCAAGCATAACCAGCGCGAAAATTGCCTGCGTTACGACAATCCAAAAAACAATAATGCGCGTTTGGCGCTGAACATCGGCTGTTGTCATATAAGCTGAGTAGTCGGTTTTCATGGCGCAATCCTCGTCAACTCGCGGCAGTATATCACATTTTCATAGAATTCTATTGCGGGCGATTTGCTAAATCGCCCCTACATATTTCCTCTGTGCTCTCTGTGTCCTCGGTGGTGAAGGTTTACAAGTCGGCTTCCAATACCCGGCAGCGATTCGACAATTTGCCGATGCCGGCTATCTCCACGCTTACAACGCTGCCCTCGCCTAGAAACTCGGGCGGCTTCTGCGCCTTGCCGACGCCGCTTGGCGTGCCGGTCAGGATGATGTCGCCCGGATGCAGCGTGAAGGCGCGCGACAGGTGCGCGATCAGGAAGCTGACCGAGAATATCATGTCGGCGGTTGAGCCATTCTGCTTTTCGACGCCGTCGACCGTCGTCACGATGCGGAGGCGTTGCGGGTCGGGGATCTCATCGGCAGTGACGACAACCGGACCGAGCGGGCAGAAAGTGTCGAGTCCCTTCGCCCGCGTCCACTGTTTGTCGCGCGTTTGCAGATCGCGCGCGGAAACGTCGTTGGCGATCGTATAGCCGAAGACGCAGTCAAGCGCCTTATCCTGCGAGACCTTGCGCGCCGTCGCCCCAATGATGACTGCCAACTCGCCTTCCCAGTCGACTTGCGTCGTCAAATCGGCTTCCCATTCGATCACATCGCCATCGCCGATGACCGCGCTGGGCATGACGGCGAAGACCAATGGCTCAGCCGGCGCCTCGTTGCCCAGTTCGCGCGCGTGCTCGGCGTAGTTACGACCGATGGCGAGGATCTTGCCCGGCAGCAAGGGCGGCAGAATGCGCGCCTCATCAAGCTTGTCGAGGTTGCCGGTCTCCACAAAGGCGACGTCAGCGCGCATCAATTCAGTCATGTCTCGCAGGCCGAGCCGCATGATTTCGGCGCCATGCAAGAGGCCAATATATGTCGCGTCGTCCAAGGCATATCGCAGCAGTTTCATTCGCTTCCCTTCAACATAGCGATTCAAGTCAAGTCAGTCTAGCAAATCAGCGCGCTAAAGACTAGCAGCGGAGACCAGAATCCTCGGTCCTTGATTTGCCAGCGCGCCGCGCATCGGGAATCTTAATCTCTGCTAGAATGCAAATGTTGCTTTCCGTCTGACGGGACCCGGGAGATTGAGCTTGAAGTTGCTCAGAATCGTCGTCGCCATCTGTCTTTCGCTAAGCTTGCTATCAGCTTGCGGCGACACGGGCAACGAAGCGGACGATGCCAAATCGGCGCAGCGGCTCCTGCCGAATTTGGCGAATTATTCTGCATCCGATATTGACGCCACAGTCGACGGCGCCTTCGCCGCGGTCGGTGGCGCGGCGCTGATGGGCGGACAATTCGGCCTCACCGCCGTCATCGCGAAAGCGGAGCAGATTCTTCAATGCTTCCAAGATCGAGGCGCATTAGCGGCGCGCTTCTATCAGCACAGCGACACATCGCTCACCGCGCCAAAAGTGGGCGCGTCGCTGGTAATCAACCAGTCGCGCGTCAACCAGGAATTGATCAATTGCGCCCTGGGCGGGCAAGAAGACAGCGCCGGCGCGCAGACTTTTAGCATTGAACCTTGCGCGAGCGCCGGCACAATTGCCTACGATGGCGATACGATCAGTTACGTCTATGCCGGCTCGCACCCCGATGTCTGCGATGTCTTCCAGTTGCACTTCGACAATCTGGCGGAGACAGCCACACCATAACGAAGAAGGGGCAAAATGAATGAGGAGAGGACTTCCATGACCAGCTTCAACGGATTGGGCATGCATCTGGGCAACCTGTCACGTCTGTCCGACGCCAAGTCGCGCTCGATCAGCGCGGAAAACTTTGATGGCGCCAAGGGACGTGGCGGTATGGCGAATGAAGGCGCCGGCAGCGTGGCGGCGCGCGACCTCGGTCATGGCTGGAAGGTATCGCCCTCGGTGCGCATCGCGGCCGGCGCGACATTCACCGTCGCCGATATCGACGGTCCGGGCGCGATTCAGCAAATCTGGCTGACGCCAACCGGCAATTGGCGTTTCTCGATCCTGCGCATTTATTGGGATGGGAGCGATCAACCATCAGTCGAGTGCCCGGTAGGTGATTTCTTCGGCGTCGGCTGGGGCGAATACGCCCAATTGACCTCGCTGCCGATTTGCGTCAACCCAGGCAGCGCCTTCAATTCCTACTGGGAGATGCCATTCCGCGCCCATTGCCGCATCACCATGACGAATATCGCCGAAGAAGAGATGACGCTCTACTATCAGGTCAACTACACCTTGACCGCTGTGCCGGCTGACGCCGCCTATTTTCACGCCCAGTTTCGCCGGACCAACCCCCTGCCCTACAAAGACGTTTACACCATCGTTGACGGCATCAAAGGGCGAGGCCACTACGTCGGCGCCTATATGGCTTGGGGTACAAACAACAACGGTTGGTGGGGCGAGGGCGAAATCAAGTTTTATATGGATGGCGATGAATACCCGACCATCTGCGGCACCGGCACCGAAGATTATTTCTGCGGTTCATACAACTTTGATCCCAGTCCGCGGCACAACGAGGGGTATGTCGCCTACACCACGCCTTACGCCGGCTTCCATCAGGTGATACGCCCCGACAACGATTACCGATCGCAGTTGCGCATGGGCATGTATCGCTGGCACATTATGGACCCGATCCGCTTCGACAAGGACCTGCGCGTCACCATGCAAGCGCTGGGATGGGGATACAATCGGCGCTATCTGCCCTTGCAAGATGACATCGCTTCCGTGGCTTACTGGTATCAGACGCTGCCGGCAGCCCCCTTCCCGCCGCTGCCCGAGCGCGATCAGCTTATGATTATCTGAGGCTACAGATTTCGTCGTAAAGCCGCTCATAGCGGTCAGCGGTCCGTCCCCAAGTGTATTGGGTTTCGATCAGTTCCCTCCCCTTTTGCGCAAGAATTTCGCGCAGAGTTTCTTCCATTAGCAGACGTACGGTTTCGTCAGCGATTTTCTCGATGGGGGCGATAAAGGCCGATTCGCCGTTTACCACCTTGATGCCATCGACGCTGAGAGGCGTCGCCGCAACTGGAATGCCCATCGCCAAAGCCTCGAGCACTTTGTTTTTGAGTCCGGCGCCGATCCGCAGCGGACAGACGAAGACTGCCGCCCGCGCCAGATAGGGCGTCACATCGGGTACTGCGCCCGTGACTTCAATGTAGTCGTTCGCCAGGGTCCGCATCCAATCTGGCGGATTGACCCCCACCAGTTGCAGTTTTGCAGCTGGCACTCGCGAGCGGACCTGCGGCAAGATCTGCTTGACCAGCGCGCGGACGGCATCTTGATTTGGCTCGTAATCAAAGTTGCCGACGAAGAGCAGCGTATGGGGATCGCGCGCAAGATCCCGCGGCTGAAAGCGCGCCAACTCGATGCCGTTCGGTATCACTTCAATGTCGAGCGCCGGCTGCAATGCCAGCAGCGTCGCCCTGTCGGCATCGGAGATAACCACCGTGCGATCAAAGGGCGAATACATGAAGCCTTCAAAGTGCCGAGCGATCGGCAGCTGCGCGCGGGCGCTTAATCGCCCTTGGCGAGCGGCCGATCGCAAATAATGCGTATGCGATTCGTACGGTGTGATTAGGTTGGGCAAATGTGCCAAAAGCGGATAAAACTCGTAAATGCTAACGGCGCCGAAGCAGTGCGCGAGGTCATAGTCGTAGCGCTTCAAATATGCGTCTATTGTCCGCCAAAGCGGCGGGCAGAAGCTACGCTCAGCGGATGACGCGAAGCGCGCCGAGCGAAAAAGAATCCGACGAAGATAAGCCAATGCGTCGCGTCGCGGCTCGCGAACCAGTTCGATGCGGCGGAAGCAATCAGCATACTCGACAGTTTGCTCGCCATCGTTTTCTTGGTCATATAGCGCCAGCAAGTCGATGGTATAGCCGCGGCGCGACAGTTCGCGCGCCAAATGCCAGAGGATCAGACGATCGCCCAGATGCAGCGGATAAGGCGGACAACGCGAAATGAGCAGAATAGTCTTCATGGGCAACACAAGCAGACTGGACTTGGATGTATCGTACCAACGGATGAGGATGCGGATAAGCCTGCGGCAATTTTCAAAGAAAAAGACCCACGAAGCTCGTGAGTCTGCGCTGTGCCGAGACCCAGACTTGAACTGGGGACACCCGCATTTTCAGTGCGACGCTCTACCAACTGAGCTATCTCGGCATCGGTTTGGATTTGGAGCGCGTAGTGTAGTGCGAGGGGCAGCAATTGTCAAGGACAGAACACCGAGGCCGAACCGCTACAGCGCGCCAAGCCAATCCGTGACCAGGCGCGCAGTCTTTGCCGGCGCCGCCAAGGGAAACAGATGCCCCCGGCCCGGCATCAGTTGGAAATCGGCTTTTGGCGCCAAAGCCTGCGCAAGGTGATAGGCTTCGCGGCTGAAGGTATCGCTGTCCTCGCCTCGGATGAAAAGGCTCGGCGCCAAGCCATTCAACTTTGGCAGGTCCGCCCAAATATCTTGGTACACGGTCGCAAAATAATGCGCCTCCCAGTCGATGCTCCAGATCAATTCGAAGCCGTCGCCCTCCGCGCGCCGCCGCATGCCATGCTCGACATAGAACCAAAGCGATTCATCAGACCAGTCAGCGAAGACGCGCTTGCCGCGAAAGCGCGCAAATGCCGCCGCCTCGCTTTCGAAGATCTGACGCCGCCGCCTCGCCATCTGCACCATCGGTATATGTTCAACCAAGTTTTCTTCCCAAGCCGAGCGTATCATCTCTAGCAGGTCAGGCAGCAAAATGGGCGGGTCGAGCATAACCAAGGCTTTGAAGCGCTCCGGCGCCTTGAGCAGCGCCAACATAGAAACGACGCCGCCAAGCGAATGACCAACGGCAATCACTTTGCGCAAGTCATGCCTATTCAGTCCGGAGAGCAGATCGTCAGCCTCGGACCTCCAATCGCGATATTCCGACGGCGGCTTCTGATCGCCCCAAAGGGCGCGCGGCGGCAGGCAAACGCAGCGATACCCGCGCAAAAGTCGCAGCATAGGCAGGTAGGTCTGCGGCGGGAAACCATTGGCGGGCGCCAGGTGCAGGGTCGGCGCGCCCAGGTCGCCGGCGAGTTCAATCAGAGGCTGGGGCATAGGCCGGCGGAATCCATGTTATTTTAGGGAAGGATTTGTCCGCGCCCGATTGTAGCGGTAGTCGATGACCACGGAGAATCGAAATGATTGATCGCTCGACAGTATTCATGGTAGGCGCCTCGATAATGGCTTTGCTCGTGGTGCTTGAGCTTGTGCGCAGGCGGCATCTGAGCGAGCAGTATTCGCTGCTCTGGCTGGGCACGGCTCTTGTTATGCTGGTCGTCGGCGCCTGGCGCGACCTGCTGCACAGCCTTGCAGCGCTGGTCAACATACACCATCCGCCCAATCTGCTTTTCTTGCTGGCGGCTCTGTTTCTGCTATTCATTCAGCTCTATTTTTCCACGGTGATCACGCGGCTCACGCGCGAAAGCAAAGAAGCGGCTCAGCAGATCGCGCTGCTGCGCCACGAATTGTCACAACTGCGCGGCGAGCAGATTGGCAACGAGGACGACAGCGGCGATTAAAGCGCCGATATAGATCACCAGCTCCGGCAGATGCAGCGAGAGCGGATTGCCGTCCGTCTTGGCGAATTCGCGCATGCTGCGGACGGGCGCTGTGGGTCGGGTCAAGCGGGGTCCAATCCGCCAGGCGAGCGCGAGACCGCCAAGCATCCCGCCAATATGCCCCCAATTGTCGATGCCCGAGCCCGGCGCAAAACCAATCGCCAGGTTGATGACGATGAGAATCAGCATATGCTGCAGCCGCCCTCGCACATTGGGGTAGAGAGCGCGATGCTGATAAAGATGCGCCGCCTCGGCCGCGAAGATGGCGAATACCGCCCCCGACGAGCCGACCGACCAGCTTTGGAGCCCGCCCAAAGCCAAGCTGGCGACGGACCCGGTTAAGCCGCCCAGCAGATAGATGAGCAGAAATCTGACGCGGCCGAAGATCGGTTCTACTGTGCGTCCTACGAAGTAGATCGCATAGGCATTGAAAAAGATGTGACCGAGGCTCCCATGCAGGAACATCGCGGTCAGCAGGCGATAGAATTCTCCCTGCCCCGCCACGAGCTCCGGGATGAGGGCGCCAGCCAACAGAAGTTCATATTCCAGTTCCTGTGACAAGAAACCGGCGGCAAAGATCAGGATATTGGCCGCCATCAGGGCGTATGTCAGCCAGGGCAGATCTTCAAACGCGCGCGGCTGCGGCTTGCGGCGCCGCAGGATGACCGTTTGCGTCGGTTTTCGGTTCAACGGATGATCTGATTCGTCGTGATTCTGCATGGTGACTTTCTCAGTTTGGCTTGCGCGGCGCGATTATAATTCAATTTCTCACAGAAAATCAGCGCGAAAAAGAGCGAGAAGCCGACGGTCGAAATGAAAATCATTGTGAATCATTTTACAATTTCTAGTCAATTCATGATAAGCTTATTCCAATGTAACAGAATGGTGCATATAATGGAAACATTGCAAGATATTCTGCCAGGAAACGCGCGCTGATGTCCGCCAATTCGATCGCCCATCTTTTGATTGTGCCCGAAGAGATACTATGCGAGATGCACGAAGAAGGCGATGCCTGCGACGTCATCGTGCGGATGGACGATGGCGCAGTCTATACCGCTCTCTTCGCCACGCTGCCGTACATACATCGCCAGTTGTCGCTCACTTGGATGGTCACCGAATCCATTCCGGATACGCCGCCGGTGCGCTACGCCGTTCTCGATACGCCGCATATCATCGTGGACGACCTGGAATTGAAATTCATTGAAGACACCATCGACACTATGGTCGCCCAGGATGTCTTCGAAAGCCTCTTCACTCGTGTTACTGAAGACGACGTCGCCGATGCCAAGCCCGATATCAAGACCAGTCAACTCGCCACGCAAGAGATCGCGCAAGCCGTCATTGAAGAAGTGCTGGTGATCATCGACGACTAGGCGCCACCCCTTATCGAAATACGCATATTCCCCTATAATACGCAGCGACTGGCCAAGGGTGAATGCCGGCTGTAATGATCGACGCCGCAGACTCGCCAACGCATTTTTGCATGGATGCGGGTCTACAGTAACCTGAGAAACTGTAAGAGGGGAAAGAGGATGCCTGAAGAATCTTACGAAGAGAGTCAACTTTACAAGATTCGACATTCGGCTGCCCATGTACTGGCGGAGGCGGTGCTGGAACGCTTCCCCGAAGCCAAGATCGCCATCGGTCCGCCGATTGAAGACGGCTTCTATTACGATTTCGACTTGCCCGCGACCATCAGCGAAGACGACATCAAATGGGTTGAAAAGCGAATGAAGAAAATCCTCTCGCAAAGGCACGAGTTCAGCCGCCGCGTGGTGACAGCGGCCGAAGCCCGCGAAATCTTCCGCGATCAGCCATACAAACTGGAACTCATCGACGACCTGGTCAAGGGCCGTCTCGATGACAATGGCGCGCCTATTGCCGAACCGGCGGACAGCCTGACCATTTACACGCAAAATAAGTTCACCGATCTCTGTCGCGGTCCCCATGTCGAGACCACCAAAGACATTAATCCAAAGGCAGTAAGCATTTCGCTGCGGCCGCCAGCCGGCGCTTACTGGCGCGGCGACGAAAATCGCCAGCAGTTGACACGCATTTATGGCGCCGCCTGGCGGACGCCAGAGGAGCTGCGTGAGCATCGCGCTCGGCTGGCAGAGGCGATCAAACGCGATCATCGTGTCCTGGGCGAAAAGCTCGACCTGTTCATCATCGATTCAATGGTGGGCAAGGGCTTGCCCCTTTGGCTGCCCGCTGGCGCAACCCTGCGCGATACGCTCGAGCGCTGGCTGCGTGATATTCAGATCGAGCGCGGTTATCTGCCGGTGGTCACGCCTCATCTGGGCAATATCGAGCTTTACAAGACATCGGGCCACTACCCCTACTATGCCGAAAGCCAATATACGCCAATCGATGTCGATGGCGATGAATTCTTGCTGCGGCCGATGAATTGCCCGCACCATTGCCGCATCTATACAAGCCAGCCCCGTTCCTATCGCGACCTGCCGCTGCGCTACGCCGAATTTGGCACTGTCTATCGTTATGAGCAATCGGGCGAATTGCGCGGACTGACGCGCGTCCGTGGTTTCACCGTCGATGACGCTCACCTGTTCGTCCGCCCCGATCAACTGCTGGATGAGTTCAAAGGCGTGGTCCAGCTTATTCAGCATGTATTTGGTTCGCTGGGTATGACCGATTTCCGCGCCCGCCTGGGCGCACGGGATCCTGACAGCGACAAGTACGTCGGCGATAACGCCCTCTGGGAAGAGGCTACGGTCGCCATCGTCGATGCTTGCGACGAATTAGGCATGGATTACCACATTGAGCCCGGCGAAGCGGCCTTCTATGGGCCGAAACTGGATTTCATCGTGCGCGATGTGCTGAAGCGCGAATGGCAACTGGGCACAGTACAAGTCGATTACAACCTGCCGCAGCGCTTCGACCTGGAATATGTCGATCGCGACAATGAGCGCAAACGCCCGGTAATGATCCACCGCGCGCCCTTCGGCAGCCTCGAGCGCTTCATCGGCATCCTGATCGAGCATTTCGCCGGCGCCTTCCCGCCGTGGCTGGCGCCGACGCAAGCGATCATCATTCCCATCCGCGAGAGCCATAACGCATACGCCAGCGAAGTCGCCGCGCGGCTAAAGAAGCGTGGCATGCGCGTCAAAGCGGACTTGCAAGATCGCAACATGCGCTCGAAGATCAAGCAGCACCGGCGGATGAATATCCCCTGGCTGCTGATCGTCGGCGAT
>JAPOYT010000206.1 GCA_026706445.1 Chloroflexota bacterium
GAACCTAGCGGTTAACAGCCGCCCGCTCTGCCAATTGAGCTACTACGGAATATATTGCTGCTATACTATCAGCGACAGAATACACTGTCAAGACAGTTCCGCGCGATATGGGCGCGGTCTGTCGACCGTTGCATATAGATCGTGGGAGAAAGCTTGCTCGAAATACGCCCGCTTGCCAACCGCAGAGAATTTGAAGATTTCTTCTGCTTTCCCTGGCGGCACTACGCCGATGACGCCAATTGGGCGCCACCGCTCCTTTCCATGCGTCGGCAACTGCTCGACAAATCCAAGCATCCCGCCTGGAAGTACATGGAAGGCGAGTATTTCGCCGCCTGGCGTTTCGGTCGAATGGTTGGTACCGTCACCGCATTTATCAATCACGAGCACAACCGATATCACGACGAGAATGTCGGTTTTTTCGGATTGTTCGAGTCGATTGATGATGGCGCAGTCGCCACCGGACTCTTGAACGCTGCCGCCGATTGGGTACAGGCGCGGGGAGCGAGCGCGATACGCGGTCCGGCAAATTTCACGACGAATGAAGAATGCGGATTGCTCGTCGATAATTTCAGCCAGCCGGTGATCATGATGCCTTATAATCCGCCGCATTATCCGGACCTGGTGGAAGGCGCCGGTTTCGAGAAGGTGATGGATGCGCATTGCATCTATCAAGACCGGGCGACCATCGAAGCCAGCAATTCGCTTGAGCGCTTGGAAAGGCTCGTCAAGCGCGCCGCCGAACGCAGCGGCATTCGCGTACGCAGTATGAACGCCAAAGACAAGAAAGCGGAATTCGATCGCTTTCGCGAAATCTATAACGCGGCTTGGGAGAAGAATTGGGGCTTCATCCCGATGAACGATGAGGAATTGGAGGCGCTGGTCAAGGACCTTGGCATGCTGGTCGAGGCTGACCTGGCGTTCTTCGCTGAGATCGCGGGCGAGCCAATCGGCTTCGCGCTTACAATTCCCAACTTCAACGAAGCGTTGCGCCGCGCCTATCCGCGGCCTGGCGTACCGGAAGCGCTCACCATGGCGCAGGTCGCCTGGCACTGGAAAATACGGCGATCAATCCGTGGCGTGCGTATGCCCCTGATGGGTGTCAAAGCCGAGCATCGCAATAAAGGCGTCGAATTGGCGATGCTGCTTGAAGTGATGAAAGCGCTGCTGCCGTCGCGCTACGATTATCTCGACTCGGGCTGGATCCTGGAGACCAACCCGCTCATCAAGATCAGCCGCAGCCTGGGCGGGAAAATTTACAAGACCCATCGATTCTATCAGAAGCCGCTGACTGCTTAACGCTCGGAAAACTGGCTTAACACTTGCTTAGTCGCCTCGACGGCGGTGGCGTCGCCATGCAATATATGGATAAGCGCTTCCTGCATCAAACGAGGCGCGGTACCGCCTTCGTTTTCCGGCAGCGGCAGCGTGGCTTGCGCCAGCAATTCGGCAAAGAATGGGCGATCAACCCCCGCGGGCAAACTGCTGTCCAGAAGCGCGGGCTGCGTGGGCAGATGGTAAAGCGCGCGGGCGAAGTTGGCGTGGAAATCGGGTTCCATCATCCACTCCAAATAACGAGCCGATATATTCTGCCGGCTAGTGTCCGGCGTAACCAGCACCCAAAGCCATCCGTCGCGAATCGACTGGCCGCCGCCGCTTGCCGTCGGGACCTGCGCCGCCATCAGCGATGTATTCTGCTGATCAAGCATTGCCAGAAACTCGCTGGCGCGGAATACCGCCAGCTGGGCGCGATCGGCGTGGTTGATGAAATCGGTCAAATAAGCGGCGGGTGATTGAAACGTTAGCGCATCCGGCGCAACCAGCTCACGCCGCACGAGATCTTCGTAAAACTGCAACACCGTGCTTAGCGCCGCTTCATCAACGCTCATTACGCCGTCGTGCGGCGACATGCCCCCGGCGGCCAAGTACTGCAGGTAAAATGTCTGATTCAAGCCGTTTGTGCGCGCCGCCGGGAATAGAAAGGTCGTATCGTTGGCGAAGACGTCATCAAATGTCAGGCGAAATCCCGGGCGCTGCAAAGGCTGTGTGTGAACAGCCAAGAGGACATCGTACAGATAGGGCAGCCCGTAGAGCGCAATCCCTGTTTCGAGCGCAATCTGGCCGAATTCAAGACCGTAGTCCAAGTCATTGAGCAGGGATGAAGAGAACAAGGTCTCCAGCGATTGCAGATACTGGCGCGCCTGCGACGGCGTGAAATCGCGGCGGCGAATCAGCGTTACATCGGGCAAGGCGGCCGGCGCCACATCTTTGCCCGCGCGAATGGTGGACATGATGCCGCCAACCTTGCCGACATCTTTGATTCGATACTCAATGGCGATGTCGTTGCCGAGGGAGAAAGCCGCCGTGTGCTCGCTGAGCAGTTGAAAGGCGATGCCAGACTCATCGGAGATCAAGGGCGCCGGCAACCAAACGCGCAGCGGTGGCGGCGCCGCTTCAAAGCCGACGGAATCCTCTTGCGCGCTGGTTCCCGCCAATGCGAGCAAGAAGATGAAGATCAGAATCACCGCGCAAGACCTAATCAAAATCTGACTCCCGCATGATTTGCCTTTTGCCCAACGAGCATAAGTACCATTCTACTCAAATTGCAATTGCGGGCGCCGCCGAGCCATGCGTCCTTCAAGCGAGCGTCAATGGCGAGCACGTCAGTTGCCGAATAGACGACAACGATGTTGGTCAATTTGCATGCGCCGACGCTATTCATTGAATGCTTCAATCACATTTTCCGGCGTCTGCGCGATTGTGATCATGCCGTGGTAACCGTCCCCAAGGTACGGGCTTTTTTCCAAGATGCCGATGACATCTTCCCACATCGGTCCATAGCAGACGAAGGGACGGCGCGGCACGCCACCGATGCGCATAAGTTCCCAGGTTTCCGCAATCTCATGCAATGTGCCGATCCCGCCCGGCATCGCCAAATAGCCATCGGCCTTCTCCACCATGTGCAGCAGCCGGTCGCGCAATTCGGCGTAGTTTATGATCTCATCCAAATAACTGTTGGGCTGCGCGTTGAATTGCAAACCAATTTGATCGGTGGTCACGCCGATAACATGACCGCCGACCGACCGTGCGCCTTTGCTTATCGCTTCCATCACGCCCAGGTATCCGCCGGTCATGACCGCGAAGCCGGACCGAGCGAGCGCGCGCCCAATGCTTACCGAGTCCTCATAGACCCGGTCGCGGGGGCCGACCTGGGAACTGCCATACACCGTGATCGTCTTCATACTTGGCAATGGTTGCGTCTTCAAACTTTACTCGCGAGTATAGCAGAATAGCCGAAGGAGTTTAATGCGGACGGTTGAGCGGCGGCGATACTCATTCTTTGCCGATGCGCTCTCTGGTTCCCCCTAATTATTGGGGAAGAACTTGGCCTAAGTTTCTGCGTTATACTTGGTAGACGAACGAAAGGACTAGAAGGGAACATCATGCTAAAGAGAGTAACGATTCTCATCGCGCTGGCGCTTCTGCTGGCGCCGGGCGCCGCTGCGCAAGCAGGCTCCATGGACGGCGTAAACTGCGGCGACCTGCCAGAGTCCGATTGCCAGATTCTGCTGGATAACGCCGCTATTATGGACGAAGTCTTCTCCGCCGCATTCGACATGACGATGGAGATGGGCGTTTCCGGCGATTCCAATGCCGGTGATATGCAATTGTCCGTGATTGGAGATGGCAGGCTGGCGGCCGATCCCGCGCTCGCTACCGAGCTGATGGCGCTGGATGCCGCAACTGAGGCCGACAGCATGTTTGCCTTGGTCGAAGAGCTGTTCGCCGCCATACAAGGGGAAGTAGTGCTGAACATGACCGGCGCTTCGGCTGATGAGCCCTTGGATATGACGCTAAACCTGCTCATCAAGGACGGCGTTATCGTCTTGAATGCCGGGGCCATGGAAACGGTGACCGGAGAATCGATGGGCGGGATGGAATGGTTCGGCTTTGATACCAGCGGCGCGCTGGGCGATCTGCTCGGGGAAGCTGGCATGGGATCGATAGCGGATATGTCCGGGATGTCGTCGCCGGCTATGGAGGAGGCAGAAGCTCAAGCCACCACCATTGCGCGATTGCCCGACGAGCAAGTTGCTGGAATTCCAGTAGCCGTCTTCGAATCCAGCATCAATTTGAATCCCATCTTGTCTTCGCTGACGCTGGAAGAGATCCAGGCTGAAGCGGGCGCTGACCAAGCGGCGGATGCGGAAATGGCGCTGGCGTTGACGCAGAGCATCGAGGCGCGCGAAATGTCCAGCCGGCACTACATCGGCATTGACGACCGCTTCACCCATCGGATGGACCTTGTGATGGATTTGACCATCGGAAGCGAATTTGCGGGCTTGGGCGAAGGCGAGCTCCATTTGACTGCGAACATCGACATTTATCTGTCCGCCTTCAACCAACCGGTGGTTGTCGAGATACCGGAAGAGGCCATGGTCATCCCGCTGGCGATGATGATGCAGATGGGCAGCCAATAGCGCGAAACGCAAAAGGACGGGTGGGATGCCGCCCGTCCCTTCGAATCTTGCCTTCCAGCGATGGCGGAGAGGGTGGGATTCGAACCCACGGTACCCCGGAGGGTACAACTGTTTTCGAGACAGTCCCGATCGTCCACTCTGGCACCTCTCCCGTACAAGCCAGCATTATACAATCGAGCATAGGCGCCTGAACAGCGTTTTGTTCGTTTACGAAGCGCTGCTTTCGCGGAGTTTGCGGAAGAACCCGCGCAGCTGTTCGGCTGACTCCTCGGCATACAAGCCGCCTTCGACATGCACACGGTGATTGAGTCGGCGGTGCCGCGTCAGGTCAAAGACGCTGCCAGCGGCGCCCGCTTTGGGATCAGCCGCTCCATAGACGAGCCGCGGCAGACGCGCCAGCACCATTGCGCCAGCGCACATCGCGCAAGGCTCCAGCGTGCAATAGAGCGTCACATCGTCCAACCGCCACATGTTCAATGCAGCGGCCGCTTCGCGCATGGCGATCAATTCGGCGTGCGCCGTGGGGTCTTTGTCGGCTTCACGCCGGTTGTAGCCCCGCCCAATGATCTCGCCCCGATGGACGGCGATCGCGCCGACCGGCACATCGCCGCTTTCCAAGGCGAACTCCGCTTCCTGCAGCGCCAAACGCATCCACTTCCGGTCGTCATCAGTAATCGGCATTGCTAGAAGAGGTTCATCTGCTGCGGCGCGTCCGGATCGGCCTCGCTCTCGTCCGCGTCGGCAGCTGACTCGGCGGCATCGTCAGGCGCCGACGCTGCTTCGGCGGCGAGGCTGTCTTCAAATGTGATCGAATCGACTTCCTCCGCGTCATCGCTTCTAACGATTTCAGCGACCGGAAATACCTGACCAGCCTCGTATTCGTCCGCTTCGGGATCGGGCGCGATTGGCTGTCCCTCGTTGTCAAATTTGCTTTCATCGACGGTCACGCACTCGGGACAAGCGCATTCAGCGGGATGCGCCTGCGCCAAACCGGCATTCGCAAGAATATCCATATCGGGGCTGAAGCCTTCGGGGACATCATCAACGCGCATTGTCGCCTCAATGCGAAGCTGCGCCAGCTCATCATCGCGAAAGCCGACATTTTGCATGACCGCAGTCAACGACGACAGTGTTGCGCGATCGTCGTTGCGCACGACCTGTTTGTACTGCTCACGCAAACTGCTCAGCCACTCATCATAAAATACGCTTCGCTGGTCCATGCATCAGACTCTGTTACAACAATCTTCCGAATTGCGCGCTTGCGCCCGTGTCTCCAGTTTAGCGCGACCTCTGCTGGTCGGGATGGCGCTGATAAAGTCGCGTGATATGGACAAGAGCGTCTTTGCCCGGGTGATTCAGGTCCGATTCGGTGATGCGCCAGGTCCAGTTGCCCGCAGGGCGTCCTGGCGTATTCATGCGGGCAGCGGCGCCAAGTCCCAGGACATCTTGCATCGGCATGATGAAGATCTTCGCCGAAGATCGCATCCCGACGCGCGCAAGCGTCCAAAGGATATCATAGACATCATGCCCAAGATAATCCTTGACGAAGCCGCGCGTGCGCTCATCGACTTCATTCTCCCACCAGCCGCGCGTCGTATTGTTGTCATGCGTCCCTGTGTATACGATGCTATTGGGCTGGTGATTATGCGGCAGAAACGGGTTGGCTGGGTCGCTCCAGGCGAATTGCAGCACCTTCATGCCGGGCAAGCCGAAGTCGTCGCGCAGCTTCTCCACACCGGGTGTGATGACGCCCAGGTCCTCGGCGATGATGGGCAGCTCGCCCAGCGCAGTCTTGATCGCCTCAAAAAGCGTCGCGCCCGGACCCGGCGCCCACCGGCCCTTGATCGCGGTAGGCTCGTCCGCCGGGATTTCCCAATAGGCTTCGAATCCGCGAAAGTGGTCGATGCGAATGAAATCCACCAGATTCAGCAGCGCCCGGATTCGCTCTATCCACCAGCGGTAGCCGGCTGCATTCATCACATCCCAGCGATAGAACGGATTGCCCCAGCGCTGCCCGGTCGGGCTGAAGTAATCGGGCGGCACGCCAGCAACTGCCGTCGGGCTGCCGCTGTCATCGAGAAGGTATTCATGCTGATGCGCCCAGACATCGGCGCTGTCATGGGCGACGAAAATTGGCAGGTCGCCAATCAGGCGGATTCCCTTTTCATGAGCGTATTCCTTGAGCGCGGTCCACTGTCGATGAAACAGCCATTGTCGGAAACGCTCCAGATTCATTTGCTCGGCGCATTCTTCACGCGCTTTGGCGAGGGCGGAGGCGTCGTGCTGCCGAAGTTCGCGCTCCCACTCGGTCCATGGGCGCAGCCGATGCTGCCGCTTCAATGCGATGAACAGGGCGAAGTCTTCCAGCCAGAATTGATTGTCGCTGACAAATTCGCCAAACTCCCGTTTCAAGGTCAAATCGGCGTCGGCCGCGAAGTTGTGGTAAGCAAGCGCCAGTTTCTGATTGTGATAGGGAATGACCCAACCATAATCGACTCGGTCTCTGGGAAAGGGCGGCGTATCAGCGAGGTCGCCCAGCTCCAAGAGTCCGTTTTGGATCAGCCGGTCGAGACTGATGAGGTTGGCGTTGCCGGCGAAAGCGGACAGCGTTTGATAGGGCGAATCGCCGTAGCTCGTTGGTCCCAGCGGCAGCAGCTGCCAGATGGATTGCCCCTGCGCTTCCAGCCAGTCAACAAAGCGATAGGCGCCCGCGCCCAAATCGCCGATGCCATATTTGCCCGGCAGCGATGTGGGGTGGAGCAGGATGCCGCTTGAACGAGGAAGCGAGATCATATTACGGGTCGGGGAAATACAAATCGCATCACGGTTCAACGTTCCGCCAGCAGCGCGACCACAGCTTCAACCGTCTCGATCGAAGCGACTGTCGCTTCCTCGCCATCAGCCAAGCGCCGCAGCTTGACCACGCCCGCCTCAATCTCGTCCGGTCCGGCGATGGCGACGACAGGAATGCCTTTCTTATCGGCTTGCGCAAGCTGTCGTCCGAGCTTGCGCCCCCCCAGATACAGCTCTGTATTGATGCCCGCTTGGCGAAGCTGATGCGCGATCCGCGTCGAAGCGCGGCGCGTCTCCTCGCTGAATACCGTCACTAGCACGCTCACCAGCGTCCCACCTAGGTGAGGAGGATACAGTTCCAGTTCATCCATCAAGTCGATGATGCGCTCAATGCCGAAGGAGGTGCCGGTCGTTGGCAGGCTCTGCCGCCGGAACATCCCAATCAGATTGTCGTAGCGCCCGCCACCGCTGATGCTGCCCAAATACGGTTCCGATATCACGGTTTCGAATATGGGACCGGTGTAATAGCCCAGTCCGCGCACCATGGTGAAGTCGAAATCGTAGTGTTCGGTCGGGATTGACGCCTCCGCCATCAATTGCGCCAGCTGTCGCAGATCATCCAATCCCTTGGCATTGTCGCCGACAGTCTCCGCGATCAGTTCCAGGCTGTCTCCGCCAGGTTCTTTGGATTGTATCAAATCCATCATCCTGCTGACTGCGTCGCTTTCGATGCCGCGGTCAATCAATTCTTGCTTCACGCCATCAGCGCCGATTTTGTCATACTTATCGACGCTGCGATATAGGTCCGGCAACTGTTCGTCTGGGACGCCGGAAAACTCCCCAATCGCCACGAGCAGTTGACGGTGATTGATCTTGATCACAAATTGCGGGAAACCCAGCCGGCGCAGAATCTCATGCATCATGATGACGATTTCGGCATCGGCGTTCATGCTCGCCACGCCGACTGTATCGGCATCGCATTGCCAAAACTCGCGATAACGCCCCCGCTGCGGGCGTTCGCCACGGAATACGGGCGCGATGTGATAACGCTTGAAGGGCAGGTTGAGTTGGCTTTCGTATTGCCCGACCACGCGCGCCAGCGGCACGGTTAAGTCGTAGCGCATCGCCAACGGGTCGCGCCTGCTGCGCCCGTGCTGCGCCGTGAAAATCAGCTGTTCAGCGTCTTCGCCATATTTGCCGAAGAGCGTTTCATGCAGCTCGAGGATGGGCGTGTCGATTGGCTCGAAGCCGTAGAGATGGAATACTTCTTTGATGCTGTCCAGCACGTAGCTGCGCCGCAGCATGGTCTCGGGCAGAAAGTCACGAAAGCCCTTGGGCGTACGCGGCGCCATGAATTTGCTCATCAGCCCTCCACTTGGGGCGATTCCTTGACGCTTACAGCGTCTTTACTGCAGAATCTATGCGGTTTATACGTTTCAAATTGCCGCCGCGCGCGCCGCCTGCGCTTGCCGCTTGACCTCTTCGATCTGTTCGTAATGCCCGACTTCGTGAGACAAGCCGAAGAGAAAGGCAGCCGGCGCATTCATCTCGCCGAACTTGGCGGTGAAGCGCTCTGATACCACGCGGCAGACATCAAGCAGCGGCGCATCGGGCCAAGTTTTCAAATAGGCGTTGCGCATGCGTCGGCTCTCTTCCAGCCGTTGCCGGACTTGCGCTACCGTCTTGATATCGCGCCAGGGCGTCTCGTATCGCGGGCGTTCCGCAGCGGGCACGCCGCGCGCCAGCAGCGAGCTCAAAGCGGCGCCTTCCTCCGAACTGGCCGTGACGTGCGCGATCAAGTGGCCGAAATTCCAGCCGATCTCTTCCTCGCCTTCAACAGCGAAGGGATCATCCGCATCTGGATCTTCCGGGTCAAATACGATGTCGGCATCGGCGAGTCCATCCAGAAGACCGAGCAGAAAGTCGACGCTCTCGTCGCTCAGCGCCTTCAGTTCTTCCGCGCTGATATCCGCCCGAGCGGCGTATTCAAGATAAGTCACTTCGCCATCGCGCATGGGTGAAAAGTCAATCATTGATGCAACTCCTCATTTACTATCTTGCTGGCTTCTCATTCTACTGATGGCTGTGAATACGACAAGCTTACATGCCGAAAGACGCGGCGGAAGCTGGCGTGGCGGCGCCACAGTTCGGCGAATGCGCCTGCCGCCCGACCTTGCATCGAGGGAAGTGTATCCTTTTCGGTTGAAACACAAAAAGCTTTACCACCGAGGACACCGAGAAAAGCGAGAGCGCCGAGAATTGTCTGCGAAATATGCCATTTTCTTTGTGTCCTTTGCGCCTTTGTGGTGAAGTTGGATTTGGCTCATTTGAATTTCAACCGAGTTCGATACACTACCGCATCGAGTCTGGTTGGTGAATACTTGGCTCAATGGTAAACTGAAACAGACAATTTGATGCGACTCGCGGTCGTGAAAGCCAGCGCTTGCCATGCTGACCGAAGTGGAGAAAATGCTGTTTATCCTGCTGGCGCTTTTTTCTTTGGGCGCCAGTTACGCCGGCTTTAAAGAGATGTTTCAGATCATCGGACGCGGGCAGGGCGAGTTGCGAGCCGACCACATCGTCCGTCGCGCGCTGTATGCCTTGGCGGTCTATCTGCTCCAGCGCAGGACCCTAAAAGCGCGTCCGCTGACCAGCCTGCTGCATTGGGGAGTCGCGCTCGGGTTTACCTATTATTTCTTGATAAACGCTTTTGACTTGTTGATTGGTTTTCTTCCCGACTTCGAGCGGCAGCTGCTGCGATTAGGCGCGGCTTACGATGCCTACCGACTCCTTGGCGATGCGCTGAGCGTCGTGGTGTTGGTCGGCATCGGCTACTTCATCTTGCGGCGGCTGGTCTTGCCGAATCGCAAGGCGCTGCAATTTCATGACAATGTGCTCCTGCATCCCAAGGTCGGGGCTGGCGCTGTAACCAGGGACTCTATGATCGTGGCAGTCTTCATCTTGCTGCATGTCGGCGCGCGATTCCTTGGCGAATCGCTGGCGGTGGCGCAGCACGGCGACGACCCTTATATGCCGTTCGCAATGGCAATGGCGGCAGTTTGGTCCGGCTTGAATGCTGATGCTTTCGAGCTGCTGCGCCACCTATGCTGGTGGATCGCGCTTGGCGGCATTTTGCTCTTTCTGCCTTACTTCCCCCAAAGCAAACATGCGCATTTATTCCTGGCGCCGCTGAATTTCATGACCCGCCCGCAGCGGACTTCTCTTGGCGCGCTGGCGCCGCTCAACTTTGAAGACGAGGATATCGAACAGTTCGGCGCCGCCCGTCTCGAAGACTTGCATAAGACGCACATACTTGACGGCTTTGCCTGCATTATGTGCAATCGCTGTCAAGATGTTTGCCCCGCTTATGTAACCGGCAAGGAACTCTCGCCCTCGGCGCTGGAGGTCAACAAGCGTTTCTTGATCAATGAAAATTGGGATGCCTTGGCGCGCGGGACGGATTCCGATTGGACGCTGGCCGACGGGCTGCTCAGCGAATCGGCGCTTTGGGCTTGTACATCTTGCGGCGCCTGCATCGATATTTGCCCTGTTGGCAATGAACCGATGTTCGATATTCTCGATATCCGCCGCGATGCGGTATTGATGAAGAGCGAGTTTCCGGCCGAGCTGCAAGGGGCTTTTAACGGCATGGAACGCCAGGGCAATCCCTGGCAGCTGCCCGCGCCACGTGGCGCCTGGACGGACGGCTTGGATTTCCCCGTGCCCACGGTCGATGAGAATCCGCATTTCGATGTGCTCTATTGGACGGGCTGCGCCGTGAGCTATGATCCGCGCGCGCAAGAGACGGCGCAGGCGCTGGTTAAGGTGCTTCGCGCCGCTGATGTCAGCTTCGCCATCCTCGGCGACGGGGAAAGCTGCACCGGCGATGTCGCCCGGCGCGCCGGAAACGAGTATCTCTACCACGAAATGGCTTCAGCCAACATCGAGACGCTCAATGCGCTCAATCCCAGGCGAATTGTCGTAACATGTCCGCACTGCCTGCACAACATCGGGAAAGAGTATGGCGACTTTGGCGGCCAATTCGAAGTGACGCATCACAGCGAATTGATCGAAGAGCTTATTGCCGCGGGCCGGTTGACGAAAGGCGCAAGCGCTGCGACATGGAGCAATGTGACCTTCCACGATCCATGTTATCTCGGGCGGCACAACGATGTCCTTGATGCGCCCCGCAGCGTGATCAAGAGTTACAGCGCAGACCTGCTTGAGATGCCGCGCAATCGTATGAACTCGTTCTGCTGCGGCGCCGGCGGCGGGCAGTTCTGGAAAGAAGAGGAGCCGGGCGCGGGCAAGGTCAGCGCCGAACGCTTTCAGGAAGCGGCGTCGACCGGCGCTGAAACGCTGGCGGTCGGCTGTCCCTTCTGCATGCGCATGTTTGAAGACGCCCGGGCGGAAGTGTCTGGCGGACCGCAGATAGTCGATATCGCTGAGATTGTCGCTGAAAGTCTTTAACTCGTTTCGCTGGGATCGACCTTCAAGCTCGCTCTGCTGTCGGGGTCTATTAGCGTTGATCGTCTAGCGAATGTGATCGAGGAGGGTAATTTGACGGACTTCGATTTCGCCACAATACCGATACTGGAGACGGATCGGCTCCTCTTGCGGCGAGTCACAGTGGACGACTACGATGATTGGCTGGCGGTTTGGCATAGCCCGGGCGTGCTTGATTATCTCATCGACTTTGACGGCGCGCCGGACGGTGTGGTTGCCAAGGCGATCATAGAATGGGCGGACAGAATCATTCGCGAGCGGTCTGGCATCCGCTGGGCGATCACGCTCAAACCTCACGATCGCATGATCGGATCATGCGGTTTCCATTTGTATGCGCGGCGCGACCGGCGTGTTGAGATTGGCTACGAACTGCATTCGGATTTCTGGCGCCAGGGCATCATGACGGAGGCGGCGCAAGCCGTCGTCAACTTCTGCTTCGTTCAGCTCGATGTACACCGCGTTGAAGCCGATGTGGTCGAGGGGAATGTCGCATCGGCCGCGCTGCTCAAGACACTTGGGTTTTCGCTCGAAGGCAACTGGCGCGATCGCGTATTCAAGCGCGGCGCCTACCATAGCCTCTGGCAGTTTGGCCTGTTGGCGCCGGACTATTTGGCGCTGCGAAAGGTGAAGCGCGCAAGATGAAGGCATCCGACCAGCGCCATCTTCTTTTGATGGTCGCCCTGCTGCTCTTCGGTTATGCCTTGGGCGCCGCTCGGCTCAATGCGGATATTCTTTGGCTGGACGAGCTGTATTCGCTGTCCAATATGGGTGTCTTCGCGACGCCTTTTGACTGGTTTGAAGTCGTAGACTCCCTGACCGAACACAGTCCAAATCATGTGCCATTGTACTTTTTCCTGGGCGCGCGCTGGGCTGCGCTCGTCGGCTGGTCACAGCTGTCAATGCGATTTCCGTCCTTGCTCATAGGCCTTCTGCTTATCGCATGGACCTATCGCTTCGCCGCGGACCTATTTGACCGTAAGACGGCCGCCACGGCCGCACTGCTCCTGACCACGAGCGGATTTGTATTGATGTACTTCCATGAGATCCGCATGTATTCGCTTTTGCTGCTGCTGACGGTTACGCATGCCTGGCTATATTGGTGGCTGACTTCCGCAAAATCTGCGCGAAGATGGCAATGGCTCTGCTTTATTCTCACGGCTGGGGCGCTGCTCTACACGCATGTTTTTTCCCTCTTCGTATTCGTGGGCTTGGGTATACGCCATCTGCTCTGTTTTTCGAGAATCAGGCGGTGGCGCCACATCCTTGCCGCTTGGGCGCTAAGCGCGCTGGCTTTCCTGCCGTATTTGTCTCGCTATCTCCACGGGGCGCTGGCTGAACGCACGATCCCGGCGCTCCAAGACTCCGCCCTTGGCGCGCATCAGCTGGCGAGAGAACTGGGCAACATCATCGTCAACGGTGTCGAAGTGTTGTGGTTGCCGATAGCGCTGCTGGCGGCCTTGGCATTATGGCAGCGGCGTCATCCGGCAATCACGCAGATGCTGCTCGTTTGGTCCGGCATTATTCTGTCTCTTATGCTCTTCAATGAGTTCTTTCCTTTGATTGACCGACTGCGGTTTAGATTCTTCTTGGTGTCGATGCCGTTCTTCGCAATTATATGCGCCCATCTTCTGTTTAGGCCGCGCCGATGGGAATTCGTTATGCTTCCTTTCGCGCTGGTTTGGATCGCCGGCGGACTGCGCATTCACGGCTTGGGCGATAGCTGGGCTTATTCCGGACGCACTTCGATATTCGTTGACATTCCGCCTTTGCATCGACACGCTGACGCGCTTCAATCCAAAACGCGAGAACTGGATAAGGCGCTCGGCTTTAGCCAGGCAAAGTGGGTTGACTGGAAGTTGCGCCACGGCAAAAGCATTGCCGATTATTATTATGGCGTGATGCTCAATCGGGAGCAGGCCTTTGTCATTACCGATGGGTCAGCTAGCCATTCTCTCGAAGATTTGGACAATCTAATTGACGACCACCCTTATCTGATTTTGATTTACAATCCCGCTGAAAAGCCTCTCATATTCGGCGAAGTGGTCGCCGCGCTCGAAGCCGAGTACACATCCTGCAACACATTGGTGGAAGAGAACGACCTGATTGCGCAGCGCTTCGTATACAAAACGCTCGCCTGTGACCGCGATTATGCGCCCATTCAGTACCAAAACGGCATCCGAATCATCGACAAATTCGCCGACTTTGACAGCGACCGCCAGACCGTCCGCGTCGTCACCGGCTGGGATGTCGCCGATGTGGCGCAGCTGGAGGAGTACAATGTCTCGATTCAGATTCTGACGTCCGACGGGCAGAAAGTTGGACAGTATGGGGACGAGCATCTGTACAACGACGTCCTGATTTGGTATATAGCTGAGATGTCTACAGCTGACCTGCCGCCAGGCGAATACCACGCGGCAGTCATTCTCTACGACCGCTACAGCGAAGCCAAGGTTACTGGCGCGGATTTGGCTGCTGGAACATCGGGCGAGATTCTTCCGATAATGACCTTTACGATATCGAGCTAGCGCCTTGCTCAGGCGCCACAAGATGTAACATCACAAGGAAAATCCGATATTGTCAGATGTCATTTGTACGAGTGAGGGTTCAAAGGCAGGGCCGGGGCAATCCGCTGTTGAAATCTTCGCAATAACGCTGGCGCTCTTGCTTGGTTTTGCCGCAGGCGCCGCCGGGCTGAATAAGGATATCGTCTGGTGGGACGAGCTTTATGGCTTGGGCGACATGGGCGCTTTTGATCCTCCTTACAGCCCGCTGCAGGTGGTTGAGTCAGTTCGCGGGTCCTTCCAGGATCAGGTACCGCTCTACATGGTGCTGGCATCGCAATGGGCGCAGAAGGTTGGTTGGTCGCAGGCGCCGGTGCGCTATTTCTCGCTGCTCGCGGGCTTACTCGCGCTGGCCTTCACGTACCGGCTTGGCGCGGACGTCTTCGATCGGCGCGCGGCATTGGTCGCCGTGCTCTTGCTAGGCAGCAACGCGCTCTTTGTGGCGCAATTGCATCAAATAAAGGTCTATGCGCTTTTCACTTTGTTTGCGCTTATGCACATTTGGCTGTATTGGCGGCTGACCAGGCGGGATTCCACCTGGTTGCGTTTGCTGCTGTTTGCATTGACTGGAATCGCCGCCATATACACCCACATTAGCGCCGCGCTGCTAATCGCGGGATTGTTTGTTCAACATCTCGTTGGCGCTCGATCAAAGGTCACGCTCAAGCTCATTGCCGCCTGGGGGCTTTGCGCGCTTGCGATCCTTCCCTACATTCCGGTGCTAGCGAATGCCCCGTATGACATAACCACGGGCGAAGGACGACCAATCCTGTTTTTTGGTCTGGCGGCTGATTTAGCGTCTGTGCTTGTGAATGACGTTCCGTTGCTCTGGATTCCGCTGGTCGCGTTGGGCGGTTGGACCTTTATCCGGCGTAAAGACGCCGAATTTTGGCGCTTGCTCATCGCTGCGTCGGTAACGATAGCGCTCATCCTTGGCTGGAACGAAATGTCTCGCGCCATTGATGCCGGCCGGATGCGCTATTTTGTGTTTGTCACCCCCTATTTCACCATCTGCGCTGCCTGCTTGTTGACGCGCGCAAAGCATGGGCGAACGCTCACCGCGCTTTTTGTCCTGTTCTGGCTAGTCGGCTTCGTTCAGATTCAGCAGCAGGGGCTACAGTGGGCGCATGACGGGCGTAAATCGTTGGTTTCGCATCACCCTCCCTTGCATCGATTTGCCGATGAGCTTCATGGAAAAAAGCAAGAACATGACTTCATGATCGGAATCGCGGAGTCGCGGATGGTATTCTGGACAATGAAACACGGCCGCTCGGTAGCCGATTATTATACGCAAACCGTACTCGGCATCGACGGCGAGTTTGTGTATGCGCGCCTCCGAGGCCATGAGTTGCAGAACGAAATTGCAGCAGCAATCGACGACAATCCATTTCTGCTTTTCTCTTATAACCCGCAAGAGAAATCTGAAATCTTCGATGATGTGCTGGCGGCGATCCAAGCCAATCACAACCGTTGCGAGACGCTTGTCGATACGGAAGACGTATTTGTAGAGCGCTACATTGTAGATATGCTGCGCTGCGACCACGAATATCAGCCGATCCTGTATGAAAACGGCATCAAGATCGTGGACAAATTCGGCAGCTTTGACAGCGACCGCCAGGCCGTCCGCGTCGTCACTGGTTGGGAAGTCGCCGACGAGGCGCAGCTGGAAGAGTACAATGTCTCCATTCAGATTCTGACGCCGGATTGGCAGATGGTTCGGCAGGCTCGCGACAGGCATCTGTACAACAAGATTCTAAAGTGGTATGTTACCGAACTCTCAACGACCGGCCTGCCACCGGGCGAATACCGAGTCGTTGTAATCCTCTACGATCGCTACAATAGCAGCAGCAAAGTCGCTGGGGTCGACGCGACTACCGGCGAGGTCGGTACGATCCTGCCCATTCTTCACTTCACGATTGAAGCGTAAGCCCGCTTTCCTTCAGGTTACCAGGCTATATGTTAAGGAAGCGCCCCTCCAAGCCATGCGCCGCCTCCTTAAGCGCCTCGCTTAGGGTGGGGTGGGCGTGAACATTGCGGGCGATCTCCGCTGGCGTCAGCTCGGCTGCGCGCGCCAAGGTCAATTCCGGCAACAGTTCGGTGACATCGGGGCCAATCATGTGCGCGCCCAGGATCTCGCCGTATTTCGCGTCGCTGATTAGCTTGACGAAGCCGGTCGCATCGCCCATACCTCTTGCTTTGCCATTGGCTTGGAAGGGAAACTTTGCGACATTGATGTCGAAGCCGCGCTCTTTGGCGCCCTCCTCGGTATAGCCGAAGCTGGCAACCTGCGGCTGACAGTAGGTAGCGCGAGGCATCATGTCAAAATCAAGCGTGACTGTAGGGACGCCGGCGATATTCTCGGCCGCAACCACAGCCATCGTCTCGGCGACATGCGCCAGCATCAGCTTGGCGGTCACATCGCCAACCGCATAGATATTGGGAATATTCGTCTGCATCTTGTCGTTGACAGCAATGCCGCGAAACTCGTTGAGTTCCACACCAAGCTGCTCCAACCCGTAACCTTCAACTCGCGGTTGAAAGCCGATCGCCTGCAATATCCGTTCCGCTCGCAGCGTCTCTTGCGCCCCATCGGCGGTCGTAACGGTAACCTCAACCCCCTCGCCATGCTCGTCAACCGAGTCAACGCGGGCGCCAGTCAATAGCTTGACGCCTTGCTTCTTGAAGGACTTGGCCAGCTCGGCGCTGACCTCCGGATCTTCCAGCGGCAAAATGCGCTCGAGAAACTCGATCATCGTAACGTCAACGCCGTAGTTGCGCATGATATAAGCGAATTCGACGCCAACAGCGCCGGCGCCGGCGATGATAATACTGTCCGGCAAGCTGTCTTCCATGATCTGTTCTTCGTAGGTGACGACCCGCTCGCTCACTTCGCTACCGGGCAACAATCTTGTAGCGGCGCCCGTCGCGATGATCAGATTCTTGAAGCGAATTTCTTCGCTTTCGCCGCTGTTTAGCGCGACTCGCAAATGATTCGCGTCTTGAATCGTCGCCCAGCCCTCAAACGCCTGGATCTTGTTTTTGCGCATCAGGAACTGTACGCCCTTGGTCAAGCCGTTGGCGACGCGGCGGCTGCGCTTATACGCCACCCCGTAATCCAGCGTGAACTCACCGCTGATGCCGAAGGTATCCGACTCATGATTCAAGATATAAGCTAGCTCAGCGTTGCGCAGCAGCGCCTTCGACGGGATGCAGCCGACATTAAGGCAAACGCCGCCCCAATACTTCTTCTCGACGATCGCGGTGGATAGACCGAGTTGGCTGGCGCGGATCGCGCCTACATATCCGCCGGGTCCGGCGCCAAGCACAACAACATCAAATTCCTTAGCCATGAAACGAGCTCTCCCACCCTCGCAATTGTTCAAGTCGCGCTAGTCTACCGCAGCGCGGCGCGCAAATGAAGAGGGGCCGCCGGGGCCTGGTCTTACTGAGACGCTTCCGCCAGACGCTGTCGTTGCGCCTCAAAAAGAATCACGGCGGCGGCGCTGGCAACATTGATCGACTCCGCCCCGCCCAGCATGGGAATGTAGATGGGATACCGCGCAAGCTCGAGGGCATCATTGCTGACGCCATGCGCCTCGCCGCCTACGATGAATGCCCAACTATCGAGCCAGTTCACGTCGGTATACCTCGTCGATGTTGACGGCGTCGCCACGTACACCGCCAGGTCCCGGCAATAGCGGCTTATTTCATTCCAACTCGACTCGACGAGCGGCAGCCGAAAATGGGCGCCCATTCCCGCTCTGACCGCTTTTGGGTTGTACGGGTCGACGCAGTCCGGCGCCAGGATCGCCAGATCGAGCCCGGCCGCTGTCGCCGTTCGCAAGATCGTCCCCAGGTTGCCCGGCTCGCGGACGCCATCGAGAATCATAATGCGCTCGGGGACCGCGGGCATCGGGGGGCGTGGCAGCTGAAACACGACCAGGAGCCCAGGCGCTTGCTGCGTTTCACTGACATGCTGAAGAACTGCCTCGCTAACCGGCAGCAGTGGGCAGCCGCGCTCCTGCATTTGCGCGATTAGGTCGTAGTCGGCCTTTTCTGGCGAATACAGGGCGATATCCGGTTGGCCATCAGCCAGCAGGGCATCGGCAATCAGCCGGCTGCCTTCCAGGACCAGTTTTCGCTCGCTGCGCCGGAATCGCGGCTTGGTCTGAAGCGACTTGACGTAACGGACGCGCTTGTTCTGCGTGCTGCTGATACAATCCATCGTCATCCATTAGAAAAAGAAAGAGGGTCCCGCATCGGGCCCCCTTGGCAACCAATTGGCGTCGCCGCGGATTAAAGGCTTTGCTTGGCAAGATCCACAATCTTGCCGAAAGTCCCCGCGTCATGGATGGCGATCCCAGCCAGGCTCTTGCGATCCAATTCGACGCCGGCGCGCTTCAAGCCGTTGATGAGCTGGCTGTATTTCATGCCGTTCATTCGCGCGGCCGCGTTGATGCGCTGGATCCAAAGCCGGCGAAGTTGCCTCCGGCGTTGACGCCGGTCGCGGTAAGCGTACCAGAGGCTGCGCATCATTGCTTCGTTAGCGCGTTTGAAATTCTTGCTGCGCGTTCCCCACTGCCCCTTGGTGAGCTTCAGGACTTTCTTGTGTCGCCGGCGTCTGACGATGCCGGTTCTTGTTCGTGCCATTAGTCGTCTCCGTACATGAAAGACCCGGCAAAACACGGCGCCGGGCTATGCCTTGCGGGTTATGGATTGAACCTATCTATGCTGGCGGGTTCGCCTTGTATTTGCCGAGATACGGCGCCAAGCGGCGAATCCGGCGCTGCGTCGCTTTCTCGCCCACTTCCATGGTCTTGTCCCATTGGCGCTTGACGCGCTTGGCGGAGCGCCGACGCAAATGGCTCTTGCCGCCTTTTGTGCGCATGATCCGGCCGCTGCCAGTCATGCGGAATCGTTTGGCGGTCGCTTTATGCGTTTTTAACTTGTACTTTTTCGTCTTTTTCTTGCGAGGCACTATTGCTTCTCCGAACCTTGTCTGATGTCCTTGTTTGGCGCCAGAATCATAAGCATGTCGCGGCCCTCCATATTGGGGCGCAATTCAACGACGCCGACGTCCTTTAACTCTTCCTCGATCTTGCTCAACCGATCGCGCCCGATGTGCTGGTGCGTGATCTCGCGCCCGCGAAAGCGAACGCGGAACTTCACTTTTTTGCCTTCAAGCAGCCATTTTGCCGCCCGCTTGATATCGAATCGCAAGTGATACTCATCGGTCTTGGGTCGAAGCTGGATTTCCTTGACCGTCACCTTGACCTGGTTCTTCTTCGACTTGCGCTCCTTGCGCCGCTGCTCGTATTGGAACTTGCCGAAATCCATGATGCGGCAAACAGGCGGATCGGCGTTCGGCGCGACTTCCACTAAATCAAGACCGACGTCATCGGCGCGCTCCTGCGCATAATGAAAACTAACAACGCCGATATTTGTATTTGTGTCGTCAATCAGCCGGACTTCGCGCACACCGCGTATATTTCCGTTGATCCTGAGAGGTGATCCTGCTATCGCCGCACGTCCCTTCAGTTAGATTCGGCAATATCAACAAACGCAGCGGTATTCACTACGCAGGAGGAGTCTAACACGTGCGATTGCGCTTTGTCAACTGCAACTGACGAGGGAAGTGTATCTTTTTCGGTTGAAATAGGTAAATTACATCCACCTGACAGTCTGTAGGGGCGAGCCGGTGGCTCGCCCTAAATCGAGAAAAACAAAGGCTTCGGGCGAGCCGGTGGCTCGTCCCTACAATTCATCGTTATTTTGGGTGAGGGAAGTAGAGCAAGGATTCGAAGCAAACCGCAACAATTTCCACCGACTTCGACACACTACCCTGGCAAGAGGAATCAAGTTATTCCAAGAGCCGGTTCGAGCTTGCGCATCCTGGCGACCGATTCCTCATACATGCGGATGAGTTCTTCGTCGCTGCCCTTGTAACGGCGCAATGTCTGCTGGGCGCAGGCGGTGCAGCCGCGCATCGCCCGATAACTATCAGTTTCGCAAGCCAAACAGCCGTTGAGTTCTATCATTAGCGACATCAAGGCGAGCACTTCGATGCTGGTCTCGTGTTTGGTGGACAGGTCGTCAATTAGTTGCGTCCAGGCGGGTCCACGCGTATTGCGCAGCGCCGGAATCGCATAATGGGGGAATAGAATCTCGTTGTCTGTGTACAAACTCGGATACCCTTAGGGTTTCAGCGCCTGGAAAAACCAAAGCTCGCGGTTGCGACACCATTTAGAGGATATGCTCATTTGGCGCTCATCGCAAGCTGATACGAACGATTTTCGCGATTCTGAAAGGAATCGATGACTGCTTACTTTAGCGCTCGGATTAGCCGCAGCGTGGCCTCCATCGCTTCGTCGCTCCGCTCCAGCGTATCATTCCAAAGGCTGAACAGTATCCCGACTGTATTCCCTTGCGCCAAAACGAACTTCAGCGAATCGATGCTTTCATTCAGCGACGGTCCGCCGGGCTCGGGGTAACTCATGGCGGGCATTTCGGCGCAATCAACGACATCGGTGTCAAAGTGAATGTAAAGTGGCTTGTCAGGCAGCGGTCCAGCGTGCAGGTCAGCCAGCGTTTCATATATTCTGACCTCGCTTTCACGCAGCATGACGCCTTCTTCAGGATCGAGATTGCGGACATCGGAGACGATTACATCGGCTTCGGCGATCGGCGCCAACTCAAGGCCGCGCATCAAATGCTGATTGCCGCGCCCGACCAGCGCCGCTAAGGGCATTCCGCCGAGAAAACCGCTTGGCGTCGTCTCTGGCGTGTTGAAATCGCCGTGTGAATCGTACCATAGAATCATCGGCGTCTTCGCCTCCAAGCCCTTGACCATGCCGAGGCAGCTGGTGCAGTCGTTGGCAAATACCACGGGAATCTTGTCCGCGCGCGCTTGTATCGCCGTGGCGAGCGCGCGATTCACCGCCACGACCGGATCGTCAGCCGCAGCGAATTCCGGCGCAATATCCACCCATTCAGCGTCCAGCTCGGCGGCGATCCCGCTGCGGCGCAGCGCTTCTACTTCGCGGCGTTCCGCTATCGCTTCGCCCAGATAATAGGGTACGCCGATGCAAACATATTTCGACATGATTGCTCCTAAGAAATGATCAGAATTTGGCCTACGTTTATCCTGTTTGGATTCAATATGCCATTGGCGCTTGCAATCTGCGCCACTGTGCGTCCATAGCGCGCCGCGATGATGGCCAGCGTCTCCCCTCGCTGGACGACATGCTGTATCGCATCAGCCGCCGGCGCCGGCGTCGCGACAACTGGCGGCGATGAAGACGAAGCCGGAATGAGAATGACATCACCGCCATAAAGTCCTGTTCCGATGTCAAACTTGTTAAGTTGACGCAAGGCATCTGGGTTGACGCCAATACGCTGCGCGATCCGTTCAATGGATTCGCCGGATTGCACAATATGAACAGGAAATTGCCGCTGCGAAGTCAAGCCTTGTACCGGGCGCTGCAAGGGCAAGGCCGGTTGAGCGGTCGGGATAAGGACTGGCGCCGCATCTGGCTGACTTGATGCCGGCACGATAAGCGCTTGGCCCGCATAGATCAGATTCGGATTGGCGATGTTGTTGGCGCGGGCCAGCGTCTGCCAACTGAGTCCGTAGCGCTCTGCGATCACTTGCAGTGTTTCGCCCCGCTGTACGATATGAGTCCGCTCCGCATTGCCGGCGACGCTGACGCCGCTCGCAACCCTGCCGATAGCCACCTCTTCGGCTACTGGAATGATTAAGATCTGGTCCACTACTATGGGGCTCGCTTGCGCCAAGCCATTGCGCTCAATGATTGATTCCGCCGATATGCCGAACTGCGTTGCGATAGATTCAATCGTGTCGCCCACCTGAACGCTGTACCACTCTTCTTGAGCGGCTGCGGCGGCCGCCGACAAGCAAAGACAGACGCAGACTATGGTTCGGGCAAACAGTTGCGGCAGCCGACGCGTCATGGTGAGGGATCATGCTCCACCCGGTTGGCGATGCTGACAAAGTTGCCAGCGCATACGCTTGATTATAGTGGAAAGCGAAATGCCTCGCCCTCTGCGGCGTCGCGACGAAGACAAACCGTAAAGGGCGGCATCTTAGATACCGCGGACGTGCGTCCACGGTATATTGAAAATCTCCTTGAAAAGCTGCCAGTTAAAAGCGATGAATTCGCGCACCAGCGAGACGGGGTAAACTCGCGGGTCGCGAATGCGATTGCTTTTCACCGGACTGGCGACAGATTGGATGCCTTGCACCCGGAAAAGCCATCCCGCGCGCAGCATGTGATAGCTGTCGCTGACCAAGACGACGCGCGAAAGACGCCGATCATCCAGCATGCGCTTGCTGAATATAGCGTTTTCTTCCGTGCTGCGGCTTCGCTCTTCCATAAGGATGGCATCGGCTGGCAAGCCCGCCGCCAGCAAAATCTCCAGGCAGGCAGCCGCTTCCGTGCGCGGATAATATTCGGATTGTCCACCGGTGCACAGAACCAGCGGCGCGATGCCCTCTTGCCAAAGGTCGGCCGCATGTTTGGTTCGACGCGTGAGAGCCGGGCCGGGCCGACCATCTTTTCGCAAGCCCGAGCCCAGAACGATTATGACTTCGGAAGGTTCGGCTGTGTCTTGCAGGCCGGTGAAATGCGCCGTGGCGATGAACGAGATGAAGTAGAGTAAAGTGGCGACAACTAGCAACATGAAGAAGCGTCTGATGCGCGGACGCATTTTGGATTTGTGAGCCGGCCTGTCTTGCTTTTGCATTGGCAATGTTCTCAGCCATGGGTGAAACCGAGCGTCGATTTAGTGTCAAAGGAGTCCCTGCTGCGACTTGCCAGTTGAATCCATGCTCGTCGGACTGTAACGCTCGGCTTTCTGGTGCGTTCCATGCTGTGGCGGCATATCCGGCGACGCGCCGCCGAGCAGATCGCCAACTGTCACAATTTGCAATCGACGGTATCGGCGCTGCCAGAAGTCCGATTCGTAGAAACCCGCTTCAAGAGCCTCTTTGACCATTTGCTGTGTAGGCAATTCTAAAGTGATGAAGAGACCGATCGCCGCTTTTTCGCTATCTACCGCGCTTTTGAGTTCGCGGATATCCTTGACGCTCACTTTGCCCGATTTGACTTGCGCGATGACTCTTCGCGCTCTAGCTTTGCCTTTGTCATCCTGCTCAAAGAAATTGATGATGCCGTCAATCCCTTTGTCCGCGCCCTTTTTGCCCTTGCGCGAGCCTGCTCTTCCTCCCACTGGCTTTGCCCCCGCCAGCGACAGCGCCCACCATTCAAACTGATAACGGCCTTCGTTGGCGGAATCCCGCGCCAATTCTCGCGCCCCATCAAGTGCGCGCGGCTCGCCGATGACCGAGTAATCGCGTCCTGATACCAATTCAAACATATCTTGCAATCGATACTTTTGCAGGGCGATGCTCAGGTGCGTTATGTCAATACCAATCCAGCGGCGGTTGAGCTTGTGTGCAGCCGCGCAGGTCGTGCCGCAGCCACAGAAGGGATCCAATACGATATCGCCTTCATCTGACGAAGCGAGGATGATTCGCTCAAGCAATGCCTCAGGCTTCTGTGTGGGGTAGCCGAGACGTTCTTTGGCTTGCGAGTTAATGGGGAAAATATCCGTGATGACATCCTGCGCGGGGATGCCAGGCAACTCATCAAGATATCGTTTGATTCGTATGCCTCCCGCGCTTGTAAAATGAAGTCGGTTCTCCTCATCAAGCCGCTTCATGCTCTCCAATGGAACGCGCCATAGCGAACTGACACCCTTATAAGTATATGTATAGCCGCCGCCTGACAAACCTTTCGCTGTCAAGTCACCATCTGTCCACAATCGCTCATCTGAATCTTTGTGGCGAAATCGCTTCTTATACTCTTCGTCGTACTCTGTGTATATTTCGTTCCATGTGAACTCTTCGGACTTGGTATAAAATAGCAAGATGTCATGCACGCTGCCATATCTTCTGGCGTCGCTGTGCGCGGATGTTCGCTTCCAAATCAATTCATTCTTGAAGTTTCTCGGGTCAAAAATCGCGTCCAGCAAAATCTTCAAGTAATGGCTGGCTGTCGGGTCGCAATGCAGATACAGGCTGCCAGTCTGCTTCAGAACGCGATCCAGTTCAACCAGGCGCGCCGCCATCATCACCAGGTAAGCCATCATCTGGTTGCGGTCGATCAGATTTAGCAAAGCCTCAATCGCCATAGAGACCTTGGCCGGGGCGCTGATGATGAGGTCGCGGTAGGTGGATTCAGCGGTTTCGCCCCAGTGCCAGGTATCCTCAAAGGCGGTGATCTGCGCTTCACTGTCTGTGCCGCTCTCTGATTTGAAAAGCACATTGTGGTCGCGGTTGCTGTTGAAAGGCGGGTCAAGGTAAATCAGATCGACGCATTCATCAGGGAAGTATTCGCGATTGCGCAAGATGTCGAGGTTGTCGCCGTAGTAGAGTCGATTGTTCATATTGAGTTGCTAGGGTTTTTCTTTCAGCACTCGCTGTAGCCGCAGGTCAGGCATTTGCGGCAATTCTCCGCCCGAATCAAAGTGATCGTCCCGCAAGCCGGGCACATATCAGCCCCCGAAATCGCCGAGTTGATCGTTGTCCCGCCCTCGCTGTCGGCGGATGCGTTCCCGGAAGCAGCTTGCTCAATGGGCAGATTCAATTGCTGCGGCTGGTCCTCCGGAAAAAATTCTAGTTGCAATACGCGCGCCACCGCATCCGGCAGGGACAGCACGCGCTTGGGACCGAAGCCAATCGGGCGCGCGCCGCCAATATCCTGCAGCTGCTCGATGATTAGCTTGAGCATATCACGCCGATTATGCGGCGCCGTCGTGCGCAGCTGCAAGGAGATCATCCGCCCCAAGCTTTCGGCGTCAGCTTGAATATCGGTGCCCGCCTTGGCTATGGCGATAAACACTTCAAAGGGATTCTCCTGTTCGTCGTGGTTGATGGTGATATACGCTGTGCCAAATGGCGTTTGCGTCTTCACTGTTCGTCCCTGCAGGATATCGGGCCGCGGATACACATGATGCGGCGTCGTCGCCGGCTCTGTGTCCTCGCCGCCCTGAAGCGCTTCCATTTCGCTCTCGGCGCGTTCATCGCCCTTGAGCATCAGCACTTGTTCATCGCGGCTGCCATCACGGTAGATGGTGCCGCCTTTGCAGCCGAGCTCATACATATACTTGTATAGCTCGCTGACCTCTTCGACCGTGTAGTCATTGGGCACATTGCAGGTCTTCGAGATGGCGCTGTCGATCCAGCGCTGGAAGGCGCCTTGCACTTTGATATGCTCATCCGGAGAAAGATCCATCGCGGTGACAAAATGATCCGGCAGCGCTTCGGCATCCGGATGCGCCTCATACCAATCCTTCACAATTGGCACCTGCTCCTCATGCAAGCCGAGGCGGCTCTTGCGGTAATAAACCCAGGAGAAAAACGGTTCAACGCCGGTCGAGGTATTGACCATGGTGCCGGTTGTGCCAGTTGGCGCTTGCGTCAACAAAGTGACATTTCGGATGCCATCGCGGCGAATTTTGCTTCTTACATCATCAGGCATCGCCCGCATGAAGCCGCTTTCCAGGAACTTCTCGGCTTCAAACATGGGGAAGGGGCCTTTCTCCCGCGCCAAGTCGCACGATGTTTCGTATGCGGCGCAGGCAATCGTCCGGTAGATGTCGTCAATGACTTCTACCGATTCATCGCTGCCATAACGCACGCCGAGCTTCAGCATCAACTCGGCGATGCCCATTGTGCCCAGCCCAACGCGCCGCTCCGACAACTGAACGGCTCGATTCTCCTCGAAGAAGTATGGCGTTGTATCGATGACGTTATCAAGGAAGCGCGTCGCATACTCGACCGTCCGCCGCAGCTCGTCCCAGGCGACATCGCGCCTGCTTTCATCGTAGAATTTTGAAAGGTTGATCGCGCCCAGGTTGCAGACGGAAAAAGCGCCGAGCGGTTGTTCACCGCAGGGATTGGTGCAGATCTGCGGATTGAAATACCAACTGTTCGCCATTTTGTTGCTGCGCTCGCGGAACCAGACGCCCGGCTCAGCGCTCGCCCAGGCGCTTTCGATGATCGCGTCCCAAAGCTCGCGCGCCTTAATCGTCCGGTACTGTACGACCTTGCGGCCCCTCGCCAGCCAAGTATCCAGGTCGCCGTCCCAAAGCTCATCGTAATCCGGATCGCGCGTATCGGGAAAGACCAACTCCCAATCCTCATCTGCCTCAACCGCGTCCATCAACTTGTCGGAAACGCCGACGCTGATATTGGCATTGGTGATCTTGCCCGATTGCCGCTTGCTGTTGATGAAGTTGAAGATATCCGGGTGCCAGTCATTGAGGATGAGCATCAAGGCGCCGCGCCGACTGCCGCCTTGCTCGATGAGCCCGGTGACGAAGCTGTACAAGCCGCCCCAGGAAACCGCGCCGCTTGAGCGACCGTTGACGCCTTTTACATACGCGTGCCGCGGACGCAGGGTCGACAGGTTGATGCCAACGCCGCCGCCGCGCGACATGATCTCGGTCATTTGCGTCAAGGTGGTCATGATGCCTTCGCGCGAGTCCTCCGGCGAGGGTACGACATAGCAATTGTAATAGGTAAGATCCTGATCGGTGCCGGCCGCGGTCAAGATGCGCCCACCAGGCACGAACTTCCAGTCATCCAGCAGCCAGCGGAATTTCTCCGCCCACTCTTCCTGCTTCAACTGTCCCGCTTCCGTCGCCGCGACGCCACGCGCCACCCGATCCATCATTTGCCCGGGTTCGGTTTCTAGCGGCTTGTCCACATGCTCCAGATCGCGCACGACGACGTCGCCATCGAGCAGCGTCACCGTGACTTGGGGCAGGTTGATATCGTTCACCCTGCCGATTTCGCGCTGGCCCGTCCTGGCGTTGACGACCACGATGACCGTGTCGCCAACCTTAAGGCTCGCCCTCGTCATATCCTTCTGGGCATAGCGATCGAGAAAGATCTTGTAGCCAAGTTCGTGCAGTGTGCTGGTCATTGCTTGAGGCTGTATCATGACGGGACAATCCTAATGTGTCGTGTTTGCCTGATGGCAGCGAGTAATTGGATACGGAAACGCTAGTCGAATCATGACTGCATGTTGGCGCAGGGATTGAATTTCAGTCTTCTGATCGTGAATTAAACATCACGGAAGGTGACTACTTTTATAGCATGGAAACTTTAACTTTGCGACAAGATTCGATTATGACTTTTCAAGAGATCTTCGTCTTTTCTAGGGCAACGCATGATATGAGTTTAGCTCTTATGTTCTACCATTGCAAACTCGTTCTAATTCGGAAGTGTATCCTTTTCGGTTGATTTTCAAATCAGTCCCAGAATCCCTTTACTTGCTAACATACGGAAGATGTAGGGGCGGCACGCTGTGCAGCCCGCGTTCTCGCATGACATTTGCGGGCGTTTCAGCGAAACGCCCCTACAATTCGTCGTCATTTTGGGTGAAGAAAGTCGAGCAAAGATTCGAATTCAGAACGCAACAATTTCAACCGAGTTCGATACACTACTTCTAATTCCGCTGTGAATAGAAAAGGTGGGCGCGAATTGCCCACCTCTGTCGTGAAATCTTGTTGCTTCGCGGATTACTGACGGCGATTGCGCTTCCGCAGAAATGCAGGCAATTCGGTATTCTTGGGGTCTATATTGTCGTATGTCCGCGGGTCTTCCTGTGGTGGGGAAGGCGGCGCGAGGCGATTGCGCTGGAATGGCGAAGACGACCCCGATCCGCCGCCGGCGGCCGCGTTTTCCCCGGGCGCTTGAACTTCCACGTCCTCGTAGACGGGGCGCTGAACCTGGGGCGGCTGGGGCAGCGGCGTCGTCTGGCGAATCGGCAACGTGCCCGCTTCCTTCATTGTCGTCTCGAGGCGGCTGCGCTCGAAGCCGGTGGCGATAACAGTGATGTGGACTTCATCACCCATGCTTTCGTCAATGTGGGCGCCGAAGATGAGATTACATTCCGGATGCGCGCTGTCTTTGATTATGGCAGCCGCTTCGTTGACCTCGAACAGCGTCAAATCGCTGCCGCCAGTAATCGAGAATAAAATGCCGCGAGCGCCATCGATCGTCACATCAAGCAACCCGCTTGTAATCGCCATCTCGGCGGCCGATCGGGCGCGGTCGTCGCCGGCGCATCGTCCCACCGCCATCAAAGCGGCGCCGCCTTCAGACATCACCGTGCGAACATCAGCAAAGTCAAGGTTGATTAAGCCGGGCACGGTAATCAATTCTGATATGCCCTGGATGCCTTGACGCAGCACATCATCCGCCAGCGAGAAGGCTTGCTGAAGCGTCGAGCGCTTGTCCGCCATTTGCAGCAGGCGGTCATTCGGAATCACGATCAGTGTATCCACTTGGCTCTTCAGCGCTTCGATTCCGGTCTTGGCTAGCTGCGCCCGCCGCGTGCCCTCAAAGGTAAAGGGACGGGTTACGACGCCAATGGTTAATGCGCCCAGCTCTTTGGCGATCTGCGCAATGACCGGCGACGCGCCCGTGCCGGTGCCGCCGCCCATGCCGCAGGCGACGAATATCATGTCTGACCCGCGAAGCACCTCGAGCAAATCTTCCGAACTTTCTTCGGCTGCCTTTCGCCCGATCTCCGGATTGCCGCCGGCGCCGAGCCCGCGCGTCAGCTTGTCGCCGATGCGAACGCGCGTCTTTGCCTTGGACAACATCAAGGCTTGGTTATCGGTATTTACGGCAATAAACTCAACACCGCCCAAACCTTCATTGATCATGCGATTGACGGCGTTTCCACCCCCGCCGCCAACACCAATGACCTTGATTTGCGCGAAGTTTTCCCCTGTTATCAAATCATTGACCATAATGTCTACCCTCGTGAATCAGCACGTTTGATCAACGTGTGCGGCTCGTTCAATTGCTCATTGTACGCGTATTACGACCATGCGCAATTCAAATACGCGGCAATAATTCATAACAATTATCGGCGCATATTCTCAATCATCTTGCGGCAAAAAGCGACGAATAATCTCGTTCATCCGCCGGCCCCACTGGTTCACCGGCAAGCCCATGGTGTCAACGACTTCCGGCTCGACCATGGCGTCCATCTCCAGCCCCAGCCTCAGCAATCCCACGCTTGTGCTATAGGACGGATTCTTGAGCGTATCGGCAATGCCGGTGATCTTCTCCGGGTGCGCCAAACGCACCGGCACATTCAGGATTCGCGACGCCAGGTCGCGATAGCCGGGCAGCTGAGAACTGCCGCCGGTAATCACCGCGCCCGCCCGCAGCAAGCCAGCATAACCCGAGCGCTTGATTTCTTTTTCGACCAGTTCGAAAATCTCCTCAAAACGCGCTTCAATCACCATCGCCAAATCACGCCGCGACACTGGCAGAATCTCGCCGCCGAATGGCTCAACCGGGAACACTTCCGATTCGCTCACCGCATTCATATCGGCGTGACCGCGCTGAATCTTGACTTGCTCCGCCAAGCCGAAGGGAACGCGCATCCAGTAGGTGATATCCTGGGTGACGTGATTGCCGCCGACCGGGATGATCGCCGTATGCCATACGGTGCCGTCGATGAATATCGCGAGGTCGGTCGTGCCTCCGCCGATATCGATGACCACCGCGCCCATTTCGCGCTCATGCTCAGTCAAGATTGCATCGCCAGCCGCCAAGGGGTTGAGGATGAAGCGATCGACTAGCACGCCCGCCGATTCCACCGCGTCTTCCAGATTTGCCAGGCTGGTCGTCGAGGCAGTGATGATATGAGCGTCCACCTCAAGCCGGAAACAGTGCATGCCGAGTGGACTGCGGATGCCTTCCTGCCCATCCAGCGTGTAGCTGCGCGGCACAACATGCAGGATCTCGCGATTATGGGGGATCGCGATATTGCGGGCGACGCTCATTGCCTTTTCCAGATCGTCCGCGCCCACACTTCGCGAGCCGACAATCGTCGCCAAACCGCGGCTGGTTAAGGAGGAAATATGGCTGCCCGCTACACTTACGAAGGCGCGATTGATGTCATATCCGCTTGACTTTTCCGCCGTGCGAACCGATTTGGCGATAGCGGAAGAAAGCGCGCCAACATCGTTGACAACGCCCTTCTTCATCCCGTCGCTGGGCTCAATCCCCAAGCCGACGACATAGACATCTTCGGGACGCACTTCGCCAACAATAGTGCAAATCTTGTGAGTGCCAACATCTAAACCTACTACTAAGTCACCCATGTCGATTTATCGCTCCCCTAATACCCGGTAGAATGGCGCGTCCGGATTCGCGATATTCAACTCCGCTATTGGAATCGCGCGACTGATAATGTTTTCTACCAACACGGCGTACAAATTCACTTTCTCTCCCATGACCGAGGCCGAGTCGCTGCCCATCCACACTTGCCAACCCAGTTCATTGGTCCAACCCAGACCGTGCGCCGGATGGAAACTCAGGTGTTCGCCTTCAGGCAGAATCTCCCGCAACCGCAGGGCGCCCAGCACCATGTCTCCGCTAAAGTCCTCCGCGCTTGGCTTTGGACCGTCGTAGCGATCCGAAATGAGATTTACATGCAGCAAATTCGGCATCTCGGCTCGGGCGCGCATCACACGGCCTTGTAAATCGATCCAGGTCTCATCGCCGCCGTCTGACCAAACGATTGCGGGCTGCCGTTCTTGTACGATAATCGTTACCAGATTTGGCGGCCAGCCAAGTTCAATCGCAATATCGGCAATCGACGACGAACGCAAAACACGCTGACGAATCTGCTCCGGATCCAGCCAAAACATGTGATAATCCGCGATATCGGAAAAAGCGAAAATCTCCTCGCGCGAAATATGGATGTTGTCCCGCACTTGAATCGACCGCACATAAAAGACATCACTGGTGAAGCAAAACAGCAAGATGACGCTGAACAGGATGAACATGATGGCGCTTGACACGCGCCAGCGCGTGAAAACGCGGCGGCGCTCGCGGCGGGCTGGCGCCGATCGCTTGGGCGTCGTGCCGGGCGCTGACCGATGCAAGACACCGGGGGCGCGTTCCGGTTGCCGTCTAGGAGCCTGGACATGACTAGCCACTCGGGGTCTTCCAAAAGATGCATAATAGAGCCGCCGCTCGATACGAATTTCAGTGTACTATCGCTCAAAATACGGCGCAAACCGCCTGGCGCGCAATATCAGGCCCAATCGCCCAGCGTTTGAATTTCCAACTCAAGCCGCAAATTGAAAGCCGCATACACCCGGTCACGGACCTGGCAAATGAGTTCCATATAATCGCCTGCGCTAGCCCTGTCGTCACGGTTTACGAAAAAATTGGCATGAACCGGGGAGACCTGCACCGAGCCGACGCTGAATCCCTTTAAGCCAGCCGCCTCAATCAGGCGTCCTGCGTGGTCGCCCGCTGGATTCTTGAAAATGCTGCCTAGGCTGGCCCCCGGCGGCTGGGTACGGCGTCGATAATCGTTATTGTGATCCATCCGCTGTTGAATCAATTCCGGGTCGTCGCGCCGCAATAGAAATTGCGCCCGTTTGACAAAGCAGCGTCGATCAGCGCGCTGCTTCAGCCACGAGTGGCGGTAAGCGTAGTCGAGGTCATTCGTCGCGTACCAGCAGTCGCCGCGTTCCGCTTCATACACCAGCGCGCCCCTTAGCGACCTCGCGATATCGCTGTCGTGCGCGCCCGCGTTGTTCACTACGGCGCCGCCCACTGTGCCCGGCACGGCGATTGCCCATTCCATGCCGCTCAGCCCCTGTTCTTGACAATAGCGCGACAGGCGGATCAAACTCGTGCCGCTGCTAACGGTGATCAGCCCTTCGTCTTCCGCGTCCTCGCTCGCTATTCGCGCCGCCTTGTTAATGATCGTCAGGCCGCGGATGCCAGCATCGGAAACCAAAACGTTGGCGCCGCCGCCGATGACCGTCACATCGAGCTTGCGCCCCCATGCCAGCCGCAAGAGATTAAGCGTGTCTTGATAATCCGGGTCTCTTGCGATGTACAAATAGTCGGCCGGACCACCAAGGCGAGCGGCAGTGTAACGAGCCAGCGATTGCTGCGTCTGCAAGCCCGCTATCCCATGCGCGTCAAGTGACTCCATCGGCTCTACGTCCCCGCGGCGAGGAATTTATCGGCGATCAGATTGGCGTCGCCGGCGCTGAAAATCAGCACAACAGCCGGCGCCCGGGGAGCGCGACTTAGCGTTTCAGCCACATCGTCGAATGTTGGCGAATAAGTTGCCGGGCGACGCGACGAAATCGCTTTTGCCAGGGCTGCGCCCGTGACGCCTTCGAGCGGCGCTTCGCGCGCGGCGTAGATTGGGGTCACCATCACTTGATCGGCGCCGTCGAAGGCGCTGACGAAATCCGACCAGAACGTTTGAATTCGCGAATACGTATGCGGCTGCCATACCGCCCAAATCTGGCGTTCGGGGTAGCGCAAGCGCGCCGCCTCGATGTTGACCCGGATCTCAGTCGGATGGTGCGCGTAGTCGTCCACCACAAGCACGCCCTCTCGCTCGCCGCGGATTTCAAAGCGCCGCCCCGTCGACTGAAAGCTGTTGAGCGCGGCGGCGCCCTGGTCGGGACTTACGCCACGTTCGTCCGCGACCGCCAGCGCAGCCAACGCATTCAGCACATTGTGGGCGCCGGGAATCTTAAGCTGAAGCACAGCGCGCCTGCGTCCGCGCTGCAGTACAGACGCCTTTACTACGTCGTCGCTGAAGCTTAAATCGGTCGCCCGCCAATCCGCCGCCGGATTCTCAATGCCGTAGCTGATCACTTTGCCGCCGATAGCGCGGCGCCCCTCCGCGATGTCGCGCGCTGTTTCATCGTCCGCGCAAGCGACCAGCGCGCCGTCGTCCGCCAGTGACGCTACAAATGCATCGAAAGCGGCTCTCATCTGTTCCCGCGTAGTGAAGAAATCAGGATGATCGTGCTCCACATTGGTGACGACAGCGAGATTCGGATTCAGACCATGAAACATATTGTCGTATTCGTCAGCTTCAATGACGAATGATGGGCCCGTGCCAAGGCCAGCATTCCGGCCTGTGTTCGCCATCGTCCCGCCGACGATGAAGCTCGGATCTTTGCCCGCGGTCTGCAATATGTGGATAACCATGGATGTCGTTGTCGTCTTGCCGTGGGCGCCCGCAATAGCGATCGTATCGCTGCGGTGAAGGATCGCGGGCATGAAATCCTTGCGCTTGAATACCGGGATGTCAAGCGCTTTAGCCGCCGCAATTTCGACATGGTCTGGCTGAGCGGCAGATGTCGCCAGCACGATATCCGCGCCTTCAACATAGCGCCCGTCATGCCCGACGTAGACACGCGCGCCATCCCGCGCCAGCGCAGCGTTGAGTGAACCGCCGCGCAAGTCCGAGCCACTGACGGCGTAGCCGCGCTCCAGCAGAATCCGCGCGATAGCCGAGAGACCGGCGCCGCCGATGCCGATGAAGTGAATTCGCTGCCCCGGTTCCAACTGGAACATGCCGCCCGAGCGCCTTTCCCTACAATAAACGCGGAATTCGTTTCAGATTGTCAAAACGACAAGCGCCAGAATGAGGCCTGCGGCGGCTGCCAGCGAGAATTATTTGCATGGCGCCCGGTCCCCGCCAACAGATCAAGCGCCACCCGTTTCGGTCAGCAGACGAGCCAGCCTATCCGCGCCATCGGGATTCGCCAGCGCGCCTGACCGGCGGCTCATCTCTTTCATACGCTCGCCGTCATTGATAAGCGAGGAGACCACATCATATAGATTCGCGGGCATGTCCTCGTCATTCATTCTGATGGCCGCGCCGCGCTCGCTGAGGAATTCGGCATTCACTTTCTGATAGCGCCAGGCGTAAGGATAGGGCACGAGAATCGCTGGCAGCGCGAACAAGGGCAGCTCAGCCAGCGCGCTGGCGCCGGCGCGGCAGAGGGCGAGGTCGGCCGCGGCGAAAGCCAAACCCATGTCATCATGCAAATAGGGGAAAGCGTGGTAATCGGGGTGATCTTTCAATTCACCCGCCTCCCGCAGCGCGCGCTCCCAATCAAACTCGCCCGTGATGTGCAATACCTGCACGCCATCGTCGAGCAGCTGCCGGAGATGCGCGCCAAGAGCGACGTTGATGTTTCGCGCTCCGCGGCTGCCGCCAAAGACCAGCAGCGTCGTCCGGGCCTCATCCAAGTTGAAGTGTTCGCGCGCCTTCTCCCGCGTGGCATTTAGTCGGTTCGCTTGCAAAGGATAACCGGTGACGACCGTTTTCCCCGGTGGAAAATACTCCGCCGACGCCTCTACGCTGACGGCGACTCTAGCTGCGAATCGCTGCAGCGCTTTGATCGCCAAGCCCGGTTCGATATCGGGTAAAAATATCGCAATGGGAAGGCCAAGCAAATGACCGCTTATTGCAACTGGCAGGTTCAACCAGCCACCGGTCAGCAGGATCACCTGCGGACGGATTCGCAATAGCTTGATCAAGGACTGGATCGTGCCTACGCTCAACTTGGCAAGGCTGGCAAGCGCTCGCAGGGGATTCACCCCATGCAGCGGTCCGGCGAGTATCTCGTGATAGCCGGCAAATTCGAGCCCCGATTCCAGCACCAGCTTGCGTTCCATGCCGCCTGTCGCGCCAAAAAAGAAGAGTTCGTGCGTCTCACTGCTGTCCCGCAGCAGCGCTTGGGCGACCGCCAGCGCGGGATAGACGTGTCCGCCGGTTCCGCCAGCTCCGATCAAAACTCGCAATTTCACTTCTCCGTTCCGCTGTCGATTTTCGCCGGGTGGCCACGCGGCGCACACTCAGCATCAGCCCCACGCCGATCATCACTACCATTAGCGAGGACCCGCCGAAGCTGATGAAGGGCAGGGGCACGCCAGTTGAAGGCACAGCGCCCGTCATCACGGCGATGTTCAACAGCGCTTGAATGATCACCCAAGAGGTGAAACCAACGCAAAGCAGCGAACCAAAACTGTCTTTCGCCCGACGCGCAATCTGGAAGCCGCGGATGGCGAAGGCGACATACAAAGCGACAACCAGGGCCGCGCCAAATACGCCAAGCTCTTCGCCGATGATGGCGAAAATACTATCGGTGTGCGGCGCCGGCAGCGCGCCGAATTTCTGCTCTGAATGGCCGATGCCGACGCCAATCCAGCCGCCGCGCAGAAAAGCCGTTATCGCCTGCAGCGTGTGGTAATCCGACGAGGTGACATCGCTGAAACCGGCCACAAAGTCGGCAATACGTTGCTGCGCGTAAGGCCGGCTTTCCACAACGACTGCCATGACCGCGCTCGCCAATCCGCCTACCGCTCCCATCTGCAATAAATTGGCGCCCGCTACGAAATACATGACCCCAGCCGTAAGCGCAACGATGGCGGCCGAACTCAGGTCCGGCTGCGACACAATCAGGCCGCTCAATGTGCCGACGACCAATAGAAACGGAATCAAGCCAAAAAAGAAGCTGTCGACCCTTGTGTTTTTTGAGCCCAGCCAAGCCGCCATGTAAAGCACGGTGGCGAACTCCGCCAACTCGCCAGGCTGAAAGCGCCCCCCGGTGAATGAACGCTGCGCGCCGAATCTCACCTCGCCGAATAGCCGCACGGCAACCAGCAAAACGATCGTCACTACCAACAGCCAGAGTGCAAATCGCTTCCAAAAGCGATAATCAATTGTGGCAAAAAATATCAAAGCCAGCGCCGCCAGCATGACATTGCGCAGATGCTCCTCAACAAAGAAACCGGTTGCGCTGCCGTAGGTGTTGTTGCTCCAGTCCCAAGTCGAACTGAAGACCATCAGCGAGCCGATGGCAAGCAGCAGCACAACGACCGCCACCAGCGGCTTATCCAGCGACGCCAGCAGATGCCGCCGCTGATTGATCACCGGGCGGGGTCCTTCGTCATTGCTGGCGTTGGCGCCAAAGCCACCGCGAATTCTGCGGCGAATTCGGCGTTGCCTAGCGTCATAATTGGCTATGTCCGTCATGCCGTACCTGTGCTGGCGACTCGTTCGCGCAGTCCATTCATTATAGTTGAGTTACCAATTGGCGAAAGTGCTCTCCGCGCTCGGCGAAGTCTTTATAGGCGTCATAACTTGTGCCGCCGGGGGACAAGAGCACGACATCGCCCGCTTTCGCCACTTCCGCCGCCTGCTGAACCGCGTCCGCCAGCGTCTGCGCCCGCGAAATCCGCGCCTCTCCAATACGCATCTTGTCCAGCAGCTTCATCACCTTCGTCGCCACTTGCTTTTCACCGTCTTCGCCGAATAAGACAATATGTCTCGCCTTTTGCAGCGCCGCCATAATCGCCGACTCCCAGGGCAAATCTTTGTCGGCGCCGCCGATCAGCAGCACCAATGGCTCATCGTAGCTGGCGAGCGCGGCCAGCAGCCGTTCCGGCGCGGTAGCGATGCTGTCGTTCACCCAAGTGACGCCGTCGACGGCGCGCACATTCTCCAAGCGGTGCTCAACGGGCCGGAACGCGCAAATCGCCCTTCGCATGACATCCGGCGTGACACCAGGCCGATCAATCGCCAAGCCCATTGATCCCGCGATGGCGCAAGCCGCCAGCACATTCAGGACGTTGTGATCACCGTGCAGAGGGATCTCTCCCCGCTCACAGACGACGTGAGGACTCGCGTCGAAACTGGCGGAGCCGGCGACGAGCAGACGACTGCCCAGCATGAAGGCGCCATCGGGCGTCATCCCGTATAGGCTGAATGCCAAAAGCTCGCCTTTCACCATGGGCTCTAGCGACTTGCTGCCAGCGTCATCCCAGCCGAGCACCGCCACATCGCTCTCTCCCTGATGCCGAAGGATGTTGGCTTTGGCCGAGGCATAACGCTCAAAGGCGCCGTGCCGGTCCAGGTGATTCGGCGTCAAGTTGAGCACGGCTGCGACCTGTGGACTCGCCGTCGTCAGCTCCAGTTGAAAACTGGAAAGCTCCATCACCACGATATCATTTGCGCTGATCTTCGAAAGCTCCTCAATCAGCGGATTGCCGATATTGCCGCCAAGCCATACTTTGTAGCCCGCGAGCTCCACAATCTTCGCCACCAGAGCGCTCGTAGTGGTTTTGCCGGCGCTTCCCGTAATGCCAATGATCGGCGCCGGACAGCGCTCGAGGAATAGCTGCGCGTCGTTGCTGAAGGGTATGCCGCGTTCCCGCGCCAATTGCAAAATCGGCAGGTCGAGCGGGACGCCGCCGGATACGCAAATGCAGCGCGCCCCGATTAAAACCTCGTCCGGATGTCGGCCGAGATAAAAGCGGACGCCCGGATAATCGCGGCGGCGTATTCCGAGCTCCTTAGCGTTGCGGCTGTCGGTGACGGCGACTTCGGCGCCCACCGTCGGCAGCCAGCGAGCCAGCGCCTTGCCTTGGCGGCCGAAACCAAAGACGACTACCTTTTTGCCAGCAAGGGAATCTCGTCCAGCCATTGCGGCGCTGCAGTCTGCTAGGTGAGCGAAGAAACAGTTCCAATTATAGTGCAAAGGGCGCTTGACACATTACAGCGGCTCGCTTTTTCTGGCGATCCGATTCGTCGAAAGCCCCTCCCTCATTTTGGGGTCGCGTAGACACTGACCCGCCGGGGAGGGGTTTGGGGCGGGGCCTGCTCGAAGGCGATCACAGCAAGGCCAGCGCGACGCCCACGAAGGCGCTGAGTATGCCAATCAGCCAGAAGCGCTGCACGATCTGCGTCTCGCTCCAGCCACCCAATTCGAAGTGATGATGAATAGGCGTACGGCGGAAGGGACGAATATCGACGCCATAGAAGCGCCGGCTCAGCTTGGCGGAGGCGACCTGCAGGATTACGCTCAGTATCTCCATCACCGGCACAATGGCGATGATCGGCAGCAATAGCCACTCGCCCGTCATCACCGCGACCGTGCCGAGAGTCGCGCCCAGCGCCAGCGAACCCGTATCGCCCATGAACAACTGCGCCGGATAAGCGTTGTACCAAAGAAACGCGAAGCAGGCGCCAACGATCACAAAGCAGAGTTCCACCATGTAGATCTGCTCTTGCAAAAACGCGATTACGCCATAAGCGCCAAATGCGCTCGCGCTGATGATGCCTGCCAAACCATCGAGCCCATCGGTGAAGTTGGTCGCGTTTGAAGTCGCGACAATGATGAACGTGCTTATCGCTATGAAGAGCAGCGGGGGCAGCGGGATCTCGGCGCCGATAAATGGCAGGTGCACACTGTTGGCATAAGAAAACTCGAAATAGGAGATGGCGGATGACGCGCTCAAAGCAAGGAGAATCTGAAGCGCGAACTTCAACTTGCCAGATAAACCTTCGCCGACCTCGCCGCGCGAAGTTTGGATGCCTTCCCAGTCGTCTATCACGCCGAGCAAGGCGAAGCCAATCAGCACGATAATTGGCAAAAGTATGCTGCGGCCCTCGCCTGCCTCCACTATGCGCGAAATGTTGAGCGCAAGCGTGACGGCGATGGCCGGCAAGATGATCATGATCCCGCCCATGGTCGGCGTGCCAATCTTTTGCACATGGCGGCTGTCCATGAGTTCGGCGCGGATCTGCTTGCCCAAATTGAAGCGATGCAAGATCGCCACAAAAGGTCCGCCCCAGATGACGCCCAGCAAGAAGGTTGCGCCTCCTACGCTGAGCGCAAGCGGTAATTGCCCATCCATGATTCGGCTTGTCTAGCTTCCGTCTGCGCTGGCATTCGTCTTCGCCGCGTTTAGGCGGCTGCGGACTTCATCATCCGGTATTTCGAGCAGAATCACAAGACGTTCTGCGATTTTCTTGAAAATATTAGGTGTCACCCTGTAGCCGTAATACTCCTTCGGCCGATCAAGCTTGACCAGAATAACCGCTTGCGGATCGTGAGCGGGCAAGAAGCCAACAAAGGACACGATTGACGAATGAGTTCCTACCTCCTCGCCAACGGCGGTTGAGATCCAGGCGGTGCCGGGCTTGCCCGCAATGGTGTAACCGCGCATGAAGGCGTCGAGCGCTCCTTCGCGAATCACTCGAATCATCAAATCTCTAACGATGGCGGCCGTCTCGGCGGAAACGACGCGCCGCACCGTCGTCGGGCGCGCCTCCTCTATGCCCTCTTCCCCGATCACCTGCCGCACGATTCGCGGCTGCCGCATGACGCCATCATTTGCAATTGCGCTGAACGCGGTGATCAGCTGCATCGGTGTGACTTTGACGTCTTGGCCGAAGCTGTTATAGCCGAGATAACTCTCGTTCCAATTGGTGTCGCCCGGTATCTTCAAGTCGCCCCGTTCTTCGGCGAACAACCCAACACCGGTGGCTTGCCCGAAGCCAAAGGCGCGCATCATGCTATAAAACTTCTCGGTGCCCATTTCCAGCCCGACGGTCGCCGCGCCCGCATTCAGCGAACGGATCAATATTGTGGCGGCGTCCGCCGTGCCATGAGCTTGGAAAAAACGATTCCAAATGTCTTTCCCGCCGATTTCTAGGTGACCGTCGTCATTATACGTCCAGTAAGGTGTGATCGTTCCAGTTTCCAGCGCGCTGGCCACCGTAAGCGCCTGCATAATCGATCCCGGTTCATAAACGCCCTGCACCGCCGGATTCTCCAGCAGGGCGGGGTCCTCGATCTCCAGAAATCGGTTAGGGTCCATCGTCGGGTAATTGGCCAGCGCCAAGACATCGCCCGTGCCCGGATCCATCACGATGACGGTGCCGCGGTAGGCTTGATACTCCTCAACCGCCGCTTTCAGTTCGCTCTCAACCCAGAACTGCACATCACGGTCAAGCGTCAGCACGATATCCTTGCCGCGCTGTTCGGCCGGTCTGTCTTGCGGCAGACCGAATGGAACATTGCTGATCGAGAGGTCCAGCACGCGTCCCGACAGCGTGTCGTTATAGGCGCCTTCCACGCCCAGCGAGCCCACCAACCCCTCGTCGAGCACGATGCCGATTACGTGCGCGGCGAGCGTTTCCTGCGGATAAAACCGTTTGGGGATTTCCTCCAGACCGAGAGAGATTTCGTCAAGCGCGGCGATAGCCTGGCCTTGCTCAGATGAAATGGGACCAGCGACGAATTCCCAGACATTGTCACTGATCGTTTTTCGGTAGACTTCAAACTCGTCGATGCCCAAGATATTCGCCACGTTATCGCTCAGCGTTTCCGGATCGGCTACCAGATCTGGGCTGACCCCGAGGCGATATTGCACGATATTGAAGGCTAGCGGCTCTCCATCGCGATCGAATATCAAGCCGCGCTCGGCCGGAACTCGAAGCGTCGTGTTGGTAACCGAGCTTCCGATCTTCTCCAATTCTTGCCGCACCGACCGCGGGAAAAACTGGAAATTCGCCAGATTGATGACGAGATAAGCAGCCAGCAATATAAGGAAGATGGCCACAAAAGGCAGCCGGGCTTGAATCGTGGATTGCTGTGACGAAAGTCCTTGCATAGTACCGAAGGCTCAGTTCAATTGCCGAAAGATTCGAGCTGCTGTCTCAGGAGCGTAAATTGCTGCTCCAGCCAGCTGCTAAAGGTCTCCTCATAAGTTTGCGCCGCGTCCAGTGGCTTTGATGATGCGGCTTCCACCGGCGCCTCGCTTCGGAGCGGGCTATAGCCCTCTATCAAAAGGTAATCGATGTCGCTGTTGGCAGCGGGCCGAAAGCCAATCTCGGCCGCGCGCGCGAACAAGCGAGGCACGGTCCGGAAGCTGGCGATTTCTCCGATCAACTGCTCGTTTTGGCGTTTCAATTGATCGCGTCGGCTGATTAAATCTTCAATCTCGCGATTGGTGATGGCGAAAGAGGCCACCTGCGTCAAGTACAGGCTTCCCAGAATCAAGAGAACTGCGATGCCCAGAACCGCCATCGCCGTCGCCTGATTGCGCGTCTGAAAGCGTTTGCGGCTGAAGGTATGCTGGAACCAGGTTTGCGACATGGTCGTATACAATCCGTCATTGGGGACAACAAAATTGGCGATACCAATCTGGCAGTGAACTGTATTTCTACCAATGTATTCAATTTGCCAGTTCACGCAACTTGGCTTCAAGCCCATTCCAGCTTTTCAACCACACGGAGCTTGGCGCTGCGGCTGCGCGGATTCGCTTCAATTTCTTCGCGCGACGGAGCGATCGGCTTGCGATTGACCAGTCGGATCTGCGCCTTTGCTTCTCCTATGGATGCCATCCCGGGCGGCGCGCTTACCGTTGTCGCCAGCTTTTTGAAGGTCTGCTTTACGATTCGATCTTCCAGGCTGTGAAAGCTGATGACAGCCAAACGGCCGCCCGGTCTCAGCAGATCCACAGCGACGGGCAAGGCGCGCTCTAGCGCTTCGAGTTCGCCATTCACCGCGATGCGCAGCGCTTGAAACACCTTCGTCGCCGGGTGGGTCGCCGTTAAGCGGCGGGCGCGTCCGCTTTTGGCGCGCGCCACCAGCTCGGCCAGTTGACGGGTCGTCTGAAGCGGTCGCTGCGCCACGATAGCGTCTGCGATTCGCCGTGACTGCCGCTCTTCGCCGTAGCGATAGAGAAGGTTGGCAAGCTCCGTCGCCGGCAATCCGTTGACAAGATCCTGAGCCGTCAACCCGCTACCGCCACGGTCAAATCGCATATCCAGCAGCGCGTCAAAGCGAAAGGAAAAGCCTCGCGCCGGGTCGTCCAATTGCAGCGAGGATAAGCCCAGGTCCAGCAAGATGGCGTCAACCCTGTCCCAGCCAGCGAGCCGCGCCTCAGCCGCCATGGCAAGGTAACTGCCGTGAACCAGACGAGCGCGGTCAGCGAATTCGCTCAACCTGCCACGGGCGTGATCAATCGCGCTTCGGTCCCGGTCAAAACAGAGCGCTTCATCAATGCCCGCTCGCAGCAGCGCCAGGGTATGCCCGCCACCGCCGACTGTGCCATCAACCAGTCGCTTGACGGCGGGCTCGTGGGCGCGCAAAGTCTCGGCAACCTCGCGATCCAGAATCGGAACATGCTCGTTCATCGCGTCCGTATTTTCACATCTTATCGCAGCGCCAGCATACCGCATCTTGAATTTGCTGTTGAGTCCGATCGCCGTCTGCTTGCGTTCTCGCGCTAACTCGCGCTTTTGAGATCATGCTAAAATATGGGCAATTCATTCTGTTCAATCCACCGCTATGTCGTACAAGAAACCCGCTCATATCGAGACAATCCTGAAAAACCTGCCAGCCAAGCCTGGCGTTTATTTGCTTAAGAACGGGGCGGGCAAGGTCATTTACGTCGGCAAAGCCAAGCGCCTGCGCAATCGCGTCCGCAGCTACTTCACAACGGTCGCCGATGGCAACAGCAAGACGCTGCGCATGCGCGGGCTGGTCGCGGACATCGACTTCATCATCACGGAAAATGAAGTCAAAGCGCTGATCCTGGAAGAGACGCTGATCAAGAAGCACCGTCCGCGCTTCAACATTGAGCTGAAGGACGACAAGCGCTACCCCTACATCCGGGTCGGCTGGGGCGACGCCTTCCCCAAAGTGGAAACCACGCGCCGCATCGTCGATGATGGCTCGCGCTATTTCGGACCCTATTCGGCGATGTGGGTGGTGCAGAAAACGCTGCGAGATCTGCGTAAAGCCTTCCCGTATCTGACCTGTGACCGGGAAATTACCGGCGCCGATGAACGCGCTTGCCTCTTCCATGACATCAATCTCTGCAATGCGCCCTGCATCGGCGCCGTCGACCGGGACGAATACCGCTTCATGATTCAGGAACTGATGGATGTGCTGGGCGGGCGCGCCGAACATGTGCGCAAGCGGCTGCAAAATGAGATGAAGAGCGCCTCCGCTGGCCTCAATTTTGAAGCGGCGGCCGCTATCCGCGATCAACTCTGGGCGATCGACTTCATCACCAATAAGCACAAAGCGGTCGGGGCGCGCATGACCGATCATGATGTGATCGCCCTCGCGCGCGATGACCGCGACGCCACCGTGCAGATCATGTTCATCCGCAATGGCAAGCTGATCGGCAGCGACTCGCGAACGATGGATAATACCGAAGGCGAGAGCGACGGCGCGGTGCTGGAACAGTTCATCAGCCAGTTCTACGCGTCGTCCAGCAATATCCCGCGCGAGTTGATCCTGCCCAACGAAGTCGAAGAAGCGCGCATCCTCGAACGCTGGCTCAGCGACAAACGCGCCAGCTCAAAAGTGACGATTCACGTGCCGCAGCGAGGCGACAAACGCAAGCTGATCGGCTTGGCGCAGGAGAACGCCCTCGAAAGCCTGCAAATGATGCGCGCGCAATACGAAGCCGACACAACCAAGCACGAGATGGCGATGGCTGAATTGCAGGAGGCGCTGAAGCTGCCGCGCATACCGAATCGCATCGAATGCTTTGATGTGAGCACGACGCAAGGCACGGCGATTGTGGCGAGCCGGGTCGTCTTCGCGCGGGGAGTCGCCCGCAAAAGCGAATACCGCCGCTTCAATATCCGCACGGTGTCGCACAGCGGTTCGGACGATTATCAATCAATGAATGAAGCTTTGACCCGCCGCTTCCTGCGCTGGAAGCATGCTGCCGAAACTGAAGCCGATCTCTCGCCCGATGGCCGAGACAAAGACGAGACCTGGCGACTGCTGCCCGATCTGCTGCTTATCGATGGCGGCTTGGGGCAGCTCAATGTGGCGAGGACTGTGCTGGTGGAATTCGGCTTATCCGATCGTGTGCCGCTGGCATCGCTGGCCAAGCGCATCGAGGAGCTTTTCGTGTCAAACCAGGTCAATCCCATTCTGCTGCCGCGCCGCAGCGAAGCTCTCTATCTGGTGCAGCGCGTCCGCGATGAAGCGCATCGCTTCGCCATCACCAGCCACCGCTCGCAGCGCCGCAAGAAGGGCATGGCCAGCCGCCTGGAGACCATCCCTGGCGTCGGACCCAAACGGCGCAAGGTGCTGCTAAGACACTTCGAAAATTCCATTGACGCCATCAAAGGCGCCAGCGTTGCCGAGCTCTCAGCCGTCAACGGCATCAGCAAGGAGGTCGCGCTGAATATCAAGAGTCACTTGGATTGAGCGTCACGCGGCAACTTGACACAACTGCTGCCATAAGGGTATGATTGCTCGTGAAATGTTGCGAGATCGTGAAATGGCTAAGAACGAAACTGTGATTTCAGATATATTGCCGAAGGCCCCAATTCTACACGGCATCGCGAGCCTCTTTGATTTCCATGGCTCACTGGATCGTGATCTGATTGAGAGAATTCGCGCCAAATATCGCAATCCGGCGCCAATCCCATCTACGGAAGATGCCATTCGCGCGACATGGCAATCCGTTGGCGACAGTATGCGCTGGGCAATTCGCGAATACGAAAGAGAACTCGACGAGAAAGAACGCGAGTGAGCGACGAAAGCAACAACGAAGACCAGCCGCTCGACATCTCAGAACTGCTTGACAATTCCCCTATTTCGCCGGAATTGATTCAGGACATACCGCAAGAAAAGCGGGCTGAATTTCTGCGAGCCATTGTCGCATTCCGTCTCCAAGCTGAACAAGTTGAGCATTATTCAGGTCCGATTCCGCATCCGAGTATTGTGGAGTGATACGAACGGACCTTGCCCGTAGCGCTGACCGTATTCTTTCCATGGCAGAAGAACAGCAGACCGCCAACATTGAATATGAACGACAAGATCAGCAGATAAGAGTTCAAGTTGATATGACTGCGATCCAAGGACTAATTTGGAACGTCCGCCTGGGAATGTTCCTGGTCGTTGGACTCGCGCTGGCGATTGTCTTGATTGGCATACGTATCATGGAGCTCGGCCACAGCGCCGAGGGTTTCGCTGTGATAGTCGGCGCTGCCTGTGGCATCGGTATCGCCTACATGAAGAGCTTGGGACGCGGCAAAGACCAAGGTCGGCAGTCCGACGAAGCTTAGCCGAATCGTCTAAATGAACAACTGATTCACGTGCCGGATGAAGTCCTGCTCGCGCAGCGCCGCCATCACCGCTTCCGGCAGCGCCTCATCGAAATTCAGCACCGTCAGGGTATTGCCACCCGGCGCCGCCCGCCCTGTATGCCAACTGGCGATATTGATGCCATTCTCCGCCATCAAGGTGCCGACACGCCCAATCACGCCCGGCTTGTCATGGCTGCCCATGATGAGCAGGTGACCGCGCGGCTCGAAATGAACGCGATAATCGTTGATTTGCAAGATGTAAGGTTTCTGCCGGTCGAGGAGAGCGCCGGCGACACTGATTTCTTCGCCATCTTCCAGCGTCGTCTGACAAGTGATGACATTGCGGTATTCGCTGATCTTGATGCCTTTTGCCTGCGTGATTTGCCAGCCGCGTTCGGCCGCCCGCAAGGGCGCGTTTACGGCGCTGACGCTCTCGCCCAGGATCGGGCGCAGCAGTCCTTTCAAGATGCCGACCGTCATCGGCTTGATCAGCCCGTTCATATCGTCGCCGATGATTTCAATGGCGATGCGCTGTATCGGGCTGCGCGCCAAGACATGCTGCAGGGCGCCGATGCTCTCCGCCAATTGCATATAAGGTCGGATCTCTTCATAGGCGACGCCCGGCAGCAGCGGCATATTGACCACATTGCGGTAATCGCGGTCGTTTAGCGCGTCAATCACTTGCTGGACGATTTGCAGCGACAAGTCCTGGCGCGCTTCGGCTGTGTTGTCGCCGATATGGGGCGTATGAATGACTTTGTCCATGCCGATCAAGGGACTGTTGAAGGGCGGCTCCTCATTCCAGACATCGAGCGCCACACCACCCAAGCGTCCGTCAAGCAGGGCCTCCGCCAGCAGCGATTCCTTGACCACGTCGCCGTGCGCCGTGTTAATGAAACAGGCGCCGCGTTTCATCATGCCCAGCGCCTCAGCGTCAAAAAAGTCGACCGTTTCCTTCGTCGCCGGCACGTGCATGCTGACGTAATCGGACGCGCTCAACAATTCTCGCAATCCGACCAATTGTATGCGTCGGTCGTTGACCTGTTCTTCGCGAATATAGGGATCATAAGCCAATACGGTCATGCCCAGCGCCAGGCAAAGACGCGCCACCCGCTGCCCGACGCGCCCCAGACCAATGAGGCCAATCGTCTTGCCATGCAGCTGAACGCCGATTTGCTGCGCCCGGTCGAAGAGCCACCAGCCTTCGCGCAGGCTCTCGTGCACCGCCGGCAGATTCCGATTCAACGCCAGCATCAGCGTCAGCGTGTGCTCGGCCGCGGAAACCGCGCTGACGCCCGGCGCGTTCATCACCAGGATGCCGCGCTCGGTGGCGCAATCAATGTCGATGCCAGTCAGCCCGGCCGACATGCGCGCAATCAATCGCAGCTTCGGCGCTTGCTTGAGCAAAGGCGCGTCCAGCGTAAAGTCCGAGCGCGTGATGATTGCGCTGGCCTCTTGCAGCGCGGCGCGCACGCTGGCAGTCTTCGGCGGCACAATCGCGACCGTGAAGTCGCCGCTCGATTTCAGCAGAGCGATGCTCTCGCTTGTGAGATCGGTGGCGACCACAACGCGCTGCTGACTCAAGCGAATATCCTTTTCAGTCGGAATTCATCCAGAATTTCATTCAGGCTGCCATAGATCCTGTCGTTGATATCGGCAAAGTCTGTCAATTTCGAATGGGAGAGATCGGGCACCGTATAGCAAGTCATTCCGGCCGCCAGCGCCGCCTGCGTGCCTAAGCGGCTGTCCTCCAGCGCCAGGCAGCTCTCGGGCGCGCAGCCTAGTTGGTCCGCCGCGCGCAGATAGATATCGGGCGCCGGCTTGCCCCGCGCGACAAACTCGGCTGAGTAACGCTGCGGAATCAGCGCGTCCCAGCCCATCAGCCGCACAAAATGCTCAATGATTCTCTGGGATGAACTCGACGCGATCGCGCGCGGGATGCCAAGCTCGGCGACATATCGCAAGAGTTCATCGGCGCCGGGCCGCGCTTGAATCCTGCCCGCCGGCAGGCTCATCATGCGCCCGGTGATGGCCGCTTCAATGGCGGCCGGCGTCTCGCCCAGCCTGGGATAATGCTGCTGCAAAATGGCGGCGAATTCATCGACGCGCATGCCAACGCCCGATTCGCGCAGCTCGTCGCTGTAGACATAGCCATGCGCTTCGATCAACTCAACTTCGACCTCATGCCAAACCGGCTCGGAATCGACCAGCAAGCCGTCCATATCAAAGATAATCGCCTGGTAATCCATGCTCAGAAGATGTCCTCAAATTCGCGGATGAATCGGTTTCGCGATGATTCGTCGCGGAAGGCGACGCATTCGCTTTGCAATGCCAGCGAGATGCCCTTGCGATAAGTCGGCTCATGCGCTGTGCCCCGCAGCGACTCCCAGCCGCGGCGACCAGCAGCCAGTGGAAGTATCGGCGCCAAGGACGGGCAGCTTACAAAAATATCCGACTCCGCCTTGACCATATCGCGCGCGATGACCCCGCCGTAACCCACAAAGAGATCAACATCGTCCTTGGTCGCCAAGTCCGATGAGCCATCGCCAACCATCATTCGCCGGCCGGGCCGGTCACGCGCCATGTCGGATATGATGGCCGATTTGCCGCTGGATATCGTCAAGGGACCCTCGTCATAATCGAGATAGGTCTGCGTTTGCTGCGCCTGCGGCTCCGCATAATCCCACCAGCGCCCGGAAAGCTCGTTGTATTCCAACTCCACCGCTCGAATGCGCGCCGAATCGACACCCAGCCGCCGCCCAAAACCCTTCACCGCGTCGATTAAGCCGCCGCTGATGATGAATACGGCTTTGCCCAGCGCGTGAAGCGCCGCGATGACTTCGGGCGCGTCCTCGACCGCAGTCTGCCAGTAGCGCTCCTCGACCGCTTTCAGCTGCGCGCGCGTCGGTTTGATGGCTCGCAAGCGCTTGCCGTAAACATCGGCCAGGTCGAGCTCGCCATCCATCGCTTTGTTGGTCAGCAGCCCGACGCGTCCTTCCTTGCCCTTCAGACGCGCCAATTCATCGATGCCTTCAATCGTCGAAAGCGTGCTGTCGCAGTCGAAGAATATGAGATCCTGCGCCGGCCAGCGCGATTCGAGCATGCGCTGTTTCCCGCCTAATGGGTAACGCGCTCATTATAGTTGCTTCGGGCGAGATGTGTAGCATCGCGTCCTGACCGAATGTTCGGCCGGTTCTTCGACGCGCAAGCGCGCGGTGTTCTGACTTTTGCTGGCTTGAAACCTTAGAGACCCTAATCTACAATCGAACCGCTGTTCAGGCAATGGATTCCGCGTGAAACCGAAAGGAGCAATGACTTGGCGCGCAAACCAGCAGACCAAACGGTAGACCGTGAAGACATTCTGTCGGCCGCTGCGGAAATATTTCGCCACAAGGGATATGAAGCGACGACGATGAAAGACATCGCCGCCAAAGTGAACTTGACCGCCGCCAGTCTCTATCATCATTTCAGGAACAAAGACTTCCTGTTGCTGAATGTGCTCGAAGGCGGGCTGGACATCGGCATCGCCGAGTTGGAGAACATCGCGGCTTCGGACTTGTCCAATACCGAGAAGCTCGGACAAATGATCCGTTACCATGTCGTGAGCGTAGCCGAAAATGTAGAGTTTGCCGCCGCAATGATATTCGAGGTCCGTCCTTTGCTCAACGCAAGCGGCGGCAATCGATACGGCGGCGCTAAGTTGATGGAAGAGTTCAGAGCGCGCCGGAGTCGGTTCATCGCTCGGCGAGATTATTTCGAGGGCTTGTTTCGCAATGTTTTGCTCGGGGGCATCTGCGCCGGCGAGTTCCGCCAGGTTGACGCCCCCACGGTGACGCGCGCCATGCTGGGCGGGCACAACTGGGTCAGCGTCTGGTACAGCGATGGCGGGCGGCTCAGCGCTGAGGATGTGGCCGACGTGATGGTGGATACCTGGCTGGCGGCGCTGCGGGTTTCGGATTAGAGGAATACTGTCATGGCGGAGAAATATCCCATTACTACCTGGATGCCAGTTTATGAAGATGCTCGGCGGGTCCTGCGCGTATTGGAAGGTGTACGGCTTTCGAATTGGCAGTCCATGAACAAATCCATTAACGACAAGTGGAAGTCGCCAGAGTTCAAGGGAATTTGGAAGACACCGCACGAGTACATTCCTGTGGTGATCTCCTTAGAAGACCAAGAATTAGCCCATCGGATTTGGCACGAGACGAAAGTCTTGCCACATTACGCATTTAACACCGTGGAATTGGCGCAGAATAATTGCCTCGGGGTCTTTGACGGTGACTGTTTTTCTTTGACTGCTACTGGACAGCAATTCCTCAAATGTGACGACTCGACGCTAGAAAAGATTGACTGTTACGAAGGCATTCTCGTGATTCTTTCGGAAGTCGCGGATAAGAGTCCAGGCACTGAGAATGATTTCCTCACAGAATTTCGGGGCTGGCTCCATTCCCACAGCACCTTCTCGCCAAAGAATTCAGGATTAGTGGCGCAACGATATCGACTGATTAATCTCCGTCGCCGCGGCTTGATTGAGAAGAAGAGCAAATACAGTATAACCGACGCGGGCTTAGAATATTTGCGCCGCGTGGGAAGTTTCAATGACAAAGAACGGCCCACACTCGAAGAAGAGGTAAATAGGAACAACACAAGCGCAAGGCAGCAGCTCGGTGAGTTTCTGCAAACTATGCAGCCATACGCATTTGAGCATCTGATCAAACGCCTGCTCGAAGCAATGGGCTATGACAATGTTGAGGTAACTTCTGTGACAAACGACAAAGGCGTCGACGTCGTCGGCGATATTGAGTTAGGCATCAGTCGCGTTCGCGAAGTCATACAAGTCAAGCGTCAGCAAGCAAATGTTGGGCGAGTTGTCTTGGACAGCCTAAGAGGGTCGCTGCATCGCTTTGACGCCGTTCGTGCCACAATCGTTTCCACAGGTAAATTCTCAAAAACTGCGAAAGCGGCAGCGTTTGACAAGGGTGCAGCACCCATCACCCTGATAGACGGTGAACGACTTCTGGACTTATTGATGGAACACGACATCGGCATTCGCAGACGCGAAATCAGAGTCTTTGAATTCGACCCGGAGAGTTTGAGTGAGTTCGAAGACGATGCGGTTTTGCCACCAAGTGGATAACGGAAAGCGAGTAAGGACTCAACATGCAAACCAGCCTCATCACAGGCGCCAACCGCGGCATCGGCCTCGCATTGACGCGCCAACTCTTGCAAGACGACGCGCGCATCTTCGCGACCTGCCGCGCGCCCAAACGCGCCGACGCCCTGACCGAACTCGCGCAACATCACCCCCAGCGCGTCACAGTCCTGCAATTGGACATCACTGACGAGTCGTCGATCGATAGCGCCGTGAAGGCGGTCGCGGCAGAAACCGACGGGTTAGACCTGCTCGTCAACAATGCCGGCATCGGCGGCGACGATAGCGGTCGCAGCCTCGGGCAGCTGACCTCCACCGAAGTCAGCCATGTGATCACAACCAACGCGGTCAGCCCGCTGATTTTGACGCAGGCTTGCCGCGAATTGCTGAAAACTGGCGACAATCCGCGCGTTGTCATGATCTCGTCCGGCTTGGGTTCGCTGCAGCGGACCAGCGGCAGTTCATACGCTTATCGAATGAGCAAGGCGGCGATGAACATGGCGGCGCGCGTCCTCGCTTTTGACAGCGCCATGGCTGGCATCACGACTGTCACCGTGAATCCCGGCTGGGTGCAAACTGATATGGGCGGACCCAGCGCCGCCCTCAAGCCGGAAGAATCCGCTAGCGCGCTGCGAAAGCTCATCAAGCGCCTGAGGCCTGCCGACAACGGCAAGTTCTTCCAGTACGATGGGGGAGAGCTTCCCTGGTGAATCGCGCATAATCCGAGTGAGTGTCAGATTCTCCGCTGAAAGGCGAGGCGCAGATGGGATTTCAGATTAAGAAAGCGGCGGTGATTGGATCGGGCGCGATGGGCGGCGGCATCGCTGCGCTCTTGGCCGGCGTCAGCATCGAAACGCTGCTGCTTGATATTCCAGCGAAAGACAGTTCGCGGGCCGATGGACCCACAGCGCGAAACGCCCTCGTCGCCGCCAATCTCAAGGCGCTGGGCCGGATGCGCCCGCCGCAGCTCTACAGCCCGGACGATCTCGCCAATATCAGCATCGGCAATATCGCCGACGATCTGGAGCGAGTCGGCGACGCCGATTGGGTGGTCGAAGCAATCGTCGAGAATCTCGCAATCAAACAAGGGCTGATGGCGCGTCTGGCAGAGTTCGTGCGTAACGACGCCATCGTGACGACCAATACGTCCGGCATTCCCATCGCCAGCATCGCCGAGGGCTTGCCCGCGCGGTTCACACGGCGCTTCCTTGGCGCGCATTTCTTCAATCCGCCGCGTTATTTGCGTCTGCTGGAAATCATCCCGCACACTGGCACGGATCCCGATATCACAGAATTCATGCTGCGCTTTGGCGCCGAGACGCTCGGCAAGGGTACCGTCCTTTGCAAGGACAGCCCCAACTTCATCGGCAATCGCTTCATGTCCATGTCCGGCATGCAGGCGACCAACTACGCCCTCGATCATGGCTACACCGTGGAGGAAGTCGATGCCCTGACCGGTCCGCTCATCGGACGGCCCAAGACGGCGACTTTCAGTTTGAATGATCTGGTCGGCTTTGATATCGCCGTCGGCGTCGCGCGCAACCTCTACCACGCGATTCCCGATGATCCCGCCCGTGAACTTCTGATGCACGAGAAAAACGCGGCGCTCTCCGACGAGTTGCTGAAACGCGGCTGGCTGGGACGCAAGACCGCGCGCGGCTTTTTTCATATGCGGCGCGATGGCGGAAAGAAAGAACTGTGGGCGCTAAACCTGGATACGCTGGAATACGAGCCGCCCAGCAAACCGCGCTTCGAAAGCGTCGGGCAATTTCGCAAAGTTGAACCGCTTGGCGAGCGTATCCGCCTGCTGATCAACGCCGATGACCGCGCGGGCCAATATCTCTATCATTTGCATGCCTTTCTGCTCGCATACGCCTCCAATCGCGTGCCCGAAATCACCGATACCATCGTCAATGTCGATAACGCGCAGAAGTGGGGCTTCGCCCATCAGCTGGGTCCCTTTGAAATCTGGGATGCCATCGACGTCGCGGAGACTGTCGATCGCTTCGAAGCGGACGGCTACCCGGTGGCGGATTGGGTCAAGGCGATGATCGCCGCTGGAAAGGCCGCGTTTTACCAGCGCGATGAAGCTGGCAAAGTCGTCGGCTATTTCAGTCCGCAAGACCGCGCCTATATGCTCTTGGTCAAAGACCCGCGCGAAATTACCGTCGCTGAGCTGCGCGCGTCAGGCGCGGAAGTTTACAGCAATGGCGATGGCCGCGTCTACGACATGGGCGCTGGCGCCCTGCTGTGGGAGTTCAATACCAAGCACAACAGCATCACCCCCGGCTTGATCGAATCGGGCTGGAAAGCGCTGGAACTTCTCAACGAGGAAGAGTTCAGGGCGCTGGTCATCGGCAACGATGGCGAACGATTCTCCATCGGCGCCAACCTGGATCCGTCCGCGCTGATGGCTGGGCTGGAAGGCATTGAGAAGACGCTCGTCGCCCTGCAAGACTTGACGCAAGCGCTGCGTTACGCGCCCAAGCCGGTTGTCGTCGCCGCGCACAACATGGCGCTCGGTGGCGGCGCTGAACTGGTGATGTCGGGGACCGCGGTCGTCGCCCATGCCGAGCTGTACATGGGCTTGGTCGAGGTCGGCGTCGGTTTGGTTCCGGCTGGCGGCGGCTGCAAAGAGATGATTCGCCGACTGGTCAATCCGCTGGCTAGCGCCGGCGCCGATGATGTGCTGGCCGGCTTGCGGAAGGCATTCGAGAATATCGCCAGGGCCAAGGTCAGCGGCAGCGCCAAAGAAGCCAAGGCGCTCGGTATGCTGGCTTCGGCGGATGTGATCGTGATGAACCGCGCTCACTTGCTGGGCGAGGCGAAATCGCTGGCGCTGGCATTGAGCGAAACTTATTCATCGCGCAAGCCGGAGCCGGTCTATGCCGCCGGGCGCGATGCCTGCGCCGCGCTGATGCTTGGAATTGCGGGCTACCTAGAGGCGGGTTACGCCAGCGAGCATGACGCCCTGATCGCCAAGAAGCTGGCCTACATTCTAACTGGCGCCGCGCTCGCCGAGCCGCAGTGGGTCGATCAGCAGTATCTGCTCAACCTGGAGCGCGAGGCTTTCCTGAGCTTGATCATGGAGACGAAGACGCAGGAGCGCATCATGCACATGCTGCGGACGAACAAGCCGCTGCGGAATTAGTTCTTGAGTTTGCTCACTGCCTAATCGTTTGCAATACAGCGTTCAAATTGGACAAATGAATCGAGCTTGCGCAACTTATTCAAGTCCCTGGAATCTTTAGGGATCGCCTTCGCGATTCTGATGGCATCGTCTACGTCGCTGTAAACCGATTTTCGTCCTCGTCCTTCGCGACGAAAGACATTGATCATCAGGGTCTTGGGGTCCTGATTGCGTTCTAGCTTTGGCGGAGGCTTGACGTTTGCCCTGCGAGTCTTTGTAGAGAGTACAACATTTACGGCTCTTATGTCTGTAAGAAGCCAAGTTTCAAGCATTGCGTCAATACATACGAGGCACACGCGGCAAAGATCAACAGCGGCTTTCTCAAGCTCACTCTTAATGCGTTTACGATCTTGCCCACACGCGGGCCTGGTTTTCTTTATGCTCAACTGTTTCGTTCTGACAGGGTTTTCCCATTCAGCTGGGAACAGGTCCCAAACAATGATGACGCGGTCACAGCCAAGTTCGAGCAAGAGTTTTGCTATCTCGCCACAATCAGCAATCAAATCCGGCTTCTTTCCAAGGGTTCGAGACACAACTTTGATTTCAGGATTGATCCGTTTCGCCAAGTACTCCATCACTTTACGATCTGGCAAACCTTCTAAGATTAAGCCGACTTTCATCCCCCTTCTCCAAGACTGAGGCCCTGCATGGTGTACAGTTTGCCGGGACCAAACTTTTCCGCCCATTTTTCGAGCGCAGGATTGTCGTCCGGTCGAGAGAAAACAGGTCCTTTGTCTTCAGAGCGTTCCACCAAGACAATTGACCATAAGGGAAGCAAATCTAGCAGGTAGGGCGAATGCGTGGTGACGATGACCTGTGAACGACCACTTTCCACCAAGTTGCGCAATTCTTCTACGATAAGATGAATTGTACGTGGATCGAGCCCGTTTTCGATTTCTTCAATGACGATAACTGGCGGCGGTTCGGGATGACGGAATAGGGCGAGAAGCGCCAGTATTCGCAACGTACCGGTTGACAGTAACCAGCCCTTTACCTTGAAATCGGCTTCGCTCATTTCCAAGTGCGACTGTCGACCAAGTACGTCAGTGAGTTCTGGCTTCAAGTCTTTCATATATGGTAAGACATATTGTAGAGTCTCCAAAATGCCTTCAAAGGCATCTTCATCATGTTCGCGAATACCGCTCAAATACTCTGCAATGTTTGAACCGTCACTACGAAGATGGATCATTCCACCAGTGCGCTGAATCGGCTGCGGTTCTCCCATGGTCCAGGCATTGAGTGTCACGAATTGCCACGAAGCTAAGGAAAAGACAATGTAAGGAGTTGCTCTGCTACTGCTAATGAGTGATTTGCCTGGCTGCAGGGCCTCCGCCTCAAACTCAAAAGGTAGCGCGATTGGGAACGTTATTCCGCCACCCAATCTCTCACCGTTTGAATCATACAAGTAACCTTCGGAATCGCGAGCCATATACTTCTGTCCGCTCACATTCCATCGCTCTTCCATGATGAATATTTCATCTCCATCCGGGGCGCATGCCACTTTCAGGACATTCGAATGCGATTGCGAATCCTTTGTTTCGTTTTCGATCGGTACGCGATGGCTTAGACTGAATTCAATTACGCCTTCTTGATGAACCCTTGTATCAGCGCGATTTGCCGTGCTTTGTGGCGCAGCGCCATGGCGAATGTTTTCATAGCCGCGCCATAAATTCATCGTATCGTCTAGCCCGTCCAATACTATGCGCTGGAAAGTCTGCAGACCCTCAACAAAACTGCTCTTGCCCGAGCCATTGTCACCAATCAATACAGTCAGTGGCGTGAACTTGACGACACCGCTATCCCGTATAGCCTTAAAGTTCTTTAGTCGAAACGACTTCAGGGCTAGTTCATTTGCCATGCCAGTACTCCATTACCCTAGCGCTCATATTACCACAGCCCACGCGCTGCATTGACCCCACGCCGTTATTCGCTAAGATACAGATGTGAAGCACTCGAAGGGATCTGTTATGCGCCAGGCAGTCATAGTCGCGACGTCGCGCACGGCCGTGGGCAAAGCCATCCGCGGGCTAACGAAAAACGCCCGCTCGGATGACATGGCGGCGACCGTCATCGCCGACCTGCTGGACAAAACCGAAGGCATGCTTGATCCGGCCGCGGTCGACGATGTCATCATGGGCTGCGCCATGCCCGAGGGATCGCAAGGCATGAACTTCGCCCGCGTGATCGCCCTGCGCGCCGGACTGCCGGTGGATACGCCGGGGCAGACGGTCAATCGCTTCTGCTCCAGCGGCTTGCAGACGATCGCGCTGGCGGCCAATAGCGTCATCGCCGACCAAACCGATGTCGTCATCGCCGGCGGCGCCGAATCAATGTCTTCCGTGCCGATGACAGGCCACCATCTCAGCCCCAATCCACACATGGCGGAACATGATCCCAATGTTTATATGAGCATGGGCTTGACCGCCGAACGCGTCGCCGCCGAATTTGGCATCAGCCGCGACGACATGGACGAATTCGCTTATAACAGCCACCGCAAAGCGGCTGCCGCCACCGACGCCGGCTTCTTCGCGCAGGAAATCAAACCCTTTGAGTGGGAAGAGACGGTTGTCGGCGCCGACGGCAGGCCAGCGACGGTCGCCAAGGTCCTCGACCAAGACGAGCATCTGCGCCGCGAAACCACGCTGGAAGCGCTCGCCGGCCTCAAACCGGTCTTCAAGCCGGACGGTTCCGTCACCGCCGGCAATTCCAGCCCCTTGAGCGATGGCGCCGCCGCCGTCATCGTCATGGAGCGCGAGAAAGCCGAGCGCCTGGGCTTCACTCCATTGGCGCGCTTTGTCGGTTTCGCTGTCGCTGGCGTCCGCCCCGAAATCATGGGAGTCGGACCCATCAAAGCTGTGCCAAAAGCGCTTGAGCGCAGCGGATTGAGCCTCGACGACATCGACATCATCGAGCTGAATGAAGCCTTCGCCGCCCAATCGCTGGCGGTGATGCGCGAGCTGGAATTGAATCCGGAAATCGTCAATGTCAACGGCGGCGCGATTGCGCTCGGTCATCCGCTCGGTTGCACCGGCGCCAAACTCACCGTGCAAATTATCAACGAAATGAAACGGCGCGGAAGCGGATACGGCATGGTGACGATGTGCATCGGCGGCGGCATGGGCGCGGCCGGCATCTTCCAGAACTTGAATTAGCCCCCACCGTCAATCCCTCCCCCAAAATGCGGGTCGCGTAGACACAGACCTGCGGAGGAACCTGTACTGCTCGGCGGTTTGATTGCGGAATCGAGACGGTTTGCGTGGATTGCGCCAATGGTTTCCGGTCAGTGGGCGCGGGGCGACTGTGTGGTCGCGAGGAGTAGGTTGTGGCATAAAGGCGGAGACGGCACAGAGGGTTCAAAGAATAAAACAAATATGCTAAAATTCCGCTCGTTGCGTAATTTCAAGCGAAGGCGAGTTGAACTGTGTCAGCGAATCGGAACTTGCACCAAGCGAAGACCAACAAGAAAGACGAATTCTACACGCAGCTTGTTGATATTGAAA
>JAPOYT010000112.1 GCA_026706445.1 Chloroflexota bacterium
TACGCTCGCCCCTACAGACTGTCAGGTGGATGCAATTTACCTATTTCAACCGAAAAGGATACACTTCCCCCCGGCGTTTTATCACCACAACCGCCACCGCCGCTTCTTCTTCGGCGGCGCCAGCCCATGCGTCAGCGTCGTCAAGCCGCCGCCCCAAGCGCAGAAAAGCGGACGCTGCTCGGCGAGGAATTGCTCGATTCCCTGCGGCGGATTGCGCCGATTCACCAGTTCCATGAAGGCGCCTTCACTTCGCATGATGGCGCGCGTGCGCTCGAGCGTCAGCCCTTCCTCCCAGCGCCATTTCTCGGGGAAGAAATAATAGAAGTGCGTGTAGGTGACCGCGGTGAAAATGCCGACCGCGCGACTTTCAAAGGACCACAAGCCCAGCCCGAGCGGCGCCGCCATTTCCGCCAGCAGGACCAAGGCGCAGCAGCCCGAAACTTGCGCCTCATAGCGCGCGGGCGCGTCGGGCGCATCGGCGATGCCCTTGAGAAAACCTTCGGGGTGAATCAACCGCTCAACCGCAGCCCGGTAGACAGCGGCGCCGCGCTCGATTTCAGTCTCGCTTTCCAGCAAGATGCCGGCCGCCAGCCTCAGCGCGCCCAACCAAAGCGCGCGCAGCTTATCGTCCGAATCATCAACGCGCGAAAGCATGGAGGCGATGGCATCGAGCCAGGACGCATCCCAGGCTGGATGATCGCGCAGCATCGCCATCACTGAAAGCCAGCCCAGCGAACATTTGATATCATCCAGTTGATCTCCCCGATCACGAATGATGTCGGCTTCATTCAAGACGGCGGCGGCGCGGATTCCAGCTTCAGGCTCGCCAAGCAATTGACCGCGCAAAGCGGACAGATTGGCGCGCGCGAGCGGGTCGGGATCCGCTGCTTCCAAACGAGCCAGCGCCCCTCGCATCGGCTCGCGTTGGAGATTTTCGCGGGCGAGCCGCAAATCGGCCTCGCTGTGAAATAGCCCTTTATGTTGATCGCTGCCCTGCACGGCGCTAATTGTCCTTTAGAAAGGTCATGATTCGGCGCGCCTCGGCGCATCAATCTCCTCATCGGCGAAGAGCGGAGGCGAATCGGCGCTGGGCGCGAGTTTATGAAGCGGGTCAACATCCGCATGGGATGCGAAGGGCGGCGGCGCTTTGCCCCTGACCGTTGGCGCCGGCGACGCGCGTTGGCTGCGGCGGCGAAGGATCAGGAGGAAGATCAGCAGACCAACGACGCTCATAGCCGCGCCTGCCGTCATGCTGCCGATCAAGGCGATTGCCAGGGCGTCGGCAGCCTCCGCATCCAGCGAGATCCCAGGCTTAGCGCTACCCGACGCTGCCTGCAAGGGGCGAACACCGTATTCGATGAGCGCCGGCGCGGCGCCCGGGTTCACCGACGCGGCGAAGGTCGACGCTGCCGTGCCCGCGAATTCGGCGCTGGTCATGGTGATCTGATAATCGCCGGCAAGCAGCTGCTCAAAGCAGATCAAGCCCCTGGCGGCAAAGGGCGAGTCTTCCAAGAGTCGGGAAGCGATGGTGACGCCGGCCACGTTGCGTAAGCCGGCGCCGATGCCCCGCGTGACCGACCACTCGTCGGCATCGCGCGTTCCATCGGCGTCGCGATCTTCAAAGCTCTGCACACAGACCTGCCCCGTGTCCTGCGCCACCAGCAAATTCGTCAAAATAAGAGGGAGGCATATCAATGGCAGCCAGCAGCGCAATCGCCGCTTGCGCTCCGGCAGGCGCGCCGTCATCCGCGCCCCCAAACAAATAGCGATACCGCCATGCCGCTGCTCAACACGATGACCGCCAAGCCAAGCGCGAATAGCCCGCTGAATTCACGCAAGAGACTTCGCGGCGCGTCTTCCAATTGCTCATCGTCAGCGCCCGCTGGCGTCCGCGGCGGGATCGGCGCGCTTTCCAAGCCCGCTTTTGCGCCGAAGTCGACCATGACCAGCCCGCCCTTTCGCAGATCAACTTGCACGCGGGCGGCGCTCGTCCAGCCGTAACCCGGCGGCGCCTCGCCCACGATCAAGTACGGCTTGCGCTCCAGACCGCGCGGGCAAATCGGCTCGGCGGCGCCATCGCTTGTATAACGCGTGAGCTCAGTATCTTCGTCATCCAGCAGTCGAATCGTCGCGTCCGAAAGCTGATCCTCGCCCGGCTCCATCATGCCATTATGATTCTCATCTTGAAACACGGTGAAACATAAGCGCGGACTAATATCAGCGGGATCGCGCATGGGCGCGTCCGCTTGCGCCACCGGCGCCGGCGGCAAATCAGCGCGCTGCCGGGCGCCGCCTACCGCGTTTTCGCCCTCGTCGACATCGGCATCATCGACGGAGGTCTCGCCGTCGTCGGCATACTCCGGGGCGCGTATGACAATCAGGCCTTGACCGATCTGCAGAAGCGCTTCCGGACGCAGGCTGTTCAGTGTCAAAAGTTGATCCAGCGTGACGCCGTAAGCATGCGCGATCGAGATCAAGGTGTCGCCAGCGCCAACGGTATGGACAAGATCCTCATCTTCGGGCTGCGCCAAATTTAGCGAAATGCCCAGCGCCAGCGCGCAGCAAACGAACAATACTCGACGCAATGCCCTTCACCGCCTTTGCGACGATCGCGAGAAATTGCCTGAGATTATAACATGCGCGACGGATTGATACAGGGAAAGACGAGCCGGGCGATGCCGCGTCGCGCGCCAAACCAACCACCTGCGCCTAGAGCCAACACCGCATTGCACATAGCGCAACACAAGCTGCTAAACAGCATCAAATTGTTATATTGTGTGCGCTTTCGCAAATATGTGTGTCTTTTTCTGTTATTTTCTGCGGTTAAGAGATAATCATGATAGAATCTAATTAGGATTCGATTGTTGTCTTCATCCCGAGGAACTCGTGATCGTACCCATCGATCCCAACTTCCAAAACGTCAGACCGGAAGCCGAAGGCTTCATTCAGTCCGCCCTCGATACCCTGCTCGTCCACATCGCGATTCTCGACCACAGTATGGAGATCATCGGCGTTAACGCCGCATGGCGACAATTGGCGGCCGATAATGCGCCGCCCATTCCCGATCACGGATTGGGCCTGAAGTATCCGGCGCTATGCCAAGAATTCGCAGGGATGGATCTGCCGCAGCCGTCGCTCTTGCTGGAGGGAATGAGTGAATTAACCGCCGGCGAGCGCGAAATGTTCGAGATTGAATACAGGCTCGGCGAGCGGCGTTTCTTTGTCGTTCGCGCGCGCCGCTTCTGCTGGCACGAAGACTTGCGGCTGATCGTCGCCCACGAGAATATCACCGAGCTGAAACACGCTCAATTTCAGTTGGATCAGGAGCAGGACCGGCGGGCGATGAAGCAGCGCTGCCTGTCGATGATGTCGCACGAATTGCGCGCGTCGCTCGCCTCCATCCAGCTTTCGCGCGATCTGCTGGCGCAGTATGACTTGCGCGCGACCGCGAATGAGCGTCAGCAGTACCTCGAAAACATCAGTCTGCAAGTCAAGCAACTGAACGAAATCGTCAGCGATGTCGTCAGCCTGAGCAAATCGGAGCGCTCAGATGTGGAATTCAAAGCCGCGCGCCACGATCTTGTCGCCTTTTGCCGCGATATTATCGAATGCTTCCGACTCTGTCGGCGCGGATCCCACAAGCTCCATTTCCATTGCGATGCCGATCAAATGCCGGCCGAATTCGATGCGAAGCTCTTGCGGCGGGCGCTGGGGAATCTGCTGAGCAACGCCATCAAGTATTCGCCTGCTGGCGGCGATGTGCGCCTGCGACTGTGGCGCGACGGCGACTGGGCGCGCATCAGCCTGTCCGACCAAGGCATCGGCATACCGAAAGAAGAAGCGAAATACCTCTACCTGGCTTTTCATCGCGCTTCCAATGTTGGCTTGCTGCCCGGCTCGGGCTTGGGCTTGGCAATCGCCAAGCAGGCGCTCGACTTCCATCACGGCCAAATCAGTTTCCGCAGCGAAATCGGCGTCGGCACTACTTTTGAACTGGCGCTGCCATTGCGTCAGAACGGCGAAACCTCGTACGGCCCGCTTGCGCCGCTCGGCTGAAACTCCGCTAAAATGGCAACATGAGACTGTTCGGCTTCCCCGCGCTCCTGCTGCTCTTGCTGCTGTCATCGATGGCTATGGCGCAGCCGCGCGAAATCCCCGCCGGCGACGGCGCGATTGACCAGGAAGGCGTCATCAGCGGACGGCTGAACGATGACAACCCGCGCGATGTATTCACCATCAAAGGCTTGCGCGGCGAGGTGATCCGCTTCGAGCTGGAGGTCACCGACGGCGATCTCGATCCCATGCTCAGCATCTTCGACAACAGCGGAAAGCTGGCGCTGCATCGCGACGATTCGGAGGCTGGGCTTGGCGTCGAGCATGACCTGACGATGGAGCTTAGCGGACGTTACTTCGTCGTGGTCGCGCGTTTCGGCCACAGCCTCGGCAAGACAGCCGGCGCTTACGAGCTGCGCATGACGCGCAAGGGCGTGCTCTCCGAGGGCGGCAGCGCGCTGCGCTATAACGACTCGGTCATCGGCACCATCAGCGACACAAAGGCCGAAGTCTTCTACACATTCCAAGCCGAGCAAGGCGATATCCTGACGATTTCGATGGTGCGCTCCTCAGGCACGCTCGACCCTTACCTGCTAGTCGTCGACAGCGAGCGCTTCGAGATCGCCAAGAATGACGACCAGAGCCGAGACACGCGCAACGCGCGCATCGACGGACTCATCATTGAGCGAACGGGACCCTATATCATCGTCGCCACCCGCTATGACGACAGCGCGGGCAGCTTCGTATTGAGCATCGAAGAAACAGCCGACAGCGGCATGGGCAGCACGCGCCTGGCGCCGCTGCCAATCCAGTATGGCGAGAGCCGCGCCGGCGCGTTAAGCCATAGTCAATTCGAGCGCTTCTATTCCTTCGAAGCGCAAAAGGGCGATCTGATTACAATCAGCATGGTCCGCGGCGCTGGCGGCGAGCTGGACAGTTACCTCATCCTGGCCGATGAAGCCTTCACGCCGCTCCAGGAAGATGACGACAGCGGCGTCGAATTTCAGGATGCGCTGATCACCGATTATCTCGTCCCGGCTGATGGGCGCTATCACATCATCGCCACCCGCTATGATCGCGCGCGCGGAACCACCAGCGGCGACTTTCGGCTGAGCCTCGACATCCTGCAAGACCCATTGGTAGAGGCGCCCGCCGACGCCGTCAGCCTCAGTCTTGGCGCCAGCGTCACCGGCAAGATCAGCGGCGACAACGAAGACGATCTCTACGCCTTCTACGGACGCAATGGCGAGGTCATTTCAATCTCCATGACCCGCGTCGACGGCAACCTGGACGCTTACTTGGAACTGCTCAATTCGGCGCAAGAGGTGGTGACGCGCAACGACGACAGCGGCGGCAGCCAGAATTCGCTGATCGACAACTTTTCGATACCGGCCACCGGCATGTACTATATCCGCGCGCGGCGCTACGCCGGGACGGACGGAAATCCTGACACGGCCGGCGCCTACGTGCTGGTGCTGGCTGAGCGCGCCGGCTAATTGCGCCCGACAAACAGCATTGTATGGCTTTACCACCGAGGAAACGAGGCAACACAGAGGGCGCAGAGGAGTGTAATCTATTCCAGAGCATCTATAGTTGCCAATTAGCGAGTTACACGTTCGCCGACAGTAATGTAGGGGCGCCTCGTCGAAACGTCCGCATGCAAAAGATGCAATCTGTACGGGCGAGCCGGTGGCTCGCTTGTGCCTGACATGAAAACCTACCACACCACCTTCCAGCCCGACCTCATCCACCCCAGCGCCTTCATCGCGAGGGGCGCCGTCGTCATCGGCGATGTGACCTTGGGCGCCGACGCCAGCGTCTGGTTCAACGCCGTGCTGCGCGGCGAGCGGGAGTCACTGCGTATCGGCGCCGGCTGCAATATCCAGGACGGGGTGATTTGCCATGCCGATCCCGGCATGCCGCTGGTCATCGGCGAAGGCGTCACCATCGGCCACCGCGCCATCGCTCACGGCGCGCATATTGGCGATCACAGTTTGATCGGCATGGGCGCCATCATCATGAACGGCGCAAGCATCGGAGCGCAGTGCCTGGTCGGCGCGGGCGCGCTGGTGACGGAGGGTAAGGAATTCCCCGAGCGCTCGCTAATTCTGGGGGCGCCGGCGCGTGTAATGCGCGCGGTCACGGATGAAGAGATTGCCATGATGCGGCGGACAGCGGCGGAATATGCGGTCAAGGCGCGCGCGTTTGCAAGGACGGCTGATTAGCGCGCGCGAGACTCCGCCTCGTCGTCCTCGCCTTGATAAGCGAGCAAATCGTCCAGCGACATCTTCGGTACGCGATTCTCCGCCATGACCGCGCGCATTTCGGTGTTGATTTCACCGTCCTCGCCGATGTGCCGGCGGATATTGGCGCCGGCCGCTTCCGAATACTCGAAGCGGTGATCGGCGATCGTCACGCCATCGGCGATGACGCGCAGCGACCACTTGCCATCCAGCTCCATCTGGTCATGCAGCGGCATGCGCGTATTCGGCGTCAAGAAATTGCGCCCGCGCGTCAGCTTGAAGCTGTCCTCGTGGATATAAACGGCGTCGCCAACCGCGTCGATGATTTCGAAGCGGATATCGCCGTTGGCTTCCGTCGGTACGCGCAGCTGCACAAAGGGCTGGATATAGTCGATGTCATCGGGCAGCGACCAGGTGCGGTAGATCTGTGGCTCGCCCTCTTCTTTGGTGGTCAGCACGCCGATGTCGACGGCGAGCACTTGCACCTCATCGGGGTCGAGCCCGGCGCGGGTCACCGATTCGAGCGCATGACGATAGACGCGCTGCTCGGCGCTGGCCGGCTGCTGATGAAAGATCTCGTATTCGTAATCTTCTTCCTCTTCTTCCAACTGCCCTTCGTATTCGTAACCATAATCATAAGACTCGTTTCGCACATTGCTGCTGGAGCTGTCGTTATCGAACTGGCGGACGAGGAAGAGCAAGCCAAGCAAAACGAGAATGACCGGGAAGCTGTTGCCCAATAGCGCCACCGCGCCCAGTGCCAGCAAAATAAACGCGAGAAACCAGGTGTTGCGGTTTTCCATTTCTTGGTCCTCAGCTAGCGCCGACCGCGGACGCGCGCTCCGCGTCCGGCGCCGCCCGTCTGCTGGAGCAGATCTTTCAGCTGCGTCGTCTGCGGCTGTTCCTCTTCGTCGACGATGACGGCATCCTGCAAGTTGCGGCGGCGTTCTTTCAGCGACGCGTCAAGCTCCGTTTCCCCGCTCAGCCGGCGGTGACGCTCGCGCGTCGATGGCGAGAGCATCAGATTGTGCATGCCAATCAAGCTGTTGTCGACATAGACGCGCAAATCCCAATCGCCATTGCCATCAACATTGGTATTGCCGGCCAGCGGCAGATGATGATCCGCCAGCAGGCTGAGCTCGCCTTCTCGCAAGAAGGTCTTCATTTCGTGCACGTATTGCTCTTCGCCCAGATGATTGTAAATCTCGTAACGGATCAGCGCCTGCCGCTCCGCCTCTTCCGGCGTGACGTGCAAGGTGATGAAAGGACGCACGCCATCATCGTCCTTGGAGATATTGCGCGTGCGCCGCATCGCCAAGCCCTCGACGCCGCTCTGAATGGCGATCAAGCCGATATCCAGCATGATGATGCCGCTGCGATTGAAGTAGCCGGCGCGCGATGCCGCCCGCTCCCCCGCTTCTTTGGCTTGCGGCGTGATCCGGCGCTGCACCGGCGCCCGATGCAGCACATCAAGCAGGCTGGCTCGTTCTGGACCCAACTCAATCATGGAAGCGATGACGGCGACCGCCAGCGCGCCAATCAGCGACAATTGCACCGCCGCCGACACCGGCGCCGCCAGCAAGGCGAAACCAATCAGCAGCGCCATTGCCACCAGCCAAGCCGTGTTCCGTCTTTTTAACCGAATCATGCGTCTATCGCGCTAGCGTCTCCGCTTTCTTTTCGCGCTCTCCCCTATTCTAACATTATGTATACCCGTCTTAACAAGGGATAGTCGCGCCGCTGAACTAGGCTCGCCGATCCCGCTCGATGTCACCGTCTTCATCCACGATATCGAATTGAACCAGCTCGCCGTCGTCGCTCAGACGCAGATGGCGGCGCTCAACATCGTCCAGCGCGTCATCCATCTCGTCGTCGCCATAGATTTCGCGCTCCCGCTCCTCCAGCCGCTCCAAGTGGCGCTGGACTTCTTCCTGGATTCGCTCTTCCCGCCTCTGCGCGCCGCCCCCGTGCTTATTGTAATAATCCAGCAGATGACCGGCCAAGCCGATGCCCCAAAAGAGCGTGACAAACAGGGGCCAGGGGAAGCCGCCAGCGGCAAACAGCCAAATCATCCAGACCAGTATATTCACGCCCGCATAACTGATCAGGTGAATCAAGAGGGCGTTGCGCTCGTCATATTTGGCTTCCACGCGCCGGCGGATTTCGAGCTCAAACTGCGACTCGTTTTTGCGTTTTTCCATTATTCGCCTGCCTTTGGTTTTGCTGCAGGACTGCACGCCGCAGCCCCGAACTACAGGCGCGCGCGCCCCCAAGTTCACACGAGCGGGACGATTGACCAATCCGGCTGCATGATTCACCGCTTTGCAGCGTATACGTCTGCCTCGGCCGAAAGTTGTGGCTTGAATTCCCTCAACTCGTCCCGTAACGCAAGCCCAAATCGTTCAACCAGCGGCGGTAGGCGATCGCCGTCTTGTCGCTGCGCAGATGCAGCTCCGCCTGCAAATCGAGCGGCAGCAGCTCCGGTCGCTGCGATTGCACGATGGGCAGATCCTGATAAGCAATCTCATCCTGGAAGGCGCGCAAGGATTCGTCGCTGCTGTCGTCCTGCGTCATCACCATCCACATCCACATCAGCGAC